>JBKQNQ010000132.1:0-3622 GCA_052145875.1 Thiobacillaceae bacterium
TGTTCGATGGGGAGGCCATGCAGCATCAGGCTAAAGCCCGTCGCTATTTTCTCACCGTCGAAAAACTTTTGGGGCTTCCCGCAAATAAAACGCGTGTTGATGTTCATCATGTCAAGACCGCGCATGACATCCTGAGTAAAAATCCGCTCGTCGTCATGACCGGTGCACAGCGTATGCGCATACAGCGGTGTGTGAAGGGTCAGGGGCTTGACCCGACTTTTCCCCAGCGTCAACGTGCGGCCGCCAACGAGAAACGACCGCCCTTCCAGCTTTACCAGATCCTCGAGCCGGCGCGCAGGACTGCGCACGACCAGTTTGGCGCGATGGTTCAAGATCATGTCGCCCCCCCCGGTATGGATGCCCAGAACCGGATGGATGCCTATTGCGTCTTCGTCCGCTAGCCAAGGTGCAAGGCTCAACAAGCCCTGATAGAGCGTCCAGGCATGATCCATGGGCAACGCATCGCCCTTCAACTCAAACTGAACGTCAGAGACCGAAGAGACGTCGATCTCCTTGGCCTCTGCGTGGTCGTCGTATAGCCAGCCTATTTCTCTTCTCCGATCGGAGCCTGGTCGCGGGCGGTGCCCTGCATATCGGCCCATTTGAGCAGCGCCTCACCCCAGCGCCGCGCGGTAAGTGCATCGATATCAAAAATGGTAAAGCGCTTGATCTCTCGAATCCTCACCCTCAGGGTGACGTAATCAGCTCGATGCATTATGTGTTGGAGCTCAATTTCCTGCCGATAGGGGCTGGCAGTGAATTTCTCCACGCTTTGGATTCCGATCTCATCCGTCATCTTATATGCATCCTTCCAAGTCCCAGTTCAAGTCCGTCCACACTTTAATATATATCCGGCGCAAGCACCTTCCTGATAGATAACGCTAACCCGCAAAGCTGTAAGTGTGCATGAAGTCACTCGTGAGCAACATCCACCCGAGCGGGGGTATGTATATAACCCAGATGGGTAGGTAGGGGCTACCCATACTGATGATGGAATTACCATCTTTTATGGGGGTACCATCCCGAATCATTCAAACCGCTGATTTTGAAGTCCTATGCGCTTGCAATCCGACGGCTTTGAATGTCCAGGATGAAGGCTTTATCAGGGCTCATATTCCAGATACGGGGCAACCCGAAGTTCGTTTTTAATGGAGATTGATCATGGCAAAGAAAATGTACGATACGCCCATGCTAGACCAGCTTGAAAGCGGTCCCTGGCCCAGTTTCGTGACTGGCCTGAAGCGACTGGCCAAAGACAACGATATGATGGTTGACCTCATGGGTCAGCTGGAGGCGTCTTATAAGAATAAGAAAGGCTATTGGAAAGGCGGCACCGTGGGCGTGTTTGGCTATGGTGGCGGCATCATTCCGCGCTTCACCGAACTGAAGGATGCAAATGAAAAGCCGGTTTATCCCGCCGCGGCTGAATTCCATACGCTGCGGATCCAGCCGCCCGCTGGGATGCACTATGACACCAAGACGTTGCGTTGGATGGCCGAAGTCTGGGAAAAGCATGGTTCCGGCCTGATTGCGTTCCACGGCCAGTCTGGCGACATCATGTTCCAGGGCTGCAAGACCGAGAACGTCCAGCCGGCATTTGACGAGCTTAACGAGGGCGGCTATGACCTGGGTGGTGCCGGCCCCGCCTTGCGCACCTCCATGTCCTGCGTCGGTGCGGCGCGCTGCGAATTGTCCTGCTATGACGAAGCCCGGGCCCTGCGCAGCGTCATCAACAACAACCTGGACGACATGCACCGTCCGGCCCTGCCCTACAAATTCAAGTTCAAGTTTTCCGGGTGCGGTAATGACTGCGTCAACGCCATCCAACGTTCCGACATGGCCACGCTGGGTACCTGGCGTGACAACATCCAGGTCAACGAAAGCCTGGTCAAAGCCTGGGTCGCCAAGAACGGCAAGCCCGAATTGGTCAACCAGGTCATCGGCATGTGTCCGAGCAAGGCCCTGTCGCTCAAGAAGCAGGGCACCGAGAGCCGTGCGAACGGCGTCGTAGCCGTGGCAGTCGACGCTGAAGACTGCATGGAAATCGACAACCACAACTGCGTGCGCTGCATGCACTGCCTGAACGTCATACCGGGTGGCCTGTTGCCTGGCAAGGATAAGGGCGTGACCATCCTGGTGGGCGGCAAGAGCGTGCTGAAGATCGGCGCCACCATGGGTACCGTGGTGATTCCCTTCATGAAGCTTGAATCCGACGAGGACTTCGAGAAGCTCAATGACCTGGCGCGCAGCATCCTCGACTTCTTTGCCGAGAACGCGCTGGAGCATGAGCGCACTGGGGAGATGATCGACCGCATCGGCCTGGTGAACTTCCTCGAAGGCATTGGCCTTGAGATCGATCCCAACATGATCGCTCAGCCGCGTAGCAATCCCTATGTCCGAATGGACGGCTGGGAAGAGGAAGCGGAAAAGTGGGAAGAGCGCAAGAACGCTGCCGCGTAAGCAGAAATGCACGTCTCTCGGGCGTAGATCATTCTCCGCTCGAGAAATCAAATACCTGGAGAAATTGTAATGGCTGAAATCAGACATCCTATCGAAAGCGGCGCACCGGACCCCATGCCGCTGATGCATCCGGTGATGAAGAAAAACTACGGCAAATGGGTGTTTCATGACCATCCCAAGCCGGGCGTTTTGCGCCACCGCGCAGAAAGTGGCGAAGAAATTTGGACCGTTAAGGCTGGCACCCAGCGTCAGATGGACGTATACACCATTCGCCAGCTGTGTGACATTGCGGACAAGTATGCTGACGGGCACGTTCGCTTCACCACGCGTTCTAACATTGAATACATGGTGGCGGATCCTGCCAAGGTCGATCCCCTGATCAAGGCGCTAAATGACGCGGGGTACCCTGTTGGCGGTACCGCCAATTCGGTGACAATGATTGCTCACACCCAGGGCTTTTTGCATTGCGACATTCCAGGAACAGATGCCTCGGGCGCAGTGAAGGCGCTGATGGACGACCTCTATGAAGAGTTCATCAAGTGCGAGATGCCCAACCGGGTGAAGCTGTCTACCTCCTGCTGCGAAATCAACTGTGGCGGCCAGGCTGACATCGCCATCATTATGCAACACACCAAACCGCCCAAGATTAACCATGACCTCGTGGCGAATGTCTGCGAACGTCCTTCGGTCGTTGCGCGCTGTCCGGTTGCAGCGATTCGTCCGGCACTGGTGAATGGCAAGCCCTCACTGGAAGTGGACGAGAAGAAATGCATTTGTTGCGGGGCCTGCTACCCGCCCTGCCCCCCAATGCAGATCAACGATCCCGAGAACTCGAAACTCGCCATTTGGGTTGGCGGCAAGAACTCCAATGCCCGCTCCAAACCTACCTTCCACAAGCTGGTTGCGGCCGGTCTGCCAAACAATCCACCGCGCTGGCCGGAAGTGAGCGAGATCGTCATGAAGATTCTGCGTGTCTATAAGGAAGATGGACGCCCTTGGGAACGCATGATTGACTGGATTGACCGGATTGGCTGGCCTCGTTTCTTTGAAAAGACTGGCCTGCCCTTTACCAAGTATCACATCGATGATTGGCGCGGCTCACGGGCGACGTTGAACGCTTCCAATCACATTCGCTTCTAAGTAAGGTTGTGTATCAGGGTGG
>JBKQNQ010000133.1:0-13594 GCA_052145875.1 Thiobacillaceae bacterium
GAAACTGGCATCCCCTGGAACGATCCGTCTGGAGACCTGCTTAGAGACTGGCTCGGACTTTCGCGCGAACAGTTTTATGATGAAAATGCGATCGCTATCATTCCGACTGGGCTTTGCTATCCGGGCAGTGAAAATGGCGCAGACCTGCCACCACGACCAGAATGCGCGCCGCTGTGGCACCCGTCCTTGCGCGCGGCTATGCAGAATATCCGCTTGACGCTCCTCATCGGTCGCTATGCTCAAGCATATTATCTCGGGAACAGACAGGGCAGAACGCTTGCCGATACGGTGCGGGCATACCGGGATTTTTTACCAGACTTTTTTCCGCTGCCGCATCCAAGCCCGCGCAACCGTCGCTGGCTCAAACACAACGACTGGTTTGGAAGTGAGGTATTACCCATGTTGAACAAGTGGGTTGATTTCGCGCTGAAACAGTAGCGATAATCATCTACTGGATACTCCGCTCGAAAAATGAAACTGATTTCGTCACCCACTTCTCCCTTTGGCCGCAAAGTCCGGATCGTCTTGTTGGAAAAACGAATTCCATTCGAACTCGAATTGGATGTCCCCTGGAGTCCCGATACTAAGGTTGGCGAAGCGAACCCATTGGGAAAGGTTCCGGTTCTGGTGCTCAAGGACGGCGAGTCACTCTACGACTCGCGGGTAATTGTCGAATACCTTGAGCACTTGAGTCCGGTCGGGCATTTGCTTCCACAAGAGCCAAAGCCCCGTATTGCCGTGCGTAAGATCGAAGCCTTGGCAGACGGCATCATCGATGCGGCGGCGCTGATTTTCATGGAAAACAAACGGCCTGAAGAGCTGCGCAGTCGGGAATGGGTATCGAGGCAGGAAACGAAAGTGTCGCGCGGGCTGGAAAGATTGGCAATGCTGCTCGGAAACCATCTTCACTACGTCGCCGGCAAATTGTCACTAGCGGATATTGCGGTTGCCTGCACGCTTGGTTATCTGGATTTGCGTTTTCCGAAAATTGACTGGCGTGGTCCCTATCCCAACCTTTCGGGCTTCTACACAAGGCTGGTCAAGCGTGAGTCATTCAAGGAAACAGTGCCGGTTGAGTGAGGCCGCGTAGCCATACGGCGGCACGATTGGGTCGATCAGGAGAATATCATGTCCGTTGAAATGACAACCTTGGCCGGAGGGTGCTTCTGGTGCCTTGACGCCGTATTCCAACGTCTAAGGGGAGTGGAAAGCGTCGCTTGCGGGTACATGGGCGGGCTGTTACCCAACCCTAATTATGAAGCCGTCTGTACGGGAACGACAGGACATGCAGAAGTCGTGCAAGTCAAATTCGACCCTTCGGTGATCAGTTTCGAGAATTTGCTCGAGGTCTTTTTCGCCATTCATGATCCCACCACGCTCAACCGCCAGGGTAACGATCGGGGCACACAATACCGTTCAGCGATCTATTACCACTCGCCGGAACAGAAGGCGAAAGCACAAGCCGCCATTCAGCATGAATCGGCAAACTGGCCGGGGCCCATCGTTACCGAGGTAAGTGCCGCTGAGACGTTTTATCCGGCCGAAGGCTACCACCAGAATTACTATAACGGGAACACACATCTACCGTACTGTCAGTACGTGGTAGCGCCCAAGGTGAGGAAGGTGATCGATAAATTCGGCCCACAGCTCAAGGTAGGTGTCGTCACCTCGTGACAAAGCGTCAGTGTCCGGGCAGTAGTACCCAGTAATCTCGCCATTTCGCGCGACCCAGTCTCGGGTTTGACGCGCTAAGTTTCCTCAACGTCCGATGGCCTCTTCGTTGTCACCCCCGGGGCCGAAATGGCGCCAAGATGGTGAAGGCGAGGCATCTTGGAATGCCAACGGAGTAATTCCAAATCAGCGGGTGGCAAGCGATTTCTGGCGAGGCGGGCATTGGGGTCAGGACCCAATTGGGCGATGGTTTTTAACTATTGGCAGGCAAAAGAAAATGCCAAAGTGTCTTGAACTGATCGTTTGAGTTCAGCCCGGGCCGTGACGTCCAGCGCAGGCAGGCCGCATGCTCAGGCGCAATCGGGCTTCAGATGCGGCGCCAATCAGGCACAAAGTGCTGCGGACGGATTGACGATCGGCGCAATGCAACGGTCGAAAAAAAAGACCACGCGGGAACGAGCCAGCAGGCGAGTGGGAACTTCTCGCTCGGACAACACCGAACGTTCACGAGGAGCTGGTCCGATAACGTTGTCCCCGTCCGGGTGTTTGGTCGCGAGCGCTTCATCGCTCAATAGCAGCCTCAGCCTGAGAGCTTGGGTCCGCTTGATTTCGGGTGCCGCAAGCGATGCCTAACTTACACCAGGGCTTTAGTTTGCGCCGCCGAGAAGACGCGCAATTCGTGTGGGGTCAGATCTGAAGTAGCGCTTACCCGGGGGTGACGTTAAAGCGCTGTCGTTAGTGACGAACCTCGCTGCCAAGGATTAGGGTACCTTTGACAAACAATTGGGCGACATCCACGGAATCAAAGGTGTACATCGTGTCACAAAAATCGCAACGCACTTCCACACGGCCCTGCTCCGCAAGAATGCTCTCGACTTCCTCGCGACCGAGCAATGTCAGCATGCTGCTGACACGTTCAGGCGTGCAAGTGCAGCGAAATGCCAGCGGTTCCTGGTCAAATCGGCGCAAGGTCTCTTCGTGGAATAGCCGCAGTAGAATGTCATTGGCCGTCAAATCCAGCAATTCATCGGGTCTAATCGTATCGGCGAGATGGGCCGCTCGGTTCCATGCGTCAGGGTCTTCCACGTCCCTGGCAGCGAGCTTTTGCAGCAACATTCCGGCTGCAACGTGATCGTTCGTTGCCAGATAGATGCGGGTTTCCAGTTGTTCTGAACTTGCCATATAGTGGGATAGGATCTCAGCAATGCTCTGACCTTGCAGCGGAACAATGCCCTGATAGTTGAGTTTACCTGCCTTGCTTTGATCCAATGTCATTACAAAGCGCCCATCGCCGAGCAGGCCGGCTAGGCTCGGTTCAGTTACCTCTCCGTCCCATTTGGCAGTCGCGCGCAGCGTACGCTGAGAAGTGGCCTCCACTACAATCAATTTGACTGGGCCGGTGCCATGCAGTTGCAATATCAGGCTGCCGTCGAATTTAAGCCCGGCGGTGAGGAGCGCCGCTGCAGCCAGTAGCTCACCCAACACGTTCTTCAACGGTACTGGATATTCGGCGTGCTGCTTCACGATGCGCCAGGTTTCCGACAAGTGGACGATCCCGCCCTTCACCGGGGCGTGTTCGAATACGAAGCGGGTGAGTGCATCAGCCATGTGATTTTTCTGTGGCTCTCGCCCATGAATCCTTTAGGGTCACGGTCCGATTAAATACTGGTGCGCCTGGCCGTGTATCTTTCAGGTCAGCGACAAAATAGCCGTGACGCTCGAACTGAAAACACTCCTCAGGCTTCACATCCTTCAATGCGGGTTCCAGTTGCGCCATAACCACGGCTTTCGATGCAGAATTTATGTCGTCTAGATAGTCACCGTCGCGTCCAGGATGCGGCACACCAAACAGGCGGTCATACAACCGTACTTCAGCTTGATATCCGTGTTTCGCGGAAACCCAGTGGATGTTACCTTTGACCTTCACCGAGTCTGCCCCCGGCGTGCCGGATTTCGTGTCGGGCAAGTAGTTGCAATGTATGGCCGTGACGTTACCCGCGCTATCCTTGTCGCAGCCAATACATTCAACGACGTAGCCGTAGCGCAGCCTGACTCTGTTGCCGGGAAACAAGCGGAAGTAATTCTTAGGTGGGGTTTCCGCGAAGTCTTCGCGCTCGATCCAAAGTTCGCGCGCAAATGGGATGGCGCGTTTGCCGAGCTCAGGGCTTTGGGGATGATTGGGAGCAAGACATTCCTCCGTTTGGTGGTTTGGATAGTTGTCGATGATCAGCTTGACCGGATCGAGTACGGCGATGCGGCGCAAGCTATGTTGGTTCAAGTCTTCGCGCATGCAGTCCTCTAGCACGCTCATGTCAATCCATGAGTCGGCTTTCGATACACCAATGCGGTCGGTAAACAATTTGAATCCGCGGGGCGTAAATCCGCGGCGCCGCGCGCCCATTAGTGTTGGCAGACGCGGATCGTCCCAGCCCTCCACGTGGTTATCTTCCACCAACTGGATGAGCTTACGTTTGGACAACACCACATAAGTCAAGTTGAGCCGCGCAAACTCAATTTGCTGCGGCAGCGGACGTGAAAAAAAACTGCCGTCCGCAAGCTTGTCCAGCAACCAGTCATAAAAGGGACGCTGGTCTTCAAACTCCAGTGTGCAGATGGAATGGGTAATACGTTCAATCGCATCCTCAATCGGGTGCGCATACGTGTACATCGGGTAGACGCACCACGTGTCCCCTGT
Organism: Thiobacillaceae bacterium; assembly: GCA_052145875.1. Classification (GTDB taxonomy): domain Bacteria; phylum Pseudomonadota; class Gammaproteobacteria; order Burkholderiales; family Thiobacillaceae; genus DASQBT01. Next base: position 4,367 of record JBKQNQ010000133.1, read on the forward strand.
GTTGTGATGCGTTGCGTGTTTGATTCTGTAAATGGCGGGGTCACGCAAGTTGATGTTTGGGGAGGCCATGTCAATCTTGGCACGCAGCACATGTGTGCCATCGGCGAACTCCCCCGCCCTCATGCGATCAAACAGGTCATCATTCTCCTCGATGCTGCGGGTGCGGTAAGGGCTATCTTTGCCGGGGTCCGTCAGTGTGCCTCGATAGGCCTTCATCTCCTCTGCGGATAGGGAATCGACGTAAGCATTGCCGGAACGGATCAAATACTTGGCGCAGGAATACATGGTGTCAAAATAATTTGACGCGTAATAAAGATGTTGCCCCCAATCGAACCCCAGCCACTTGACCGCGCTGATAATTGAATCAACGTATTCCTGCTCCTCTTTCTCTGGGTTAGTGTCATCGAAGCGCAGGTGGCATACGCCGCCATAGTCGCGCGCCAGGCCGAAGTTAAGGAAAATTGACTTGGCATGGCCATAGTGCAAATAGCCATTGGGTTCGGGTGGAAAGCGCGTTTCCAGGCGGCCGCCCCATTTGCCGGAAGCATTCTGTTCGTCGATGATGTTGCGGATGAAATGGCTGCTAGAAGAGGTCGGTACTTCAGTCATAGGGAGGAATTGGGTCGATAAAGAGTGCACACGCTCAATATTCTACCGTGCCCCTCAGGATCTGGCCCTAGGTTTTTGCCTTGTCACATCGCATGTAGCGTATCGGCGTACGACAGGGCGATCAGCTCGGCGCGGTTGACCACATCCGGCGCAATGCCGAGGTCCCGGGTTTGTTTTTCAAAGGCGGAGGGATCACTCTCGCACGCTCGCGCCAAATTAAGGAATGGAGCATAAGGCCCTACGTTCCGGCCCAGTGCATCAGTTACCGCGTCAGGCAGATGCATGCGGCTTAACAGCGCGTCCATCTCTGTGTTCAAAAGCACGTCTAGCAGCGAGAAGACGCCGGTGATGAATAGGTTGTCCCATGCTGGTTTGTCGAAGAAGCTCTGTCCGAGAATTTCCATGAAGCGACCCCGGGTAACCGAGGCTTGCATCATGGCCTGCGCGCCCGGAACCTTACTGGCGGTTACCAGCAGAACCGACAGCCATTTATTGAGCTTGTCATAGCCCAACATGGTTATGGCGTGCCGGAAAGACTGGATTTCCACCGACAAGCCGAAAGCTGCCGAGTTCACATAGCGCAACAGACGAAAAGACAGGGTGACATCATGCTTGATGATTTCCTCAATTTCGCGCACGTCAGCCTCATGCCTGACCAGATTAAGCACCCGCAAAATATTGCTCGCCGACGTCATGGGCTTTTTTGACGTGGGTTTGTCGTGGAGGAAGAACCAGCCGCTCGCGCCGGCAAAATTGTCAGCCAGTGCCTTTTCAAATTCGGCGACGTCTTTCAGGTCAGTCGCGAGGGGGACCCCTATGCCATTGAGTGCTTCATGAGGTGCGTTGGCATCAACTAAGCCAAAGCGCAACGGAATGTCCGAAGGAAGTGTCTCGCCATTGCCTGCCCGGGAGACACACAGGCCGGTGCCACGCGCGACGAGCTTTCGGGCGAGGCTGGCGCCGTCTGTGGTCGCAAGAAACCGGGCCGGCAGCTCGATCAGCGTGTTATTGGGAAGTTCCCATTCAGCCAAGGTAGCATCCAGCGGAAATCCCTCCAGGCTAAGCAGGACGGTACGCTCCATTGGCCAGGCTGTGGCAATCTCGTTCAGGCCGTCGCAGGTATCACCCATTGATGTTCCATGCACGATCAGCCGATTGGCGGTAATCGTGCGGGACCGATTGACGACTGGCTCGTGAGTAAGCAGGATGGTCATTTTTGCGATCGGGTTTCTAATTCTGGCTCATATTTTCTGGCATTGGGGGAATAAGGGCCTGATGTACCCACATGAGGAATCGGCGAACCGCAGCGGATGTTTAGCAATGGGCACTCATAGACCGGTTGGCAGGGGAGGTGACTGCGATTTCAGATAGGATCGTGAAGGCATCAGAATGGCGGGCGGACCATCACTCACATATGATTCCGCCACCCAGGCAGGTTCTGCCATCGTATAGCACGATGGATTGCCCGGGCGTAACGGCCCATTGCGCGGCCTCGAACATAATATGCATCATGCCATCGCCAGACAGCCTCACATGGCAGGCCGCGTCAGTCTGGCGGTAGCGGGTCTTGGCCGTATAGCGCAGGCTCGGGTTAGGTGGCTCGCCGGATATCCAGCTCAGCTCTTTAGCGGTAAGTTCATTGCTTAGCAACGCCGGATGGTCGTGCCCCTGAACAACGATCAAGGTGTTGCTCGCCATGTCCTTGTCGGCCACATACCAAGGATGGTCTTCCATGTCCTTCTTCCCACCGATGCCCAACCCCTGTCGTTGACCAAGCGTGTAGTACATCAGTCCCAGGTGTTGACCCACGCGTTTGCCGTCTGGGGTGCGCATATCACCGGGCGCTTTCGGAAGGTAGCGCTCCAGGAAATCGCGAAAATTTCGCTCGCCGATGAAGCAAATTCCTGTCGAGTCTTTTTTCGCTGCATTGGGCAAGCGAATTTCTTCCGCGATACGGCGAACCTCAGGCTTAGACAGTTCGCTTAGAGGGAAAAGCGTTGGCCTGAGTTGCGACTGGTTCAAACGGTATAGGAAGTAGCTCTGGTCCTTGCTGGCGTCCCCACCACGCAACAAGGCGGCCCTGCCCGCCACATCCGTTGCACGGCCGACGTAATGGCCAGTGGCGATGTAATCCGCGCCCCGTCCCAATGCGTCTTCTAGAAAGGCCTTGAATTTGATTTCTGAGTTACAAAGGACGTCCGGGTTCGGCGTGCGGCCCGCCTGATATTCGGCGAGAAAATGGCTAAATACGCGCTCCTTGTATTCTGCAGCGAAATGGACGGCCTCGACTTCGATGTCTAGTTCATCGGCGACTGCGAGTACATCCAGAAAATCCTGCCGCGCGGTGCACTGGTCCGTGTTGTCATCATCGTCCCAGTTTTTCATGAATACGCCCAGGACATCGTAACCCTGTTGCTTCAGAAGCCACGCTGCAACAGAGGAGTCCACTCCCCCAGAGAGGCCGACCGCGACTCGGCCCTTCATAGATGCGTCACAAATTCAAGAGGATACCGCGGACCGCTCAGGTAATCCTGTACACAGCGCATTACCAGGGGGCTGCGGTGAGGGGTTGAACTCGCAGCAAGCTCGTGCGGTGTGAGCCACAGCGTACGCACAATTCCACTATCCAGCCTGCGGTTAAGATCAACGCCGCTGCTCGTACACACATAGGCAAAGCGCAAATACGTGATGTTTCGCGCCGCGTTGGTGGTGGTGTAACAGCCAAGAAGCGCAACCGGCTCGACATGATGCGCGGTTTCTTCAAGTGCTTCGCGTACCACGGCTTCAAGCAAGGTTTCACTTCTCTCCCAGTGACCGGCAGCCTGGTTGAGCCGCAAGCCATCCCCAGTCTCCTCCTCGACCAGCAAGAATTTTCCCTCATGCTCGACGATGGCTGCGACGACCACATGGGGTACCCAGATGGGACTCAAGTTTGGACTATTCATACACTTCTTTCCATTGCCCCGGCGTCAGCCCTTCGAGCGTCCAGTTCCCAATGGCATAACGAATCAGCCGCAAGGTCGGCAATCCCACTTTAGCGGTCATGCGTCGTATCTGCCTGTTCTTGCCCTCGGCTATCGTCAGCTCAAGCCAACTTGTCGGCGTGGATTTGCGAAAGCGAATTGGCGGATTTCGAGGCCACAAGCCAAGTGGCTCCTCCACGGCCTGTACCCGACAGGGGCGCGTCATAAAGTCACCCAAATCCACGCCCCTCCTGAGCTGGCCAAGCGCGGGCTCACCTGGAGTGCCTTCCACCTGAGCCCAATAGGTTTTGGGCAGCTTGTGCTGCGGATCGGCTATTCGGAACTGAAGCGACCCATCATCGGTTAGAATTAGCAAACCCTCGCTGTCTGCATCCAACCTTCCGGCGGCATACACTCGCGGAATGGGAAGATAATCCTTCAGCCCTTGCCAACGCCCCTCAGGGGTGAACTGGCTGAGTACGCCGTAGGGCTTGTTAAAAAGGACTAGACGAGACATCCGGTCATTTTATCGTTTATCGCAAGCAACCATGACTTATCAACACATAGAAATTCCCTCCAGCGGCCAGAAAATTACCGTTAACGCTGACAACACCTTGGCCGTTCCTGACAATCCGATCATTCCCTTCATTGAAGGGGATGGAACGGGGGTAGACATTACCCCAGTGATGAAGAAGGTAGTGGATGCGGCTGTTGCGAAGGCCTATGGGGGCAAAAAGCGAATTGCGTGGATGGAAGTGTACGCCGGCGAGAAGGCGACCAAAGTCTACGGGCCCGACATGTGGATGCCAGGGGAGACGGTCGAGGCCGTGAAGGATTACGTTGTTTCGATCAAGGGACCACTGACGACACCTACTTCAGGGGGGATCAGGTCGCTCAACGTGGCGTTGCGTCAGATGCTGGATTTGTACGTCTGTTTGCGCCCGGTGCGCTATTTCAAGGGTGTGCCTAGTCCCGTGAAACAGCCGGACAAAGTCGACATGGTGATCTTCCGTGAAAACACAGAGGATATTTACGCAGGGATCGAATGGGAAGCCAATTCTGACGCAGTCAAGAAACTGATCACATTTCTGCAAACCGAAATGGGTGTCAAGAAAATTCGTTTCCCCGAATCTTCTGCGATCGGGATCAAGCCGGTGTCAATTGCGGGGTCTGAGCGCCTTATCCGCCGCGCAATCCAATACGCCATCGACAATAACCGCAAATCCGTCACCTTGGTGCACAAGGGCAACATTATGAAGTTCACCGAGGGGGGCTTCAAGAAGTGGGGCTATGAACTCGCGGCACGTGAATTTGGCGCCACATTGATTGACGACGGTCCGTGGATGAAGCTCCCGAACGGGGTTATTGTCAAAGATATGATAGCCGATGCCTTCCTACAGCAGATTTTGTTGCGTCCCGCCGAATACGATGTCATTGCCACGCTTAACCTAAACGGCGATTATGTGTCCGATGCATTGGCTGCAGAAGTTGGTGGCATTGGGATTGCGCCCGGTGCGAACCTCTCCGACACTGTCGCGATGTTCGAAGCCACACATGGAACCGCACCGAAATATGCCGGCAAGGATTACGTCAATCCCGGTTCCATCATCCTTTCAGCGGAAATGATGTTACGACACTTGGGATGGACCCAGGCGGCTGATCTCATCCTCAAAGGAATGGACGGCGCGATTGCCGCGAGGACGGTCACGTACGATTTTGCCCGTCTGATGGACGGCGCGAAGGAGATCAAGTGCTCAGAATTTGGCGAAGCGATGATCGCCAACATGTAGCTTGGCGAGAGTGCGGGCCTGCGCTACCCGAACACGTGTGACGTCGCATTGACATCAGCCTATCAGAGGTGACGAAAGCGTAGGGTCAAGCTGGCTATTGGTGGCGGTGGCGAACTCCAGGCACAATAGCCTGCGTGGGTAACATGATCACCCAGTTGCTTTGTTAGAGGATGCACGCCATCCAGGGCCTGCGCGCTCACTAAAGATCGTATTTCAATGCAGCAAGCTTTGCACAAAGTCGCCTCCCCGTCGTCTGACAAGACGGCCTTCCGGGTTCTAGGGGTTATCAGCTTCTCGCACTTTCTAAACGACATGATCCAGTCGTTGATGCTGGCTGTATATCCGCTCTTCAAGGTCGAGTTCGCGCTCAATTTTGCCCAGATCGGCCTTATTACCCTGTGCTTTCAGTTCACTGCGTCTCTGCTGCAACCGCTGGTCGGCTACTATACTGACCGCCATCCCAAGCCTTTTTCGCTGGCGTTCGGTATGGCGTGCACTTTGGCCGGCTTGCTCACATTGTCGCGAGCGTCGACCTTTCCCGTGCTGCTGCTCGCCGCCGCGCTGGTGGGCACCGGGTCGTCCATCTTCCACCCAGAGTCATCGCGGGTGGCACGCATGGCCTCGGGTGGGCAGCATGGCCTCGCGCAGTCCATCTTTCAGGTAGGAGGTAATCTTGGCAGCGCCGTAGGTCCCTTGGTGGCAGCATGGGTGGTGTTGCCGAACGGTCAACGCAGCATTGCCTGGTTTTCCCTCGCTGCCTTGCTAGCCATCATCGTGCTAATTGGGGTGGGGCGCTGGTACCGGCGGCAGCACCGCCGACAAGAATCAGCGAACGCAAGAGCACCCAGGTCTCTGGCATGGGGGCACGTGATGGCCACGCTCGGGATATTGCTCGCGCTGATCTTTTCGAAGTTTTTCTATCTGGCGAGCATTAGCAGTTATCTCATCTTCTACCTGGTACAGCAGTTCCACGTCAGCACCCAGACAGCCCAATACCACCTGTTTTACTTTCTGTTTGCGGTAGCGGCCGGAACCCTCCTGGGTGGCCCGATCGGTGACCGCATCGGACGCAAGCAGGTGATCTGGGTGTCCATTCTGGGGATTGCGCCTTTCACATTGGCGTTGCCGTATGCGGGCCTTGCGGCCTCGGCCTTGCTGACGATGATTATTGGCTTCATGCTGGCCTCGGCCTTTCCAGCAATGGTGGTGTATGCCCAGGAACTGATCCCGGGCAAAGTGGGCACCGTGTCCGGCCTATTCTTTGGTTTCGCGTTCGGTCTTGCCGGTATTGGGGCCGCTGTGCTAGGGCAACTTGCCGACTTGTGGGGTATCGTCGTGGTTTACAAACTCTGTTCTTTTCTGCCTCTCATCGGTCTGCTGGCAGTATTCCTGCCGGAATTACGGGCGCCATCAGCCAAGCGTCCCCCTGGGCCCAGGCGGGCGTGAGTTTGAGCAAACTCGGTCAGCACCTGTCTGATGACCCGCCTCGGTATGAACCTTCGGGGCCAATATCTGTTAACGGCGGGCGCGATCGTGAAAGTATTTGGGATTGACCGCCTAACTTCTAATTTCTGGCGAAAGATCAACTGGATTGTGATGGATTGGGGTTACCGAGGCGGCTCCCAGCATTCTACCTCAGGCACGCTACGTCGGTCATGTTCTGAGCAGCGCCATTAGGGTTGTATCCGTGAAGGCTCCATTAACGTAGATGGCTCGCCGCAGCACGCCTTCGTGGACGAACCCGGCTTTTTCATAGGTGTGAATTGCGTGTTTATTTTCGCCGATAATTTTCAAGCTGAGCCTTTGGAGGTTCAATTCATTCCAACAAAATTGGACACACAGGCGTAGGGCGTCTTGTCCGTATCCTTTCCCACGATTTGCCAACTCCCCGATCATGATGCCGACCTCGGCCGAGCGATAAACAGGGTGGATGTCGACAATCTGGACATACCCCAGGAAGTCGAGGCCGTCTTTCTTTCTGATTGAGAAGACGACGCGTGAGGAATCTCTTCCGATGGTATGGAACCATTCATCAAAAATGGCCTGACTAATGGGTCGGTAAAGCCCATCCAAATGCATAACCTCCAGTGAATTGCGCCATTTGAAGATGATGGGTGCATCGGTCGGCAGCATCGGCCCTAAACAGGTTTTCTCGCCAAACAACATGTTGACTCTCAGTTAGTCGCGGATTGTTCAATAGCCCAAGGACGGGGGGGAAAGCCGAGCCCATCATCGCAGCCAGTTTCTCGCACATGCTCGCACATCAGCCTCGCCACTGGAAGCAAAAATGGGATGCTGAGTGCGGACATGAGGGATAGATGTGTTTGCAAAGGCGTGGGTATTGGAATCCTCGCTGAAAATCTCAACTATTGCGCCCCTTGCCCGTCGAAGCATCCTGGCTCGTGCAGTTAATATCTTAAAGCATCAAGGGTACGTGTTTCGGTGTGAAAACCACATATCCAAAACGTCGTTGCCTCGGGTTGTCGCGTAAATGCTCGCCTTTGTGCGCGACCATGAACGATTCCAATTCGAAGACATCGACATGCCATGCGTACCTCGGGACCCTAGCAGCGTAGCCACATCGATCAGGATGCCCTTTTTCCAAGTGTCGATCTGTTCCCGTGATTTGAAAAACAGACGACGCACGAAAATGCCGCTGGCCGTCCGTTTTCCCCGTCCTTATTCGTCGCCGATGGCAACGGATGCCGTGGCGTCCCCTCCAGGGAGAACAGAAGCTGGCCAGGTTGGCTTGTGCTCATGCGTCGTCGCGGACGAATCCCGGGAACATCCATTTCGCTTCTCGAGCAGAGGCGATGCTTCTTCGTTGCGGGGGACAAGCGGCTTAGGGCCCGGATTGATCGCCGGCATTCGTCACCTGCCGCCTTGACCTCCTCCGGCAGCCAAGCGGCCTGGCGAGGCAAATCTGCAGGCCGCTGGCGTAAAAAAACCCCGCGTAAGCGGGGCTCTTAATTTGCGGCCGAAATATTAGGCCGCTTGAATGTTTGAAGCCTGCTTGCCCTTGGGGCCTTGGCTCACTTCAAATGAGACTTTCTGGCCCTCTTTCAGGGTTTTGAAGCCATTCATATTGATTGCAGAGAAATGTGCAAAGACATCTTCGCCGCCGTCATCGGGAGTGATAAAGCCAAAACCTTTGGAATCGCTAAACCACTTAACCGTACCTGTTGCCATAGAAACTATCCTCCCTTGGCGCTACTAGCCGCGAACTGCGTGCGACAAACCGCTTGTTGTCACGATTACAAGATGCTTAAAAAAGCCTCGAATCCACAACTCCTTCAAGCCTGAGAGCCAGACTTAATGGCTTTCTACGCCGCTTTTTCGCTTTTGACAAGGGGTTGCAACGTTTCTGGAAAAAAGCGCTACACTGCTGTCTCCACTCAACCACAAAGGAGATCCCATGAAATTCTTCGCAGTCATCGCTTTTGCTGTCGCAATGGTGGTTTCAGCCGCCACTCCGGCGTTGGCGGATAATGCACAGCAAAGCCGCATGAAGGAGTGCAACGCCAAGGCAAAGGGCAAAGCTGGGACCGCGCGCAAAGATTTCATGAAGTCGTGTCTTTCAGGTGCGCCTGCTGCTACGCCGGGCATGTCGAAAACTGGGAAGCCGTTGACTGCGCAGCAACAGAAAATGAAGGATTGCAATGCCCAAGCGAAGGGCATGAAGGGCGCTGACCGTAAGAAATTCATGAGCGGTTGCCTGAAGAAGAAATAATATCGCGGCCGCGCTCCAAAAGGCCGGGTTCGCCCGGCTTTTTGTTTGGGTGCATTACATTATGATACCTGTGCAATATATTCAGTCATGCGACCTGTTTTGTACCGTGGTGGATAACTACGGTGACATCGGTATC
>JBKQNQ010000134.1:0-6591 GCA_052145875.1 Thiobacillaceae bacterium
AGTAGTCCAGAAAGTACAGCGGCTCGGCACCTTGAACCAGAATGTCGTTGACGCTCATCGCCACCAAATCGATCCCAACGGTGTCATGTTTTTTCATGTGGAAAGCAAGCTTGAGCTTTGTGCCCACGCCATCCGTGCCTGAGATCAGCACCGGTTCACGGTATTTCTTGGAGATTTCAACAACGGCGCCAAACCCGCCGATGCCTGCCAGCACCTCAGGCCGCATGGTCGCCTTGGCTAGCGGTTTGATGCGCTCTACCAGCGCATCGCCAGCGTCGATGTCCACCCCGGCGTCTTTGTAGGAAATGGAGGTCACTTTACGCTCGGAAATCTTGAAACCTGCATTTTACCGTTTATGGTCCTATCTCGCCGCGAAATCCGTTGGTCGAATGCTTGGCTCGGTCTCGCCTCGGTGCGGGACGGGGTTGACTTGACACCTTGATTTCCCCCGTGCTCATCCCGGCGTGGCCCCCTGCGCGCAGCGGGCGGATCCTTGGAAGTCGCGCAGCGGGTTGCATGATCCCGATGGCCTGCGGTTTAATTGCGAAGTGTCGTATCCAAGGGTGGATATAATGCGAAGTTTGATCCTTGGCCCACGCCATGACCACGTCACAGTTTGACACCTCCATCAAGAGCCTGCCGCTAATCTCGAAGGGCAAGGTGCGGGACATTTACGGGGTGGATGAGAAACGTCTGCTGATTGTCACCACGGACCGTCTTTCCGCATTTGATGTCATCCTGCCCACGCCGATACCGGGCAAAGGCAAGGTGCTCACATCTATTTCCGAATTCTGGTTCGAAAAGCTTGCGGCCATTCTTCCAAACCAGCTAACGGGCGATGCGCCCGAATCCGTTGTCTCTCCCGAGGAGCGCGATCAGGTCATGGGTCGGGCGATGGTCGTCAAGCGGCTCAAGCCTGTGCCCATCGAAGCGATCGTGCGTGGTTATCTGGCCGGATCGGGTTGGAAGGAATATCGGGAAAAAGGCAGTGTCTGTGGCATAGCGTTGCCACAGGGATTAGTTCAGGCCGGTAAACTGGCCCAACCTTTGTTCACCCCTTCCACGAAGGCTGCGATTGGCGAGCACGATGAGAACATCGATTTTAGCGACTGCGAGAACCGGTTAGGGCGCGCAATGGCTGCCCAGATCCGGGATGCGAGCATTGCGCTCTACAGCAATGCGGCCGACTATGCGGCCACTCGAGGCATCATCATTGCAGACACGAAGTTCGAATTTGGGCTGGATGACGCGGGGACCCTGTACCTCATCGATGAAGTACTCACACCCGATTCCTCGCGCTTCTGGCCTGCGGATCAATACCGACCGGGATCGAGCCCGCCCAGCTTTGACAAGCAGTATGTGCGGGACTGGCTGGAAGCAAGCGGCTGGAACAAGCAGGCACCAGGCCCCGTCTTGCCGGATGAGGTGCGTCGGCAGACTGCTGAAAAATACCAGGAAGCCTTGAAAAGGTTGACTACTTGAAATTCGCTTTCAGGTAATCGGCCACGGCACTAACGAGCTCGTCATCAAGTCCGGTGTAAAAATGGTCTGCGGTCGGCATCACCTGTTGCCTCGAGGCGGGTCTGCCGAGCAATGCTTGTCTACGTACTGCGCCATTGGCTTTGACTTCTGGAAGGTCGTTTTCCCCATACAGATCGAGGATCGGCAACCGGAGTTTGTCGAAATCAACTTTTCTCGACATGCCGAGCATAACCCAGACCTTTACGGACGGGTCGGGCCGGTCGGTCAAATACGCATAACTCATCTGGGAGCCCATGCTGTGGGAGACGATCGCAACACGGTCATAACCTTTGGCGAGGAGAAAATCCACCGCGAGCCGTAACCGTTCTTTGGCTTCGGGAAAGGTGGACACGTAATCGACATCGCTGGCCCCGTTCTTGAGCACCGGCATTTGCAGCGAAAGCGTGGTGTATCCTTGGTCTGCCAATGCGCCCCGCAATACGCCGATCAATCCCCAGTCGGGGTGGACGCCGAGGCCGTGCACGACAATTACGGCACCGTGTGGATCTTTGGCCGGGGTGTAGAGCGCGAGAAATGGGTGTTGATTGGCTTGCTTGAGGGTGATCGGTTCACCCACGACGAGGCCTGGAACGATTTCGTCTGCCCATTCTTTTTCGCGCGTATAGTCCGATGCGAAGCTGGAAGAAGACAGAACCGCCGTCAGAAAACCAACAAAAATCAGCATTTGCTTCATGTTTTCACCAAAATTTTGCGTAAAGTGGCACAAATCATCACTTAAGGCCTAAATTCAGCCCTATGGATGCCGTTTTATACTTTGGATAACATGGCCGCAAGCAAAATGCGGTTTCAGCGGAGGAACCCTTGATCACGGATCGCTCGCATCTGTATTCGGTCGCCAACACCGGCCGCAGTCTGTCACCCGAAGAGGCCGTGCGTCCGGAATCGTCGAGCGGCTTTGTGCTGATTGTAGATGACCGCAGCACCGCGCGCAGCCTATTGGAGGGGCTGGCGCGATCTCTTGAGCAAGGTTTGCGCGTGGAAAGTTTTGCTGACCCGAGCGACGCGTTGGCGCGTGCTGCCCAGTTGACTCCGGATTTGGTGATCTCGGACTATCGTATGCCAGGAATGGACGGGGTGGAATTTACCCGTCGCCTGCGCGCTTTGCCGAGACTAGCAGATGTACCCGTCATCATTGTCACGGTGGTCGAGGACCGGCAGATTCGCTACCAAGCGTTGGAGGCGGGGGCCACGGACTTCCTGACCCGTCCGATTGATCCGCAGGAATGCCGCGCCCGGTGTAAGAATCTGCTCAGCTTGCGACGCAGCCAGCGAATTATCGCTGATCGCGCCAGATGGCTTGAAGATCAGGTCATGCAAGCGACGCGTGATATTCAGATTCGTGAGCAGGAAACGCTCCTGCGACTGGCGCGTGCGGGCGAATACCGTGACGAGGAAACCGGCAATCACATCATTCGCATGGCAAAGTACGCACGTGCCATTGCAGAAGAGCTCAGGCTTACCGCCATGGAGTGCGATGAAATCGAGTCCTCTGCCCCGATGCACGATATTGGTAAAATCGGGATTCCCGATCAGATTCTGCTCAAGCCAGGCAGCCTCACAGAAGAAGAAAACCTCATCATGCGGCGCCACCCGATACTTGGATATGAAATCCTGGCAGACAGCCCTTCACGTTACTTGCAGATGGGTGCCATTATCGCGCTTGGACACCACGAGAAGTTCAACGGAACAGGCTACCCCCAGGGTTTGTCAGGCCAGGCAATTCCGCTGCCTGCCCGAATTGTTGCCGTGGCGGATGTGTTTGACGCACTCACGTCGGTGCGGCCCTACAAGAAGGCCTGGTCGATGCAGGAAGCGCTGGACTATATCAAGAGTCAAATAGGTACTCATTTCGATCCCGACTGTGCCCACGCGTTCCTGGCCCGACTCAACGACGTGGTCCAGATCATGCAGCAGTACACTGATGCAAGCGCCTGAATCACCCCCAGGCCTGATGGATTTGTTCCGTGACGCCGTCGCTGACATTCGGCAGAGAATCAAGGCCCGCCCTGATACGGAGTTTCAACAGAGCCTGATTCGGCTAGCTATCGGGTTGTTATTCGCTGTCTACTTTGGCAACTTTATTCCGGATCTAACTGAAGCGGAACGCGTTCATTCCAATTTGGTTCTAACCTGCTTCATCGCACTCACGCTCATCATGATGGCGGTGGCATTGGCGACCGGAAAGGCGTCACCGTTGCGCCGCGTGCTGGGCATGGCGCTCGACTATTTCACTGCCTCATACCTCTTGATTCAAGCGGGTGAAGCCGGAAGCCCCCTGCTGGTCGTCTATCTATGGGTCACGCTGGGTAATGGCTTCCGGTATGGCGTCATGTATCTGCTCATCTCTGCGGTGTTTGCCATTTGTGGCTTTTCGGTGGTGATGATGACTTCGCCATTTTGGCAAGCACATCCGCAAATCGGTTCTGCATTCTTGCTTTCGATGATTGCCGTCCCGTTGTACTCGTCTTCCTTGCTCGGCAAACTGCATGGAGCGGTAAAGCGCGCGCAGCTTGCGAATGCGGCCAAATCGCAATTCCTTGCCAACATGACCCACGAACTGCGCACCCCATTGAACGGAGTGATCGGCGTGGTTGATCTGCTGTCTGAAACCAAGCTTAACCAGGAACAGAGGGAGCTTACCCAAGTAATTCGGACGTCAGCCGACACGCTGTTCAAACTGATCGAGGACGTCTTGGACATTTCTCGCATCGAAGCGGGCAAGCAGGTCATGGAAAATGTGGATTACGATCTTCACCGGCTCGTTAACGGCACGGTGCTGATGCTGGAGCCTCAAGCGAGCAAAAAGGGGCTGGTGCTGGCGAGTCACATTGCCCCGCAAACCCAGTTCCAGCTGCACGGCGATGCGCGGCACCTGCGCCAGGTCTTGATAAACCTGATCGGAAACGCAATCAAGTTCACCGAGCACGGCCGGGTGGATGTCTATGTCAGGCCACAAGGTCAGGGCTCCAGACTCAAGTTGCGTTTTGAAGTGGTGGACACAGGCATTGGCATCCCCGAAAAGGCACAGAGTCGAATATTTGATAGTTTCAATCAGGCCGACGCCTCCATCACGCGCCGTTTTGGGGGAACCGGCTTGGGCACCTCCATTTCCAAGCAGTTGGTTGAACTGATGGGGGGGCACATTGGCTTCACCAGCCGCGATGGCGAGGGAACGACGTTCTGGTTTGAGTTGCCGGCCGTACCTGCGGAGCAATTGGATCAGGCGCAATCGCCGGATAAGACACTCGTTCAACTGCATGTGGGTGTGCTCGCCAATGCCGAATTGCGGGTACGCCTCGCTGACCTGATTCGCAACTGGTCGGGGGAAGTGGTGCCGGTCGGGAGCGCAATCTCAATCTTGTCCGGGCTTGCCGATGGCACCATGCAGGACCTGCGCGCGATCTTGGTGGAGCGTCAGCAGCTCGGTACTCAGGCCCAATCCTTTATTCAGCTGCTGCAGGACTGCGCCCGTAAGGTCCCGGTGATTCTCGTCGAAACTGACGTGCACAGCACCATTCCAGACACCGAATGGTTGCAATTGGGCTATTCCGCTGTCCTCCGGGCACCGGTGAATCCGACCCTGCTCTTCAATACATTGCATGCTGCTGCCACTGAGACCGAATTGCCTGGGAATGTCGTCTCACTCGCCGAACACTTTCAGGCCAAAGCGGGTCGCGTAAGACTGAGGATCCTGGTGGCCGAAGACAACCCAGTCAATCAGCGGGTAATCCGCGGCTTGCTCGAAACCGCCGGGCACGAGGTGGTCATTGCACGTGATGGCGAAGAAGCGCTATCGCTCCTCGAAACGAGCCGGGAAAAATTCAGTATGGCCATCCTGGACATGCATATGCCGAAGTATTCCGGCCCCGAGGTCGCGAAACGCTGGCGCTTCATGGAGGAAGGACATTTGCCGCTCATCATGTTGACGGCAGATGCAACCGAAGAAGCGAAAGAGATATGCGCTGACGCCGGAGTGGATGCCTTCCTGACCAAGCCGGTTAACAGCCGCGGCCTGATGGATGCCCTGGCCAACCTTACCAACCTGGCCAGCCCGACGCCAAGCGAGGTCGTGTCCGTTGCGTCAAGTTCGCATCGTCCGTTGGCGGCGGTTGATGAGGATGTGCTGCGCGAATTGGCGGAACTGGCAGGCGGCGTAGATTTTGTCCGCGACCTGATCGAAGGCTTCAAGGACGACGCGGAGCGTTCGTACCGGCAAACCGAGGCGGCATTGTCCAGCCAAGATTATGGTGCATGGAAAGATCACCTCCACATGCTCAAGGGTGGGGCAAGTGATGTTGGATGCGGCCTCCTATCAGCCGCCTGCATCAATTCGGAACGAATCAAACCCTTTGAGATTACCCATCCGATTGCCCGAGAAAAACTCGCCGCGGTGCGCGCGGCCTTGGACACGGCCAAGGCCGCACTCGATGATTACTTAACCCGCCAGCGGAGCACGGCTGAGCGCCTGTGATTGGGCAGGTCTTGCCTTGCCCGTTTGGCGATTGACAAGCCGCTCCATCATTCGCAGGTCCTTGGGCTCCAAACGCATGGCGGCATCCACCCACACTTCCGATATACGGATCAGTTCGTCATAGGAAATCGGTTGGCTTATCTCCCTTGCGGCGCGCAGGGCCAAGGTCCCGTTTCTCGCCCGGGTTTCTCGACGAATGTAGTCATAGACAGCCTGTTCGCCGTCTCCCGGTTCGGCCAATACATCAACTGCACCCATTTCATAAAGATCTTCGGCGAGATACAGCCTGCCTGAAAGAATCACCTGCTCTGCCTTTTGATGACCAATGCGGCGCCCAAGCAGGGTTATCGCTCCCATGCCCGGAAACAGGTTGAACAGTATCTCCGGAAAGCCCATCTTGCACCCGCGCTCCGCAATTAACACGTTGCCTGACAGAGCGCATTCAAAGCCGCCGCCTAACGCATCGCCTTGAACCAGAGTGATCGATTTCATGTTGGGTCGATTCAGGTGCGAGGCGATCATGTATAAAGGCTCAATACAGGCCTTTGCATAACGGGCTAACGCGTTGCGATCCTTAT
>JBKQNQ010000135.1:0-6116 GCA_052145875.1 Thiobacillaceae bacterium
CAGGCAGCCGCCGCGCATTGCTGATCGGCTCATGCGCTTTTGGACTGAATCTACTGACCCGGCTCACGACCGGTATGGATCTATTGGCCGGAGGGGTTTTTATCCTGCTGGTGCTTTTGTTTGAGGGCGCCAGGCGCGACGAGCTCTGGCGCCGCAGCCGCAGCTATCTGGTGGTGGCTCTGCCTGTTTATCTGTTCTTTGGCCTGCTTGACCGGCTCTACCAGTTCTATCGTTTCGGATCGTTCTTCAACACTTACCTCAGCGTTTCGGCGCAGGAAGCCAGGCAGCATGATGTTTCGTTGCCCGCCAACTATCCGTTCACGTCGTCAATGCACACGGGTATTTTTGGAGCACTTTTCACGCCGGAAAAGTCGATTTTCCTCTTCGATCCGCTGCTCATCCTCATGATTCTCATGGTTGCAGTTGCCTGGCGGCGATTCAGTCCCGCAGTGAAGGCGTACACGATTACGCTGACTCTGCTTTTGCTGGCTTACCTCTGCTTTTATGCACGCTTTTTTTCGTGGGCGGGGGATTCAGCCTGGGGCGATCGCTACGTTTCAACAACAGTTGAGTTGGCTGCGCTGCTGGCAGTTCCGTTGCTGCTTGCGTATCGAAGACAGACCGGACGCGTGGTTTGGTTTGCTGGAGTCGCGCTGATGGCCGCAAGCCTGGTAATCCAGGCGGCGTCGGTTGCCTTCTGGTTGTCGCTGGAGCTTTACCAGATGGAGACGCTTGGACACCCAACGTTCGTGGTCGGCCTGCGCATTGAAAACGTGATCGCGTTCGCGCTGGGAAAGATGGATGCGTGGGGTTTGAACAACGATGCGATGAAAGAGGATCCGTGGGATTACGTTCACATAACCAGCTGGAACTTCCTGCCCTTCCAACTGGCTCGAGCTGGTGCGGCGCCATGGTGGGTTGTGCGGATTGCGCTTGCGCTGTGGGAGATGAGCCTCGCCGCACTGGCACTGGTCCTGTGGCGACTGAGGAAGGTTGTTGCAGAATTGCCTGGGGACGACCGGTGCGCAGGAATCGGTGGGAAGTAGTGCTGGTCTGGACTTATGGCTTGTAAGTGATTGATTCTGCAGAAAAGAGAACGTTTGGTGCCGAAGAAGGGACTCGAACCCCCACACCCTTGCGAGTACGTGGACCTGAACCACGCGCGTCTGCCAATTCCGCCACTTCGGCACGGTACACATGTTCAGCGGCTTCTAGCTGAACAGGCAGCAACTTCGAGTCTCGCAAATGCGGTTCGCGGTGTCAAATTGACGAGGCTGCTCTGGGCACTAAGCGGGTTGAGCTACGCGGGCGTTTTGACGTTGCGGGAGAGCATGTCAGCGGCCTTGGCCACCCGGATCCTGCGCGTCTCTTCCCTTTTGGCTTCGGTGATCCAGCGGCAAAATTCCTTGCGATGGGTGTAGCTCAGCTTTTCAAAGGCCGCGAGAAGGCCACGTTCTTTCAGCAGGCTTGCTAGATCGGCAGGCGTCTCGACGACTCGTGGTTCCTCGTCCTTCCAAACAACCACTTCAACTGAGTCGCCGGAGTCCTTGCCGATCTGGGTTCGGATGCTTTTGAGGATGCCAAGCATGTGGGCCGGCCCCCCACACTTCATCAGTGAACCGGAATAAGGGATGCCGTTAAAGGTGGCGTTCACGGGAACGTTCCCTTTGACGCCGAATTCCTTCTCGACATCGTAAGGAAAGGCGACCGCGGCCCCTCCTCCTATGCCAGCCTGGATTGTGGCTTTGATCTTGTATTTCTTCATGGCCGGCCCGACTCCAAAATGAGGTTCGCATCATGAGCGCGTGCTGGAATCAATTTCCCATAGCTCGCAAAGATCTTCAACGAAAAATTGATTTCACGCGGATGGAAGGAACGGGCCCGAGGGAAACCCTTTTCCGCCGCGCCCGGATCAGGCATGCGGCGGAACAGGATCTTGAGGGTTGGGGGGATGAGAGACCGAGCGCTTAGACGAGCTTTGCGTCGAGTGTGATTTCGGTGTTGTTGGCGAAGAGCTTTGAGATGGGGCAGCCGGCCTTGGCATCGGCAGCAGCCTTGTCGAAGGCTTCCTTGCTGGCTCCGGGAACGCTTGCCGTGGTGGTAAGAGCGATCTTGGTAACGGCAAAACCGCCGTCGGTCTTGGCCAGGGTAACAGCCGCCTGGGTCTCGATCTTTTCCGGTGTGAGGCCAGCGCCACCCAACTGGGCGCCAAGCGCCATGGAGAAGCAGCTGGCGTGGGCCGCCGCAATCATCTCCTCGGGGGTTGTGCCGGAGTCAGCGCCTTCAAAACGAGTGGCAAATGAATACTTGGCGTCCTTGAGTACGCCTGTCGCCGTTGAAATGGTGCCTTTGCCTTCCTTAAGTGAACCTGTCCAAACCGCACTTGCCTTGCTAGCCATAGTCCCTCCTTGGGGGATTCGAATAACGGTGATTGAGTCCAGCGCGCCGCAAGGGGAAGATGGGTACGCCGGGAAGTTGATTTACGAGGCGCCTGCCGGAGAATTGTGTGGCAGCCACACCTGCATCTCCATGGTAATCTGTCGTGCATGTTGCCGCATCGGCCCTCGGCTCTCGATCATGATTTTACGGTTGATTTCTCACATCGTGAGCCGACCGCAAGCGCTTCGCAGCCTGTGGACCACCATTGCCAGGTGTGCCCCACGTGCAGTCACCGGCTGTCAGGGCACCACTGCAAGCTGGTCTGCACCCAGTGCGGCTATTACCTGAGCTGCGCCGACTACTACTGAACCCGGCTGGCGTTGCGCGCGGCTTCAAACTCATCTCCTGCGAGCCACTCGACCGGCTTCGGTTGAGCGCTGGCCAGCCAGCCGAGCACAAAGCCAAATCGCGCCAATTTGGCGTTGCCGCGAAAATCCCAGTCAGCGTGATATTCGTCTGAGGGCTGATGGTAGTGGTGCGCGGTGTAATCCTCCATCTGCGCGCGGCCCCAGTCAGCGGTATGGCCCTCAAACAGATCGCCTTGATCGACAGAAAATGCGGGAATCCCGACCCGCGCAAGCGAGAAATGGTCGGAGCGATAGTAGTGGCCGGCCATGGGATTTGGATCGGGCAGCAGTGCCAGGTCAAAGGCCTTGGCTACTGTTTGGACCGTGGGCCAAAAGTCAATGCGCTGCGCTCCGCCGAGGTCGACTGAGCGGGGAACGCCGATGGGCAGAATCATGTCGTAGTTGAGATCGAGCGAGAATTGACCGGCCTGGACGGGCGGGTGCATTCCCAGATATTGCGAGCCGAGCAGGCCCTGCTCCTCAGCTGTGACGCTGGCAAAGTAGACGTCATGCGGCGGGCGCACACTGGACTGAGCAAAGGCTCGCGCCATTTCAATGAGGATTCCGCAGCCCGTACCGTTATCGGCAGCACCGTTGTAGATTTTGTCGCCCTTAGCGTCGGGATCAATGCCGAGATGGTCGTAGTGGGCGCTGTAGAGAACAGCCTGGCCTGCGGAACTGACGCCGGGCACGCGCCCTATGACATTTGAGCTGATGTAGCGACGGACGCGGCTCTCGATATGTCCGTGCAAAGTGACGGGAAGCGTAACCGCATGAAAACCGCGTTTGCCGGCAGCGTCAATGGCTTGATCGAGATCGCTGAGGCCAGCCAGAGTGAGCAGCCGCTGGGCAACATCGTGTTGAATCCATGCGGCGGCACGCAACGTGGCGGCAGGATCGCCTTCAAGATAGCTCTTCTCCACGGCCTGCGAGTTGTAGACCACATCCCAGGGGTAACTGGCCAGGTCAGTCCGGTGGATGATGAGCACGCCCACAGCTCCACGGCGCGCGGCCTCCTCATATTTGTAGGTCCAGCGGCCGTAATACGTGAGAGCCTTGCCCTTGAAAAACTTTTCGTCGTCGGAAGGCGGTTCATTCACGATGATGAGAGCAATCTTACCCTTCATGTCGACGCCGTCGTAGTCGTTCCAGTTGTATTCCGGCGCATTGATGCCGTAGCCGACAAAAACAATCGGCGCGTCGAAGTCCGCTGCCGTCTGACCGGTCTGATCTTTGGCGACAATCTCTGACCCATACTTCAGATCGATGGGCGCGCCATTGGACGGCACAAAAGAGAAGTTTGTCTTGTCCTCGATTGTGTGCACGGCGTAAAGCGGAATCTTCTGGAAATAGGTTCCGCTGTCGCCAGCCGGTTGCAGGCCTTCAAGAGCAAACTGCGTGGCGATGTACTCGGCAGCAAGCTCCGATCCGCGGGTGCCGGGACCACGCCCTTCAAGCAGATCGAGCGACAGGAAGCGCACATGCGCGCGGATCCTTTCAGGATCGATGGAGGCGGCGGCCGCGCGGGCTGCGGGTGGAAGCGAGGCAATGACAGGAACTGCCGGTCCAGCGTCCTGCTGTTGAGCGTTAACAGTAAGCGAGACGAGAATAGCGGATGCAAGGAGGACGAAGGCGGGCTTGAGTCGCATGGAATCTCCGTGAATTACAGAAAGAGGAAGGCAAAGTTCGTTAGAGAAACGTCAAAATCAGACTCTTCAGAGTACGTCGGTATCCTCCTGTGGAGCAATGGCATCGAGCGAAGCGGTGGGCAGCAGATGAGCGCGGGTAAGCACCTTGCGCGTGAGCCCGGTAAGCGCCATTCCGGCGGCCTGTTTCAGCGGAATCCAGTGCCGCTCGCCGCCAGGCACGGTCATGGCTTCAACATCGTCTTCAAACACCGTGCGGATTCGAACGTAGTAGTTGACTTGCATGATGGCGTGGCGAACGGTCATGCGCAGTTCTTTCTGGGGTACCGCGGAGTCGCGCAAAAACGGCAGCTCCCACAGGCCCTGCATCACGGTTTGATCGGCGGAGCGCTGTTCCAGCAGGACTTCCCTGCCTCGAATATTGCCCGGTATCCGGCCCATGCGCACAGAGAGCGCGTGAGCAACCTCGCGGCTGAGCATACGCGCCCGGGGCGAAGTTTTGTGCTCGCCGCGCGTCTTGCAATCACCCGCAACGGGACACACCAGACACTGCGGATTGCGAGGCAGGCACACGGTGGCGCCAAGCTCCATGACTGCCTGGTTGAAGTCGCCGGGACGAGCGGGATCCACGAGCTGCGCCGCCAATTCGTCAATCTTGCGGCGGAGAGCGGCTGCACCGGTGCGGGAAGCGGAGTCCCACCCAGACAACCGGCATAGCACCCGTTCGACGTTTCCGTCCACCACGGCAACCGGTTCTCCGTGGGCAATGCTGGCGATGGCATTGGCCGTGTAAGCGCCAATGCCGGGAAGGGCGCGGAGCTCTTCCGCGGTTTCCGGGAGATTTCCGTGGTAGTTGTCTGCCACAAAGCGCGCGGCCTTGTGCAACATGCGCGCGCGCCGGTAGTAGCCAAGTCCGCTCCATAAAGCGAGGACGTCCTGCTCCGAGGCCAGGGCCAGCGAAACCAGGGAGGGAAACCGCTCCATGAACGCCTGGTAGCGGTCAACGACCACAGCTACGCGGGTCTGCTGGAGCATGATCTCAGAAACCCAGATGGCGTAGGAATCGTTGCGGTTGCGCCAGGGCAGATCGCGGCGGTTCTGCTCATACCATTCAATGAGCCGGGTGCGCAGTCTGACAGTCTTATCGGATTCGAGGTCTTGCCTGGCCATTGGGTCAGATTAAGTCATTTGGCGAAATCCTGCTTTCCGAGCCAGGGGTCGCGCATATGGTACTAAAGTTTTCAAATAACACAGAAATGGAGTTACTTTGGAGCCATTTCGCTGCTAATGTTTGGTGATTCCCCCGGCTCAATGGGGCGCTGAGTACCCGGGCACATGACTCGAATTAAGAGGTTTCAAAACTCAGCTGTCGACTCGGGGGAGATTGAATTGCAGGGAATCTGATTTCAAGACATTGGAGGCTTCGCTTGAAAAGCTATGCTCTGTTGCCAACTCTCGTCCTCTTAGCATCAACGGCGATGGTCGCCCAAAACCTTCCCGCAGCCGGCGGGATCCAAATGGCAGGCGATCACGAGTCGCTTTTTGGCGCATCGCAAACCAAGAGAATCAAAACCTTCGCGGCGTCCCCCACACCGTTCTCGCGAGTGGCCATCGGTGGTGGAGTTTCGCCCATGGGGTTGAATATGCAGGTGGCTGTGTATGCAAACCGGTTCATGAACCTGCG
>JBKQNQ010000136.1:0-15349 GCA_052145875.1 Thiobacillaceae bacterium
GCCTCGATGCCTCGCCGGCTGAATGCACAACCCGCGCCTCGCTCAGAGCATGGGAATAGCTCGTCTCGACTGCGCGCCATTGAGGGGTGGAGCACAGGGCGCTGGATTTAAAACACTTGAGGTTGTCCCTAACGCTACGGCAATCGGGCACGCACGGAGGGCATGCCAAATACCCCGTTGGCCCGGGCAATGTTTCGCTGCCAATCACAGAATGCGCTTCGCCTCCGCTATCATGGCGCGATCACACTGTTGCTGGACAACACGCTGCACTGTATTTGCGACTGTGGAATCGTCCGTCTGGCCGCGGGCCCCTATCCGAAAAGGCTTGCTGCGGTGGCGTTGGCCACGGCCAGCCCATTGCGCAGTCTAGGTGGACTTCCTCGGGCGCGGATTGTCCTTACCACATTCTCCAATTTCCAAATTTTTCCCAGGCAGGTGGTCAACCTGTCGGCATTACTTGTTTTTACCCGCGGAGGATGAGCAATTGGCATCGGGGAAATACGCAAAACGCGGGCGGCGGTTTGGACCCGGATGACAGGATGGCCTGGCGAAGCACCCGCGGAAGGGTGGCAATCGAAGCAGCCCCACCCGGCGATCACCTTTGGCGCCATCCTTGGCGCCCCTGCCCACGACAGTGCGCGCCACCAGCGTGAGCTTATCGGCGCTCAAAGTCGTGTCATGGGCATTAAACGGAAGCTGTGCCAAACCAGCCTGCGGTAACCGGCCCTTGTGAGCTCGCACACCAACCTGGCGCAAGCGCAGTGTTCCAGGCGAGGCTGGGGGCGCGCCAATTCATCATTCGCCAACGCGGATGCGGTGCTGGCGACGGGCACGCCACCAAGCGACTCAAGGGGGTTCAATGCCCCACCCGCGGGGGCCGTGATATCACCACCGCTCATCCCTGAGGCGACTTCAGGTTTGCCCCCTGCGCCCCTGCTCATGCGATCGACCGCCCGCCAGTTCCACTGCGACACGGTCACGCCGGTCCAGACTTCGCAGGCGGCCCGCGCCGACCGCGGTCGCCACATCATCCATTGGCGTGCCGCGCGTAGCGGTACCCGATTTGAGCACCAGCCTTCCAACTGGCTCACATGGGGCAGAATAGGCGCGTTCAGCATAGGTGAAGAAGAGGGCAGACGCCAAGGCCGCACACAACACCAAGGGTGTCGCCCCGGTTTGATAGCTGTCCCGGCAATCGTGCGAGTTTAGGTGACGACGATCGAATGCGGTCATAGTGCCTCCGTATGCTCAATAATCACAGAAGGGCAAGGTACCGAAACCACGCAACCGCCTCATCGTCAGCGATGAGAAACCGGCAACCCCGCTGTCTGTCTATGAATCATCAGATCGGTAGCTTTGCGTCCTCGCCTCGCGACGAGTTTGCCCTTATCAGCCTTCAGGGAATATAGTTGGAAATTAGCCAGTAGTGTTGACTTTCCGACTAACGGTTTTTTCCCACAAACGTTCTCGATAACGCAATGTAGGACGTTGATTACACATTATTTTCATTGGCCGCGCCCAATCGGGCACCCGCGTGCTGTCGAGAACGTGACAGTTGACAAGCGCTTTTGCGGGCCGGGCAATGCCACGGCGCCGGGATCGGGATGACGCGCCTATGCCGCTAGCTCACCGGCTGTTTGAGTTGATCCAGAATCGCCGGGTTTTCCAAAGTCGAAACATCTTGGGTGATCTCCTCGTCCTTGGCAATGGCTCTGAGCAACCGCCGCATGATCTTGCCGGAGCGCGTCTTGGGCAGGTTGTCACCAAAACGAATTTCATCCGGCTTGGCGATGGGGCCAATTTCGGTGCTCACCCATTCGCGAAGCTCCGCAACAAGCTTTCTTGCTTCTTCGCCCTCAGGACGCGCACCTTTGCAGACAACAAAGGCGATAATCGCTTCACCCTTGATATCATGGGGTTTCCCCACCACGGCCGATTCTGCGACCCTAGGATTGGCCACCAACGCGGATTCGATTTCCATGGTTCCGAGCCGGTGACCGGATACGTTAAGCACGTCATCGATGCGGCCCATGATCCAGAAATATCCATCGGCGTCCTGATGGGATGAATCTCCGGCCAAATACATCTTCCCACCCAGCTCTTCGGGGAAATACGTCTTCCTGAAGCGCTGCGGATCACCCCAAAGGGTGCGAAGCAGCGACGGAAACGGTTGTTTGATGACCAGATAGCCGCCTTGTCCTTTTTCCACGTCATGGCCATGCTCATCGACAACCGCTGCGATGATGCCCGGCAATGGCAAGGTGCAGGAACCCGGTTTGGTAGGCACCGCTCCTGGCAACGGAGCGATCATGTGGGAACCGGTTTCGGTCTGCCACCAAGTATCGACGATTGGGCAATGCGACCGACCGATGACCTCGTGATACCACATCCAGGCTTCCGGATTAATCGGTTCCCCCACCGTGCCCAGCAGGCGTAGCGATGAAAGGTCAAACTTTGCAGGCAAATCCGAGCCCAGCTTGATCAATGCCCGAATTGCCGTCGGCGCTGTATAGAAGGTGGTAACCCTGTGCTTCTCGATCATCTCCCAAAATCGCCCGGCATGTGGATAGGTTGGAATGCCTTCGAACATGACCTCGGTCATGCCCAAAGCAAGCGGACCATACGCCACGTACGTGTGGCCAGTAACCCAACCGACATCAGCGGTACACCAGTACACATCGGTTTCAGGCTTGGCATCGAACACCCATTTCATTGACAGGATGGCACCAAGCAAATAGCCGGCAGAGGAATGTTGGACACCTTTGGGTTTACCCGTTGAGCCCGACGTATACAGGATGAAGAGCGGATGTTCCGCGTTGATCCACGTAGGCTCGCAGGTATTGGGCTGGCCGGCAATGGCGTCCTCCCACCAAATATCGAGCCCTGGCGTCCAATTGATATTGCCACCGCTACGTTTGTGGATCACGACGCTTTTCACGCATTCGCAGCCGCCCATCAAAAGTGCGTCATCGACGGCCTTTTTTAGCGGAACAGCCTTTCCGCCACGCAACGATTCGTCCGCGGTAACCACTAATTTTGCGCCCGCGTCGACGATGCGGTCATTCAGACTCTTTGCAGAAAAACCGCCAAACACGACGGAATGAATCGCGCCGATGCGGGCGCATGCCTGCATGGCGACAACCGCCTCGATACTCATGGGCATATAGATGATCACCCGGTCGCCCTTGGCCACACCGAGCTGTTTCAGCCCGTTGGCGAATTGGGCAACTCGAGCGAGCAGATCGTTGTAAGTCGACCGCGTCACCGTTCCATCGTCGGCTTCAAAAATGATCGCGGTCTTCTCGCCCAGGCCCGCCGTGATGTTCCGGTCAAGGCAGTTGTAGGAAATATTTAACTCACCGTCATCAAACCACTTGTAAAACGGTGCTTCCGACGCATCCAGCACCTTGGTGAACGGCTTGTGCCACTCGATGGCGTCTCGCGCTTGCTCTGCCCAAAATCCTTCGTAATCCCGGGCTGCCTTATCGCACAATGCGGTGTACGCCTCCATGCCGGATACCGTGGCCGCTTCCTTGAATCGATCTTCGGGTGGAAAAACCCGGGCTTCATGCAATACGGAGGTAATGGCGGACATACTGTAGTCTCCTAGAATTAACGCTTGATTCTGTCAAAATGGCCATTCTAACCAGTCCATGAAAAGCAAGGAACACCCATTTGACCGCTTGGTCCGGTTGTCTCGATTTGGCGCGCGGCTCCTGCTTGCACACCCCGCGTTATCTGATTTGCGAAATCGCATCGATATTCCGTACCACCGTGACGAGATGGAGGCCTGGTTGGCCCAACCCGCAAGCGATGAAGCGCAGCTAAACAGCCGAGTGCGGCAACTGCGAAATCGGGTCTGGGCCGTCACCGCTGCACGTGACCTGGCGGGCGTGGGAGACCTCCATGAAGTCACCCACACCTTTTCGGACCTTGCCGAAACCACAATCAACGCCGCCCTGCAATTTCACCGAAACGATCTCGCAGCACGTTTTGGCCAGCCAATTGATCCTGATGGCCGTCCGATGGAGCTGACCGTCGTCGCCATGGGCAAATTGGGTGGCCGCGAGCTGAATGTTTCGTCTGACATTGACCTGATCTTTCTTTACCCGGAAGAAGGCAAAACGCATGATAGCGCGTCTTTATCGCACCATGAATTCTTCATCCGACTTGGCAGAAAGCTTATAGGTGCGCTGTCGGAATTGACCGCTGACGGTTATGTCTTTCGCGTCGACATGCGCCTGCGTCCGTGGGGCGAGTCAGGCCCGCTTGCGATGAGCTACGCGATGCTCGAGGAGTACCTCGTGAGTCAAGGGCGTGCGTGGGAACGTTACGCGTGGATAAAAGCGCGCCCCATTCATGGCGAGCATCTTGAGGAGCTCGATGCAATCGTTCGTCCGTTTGTGTTCCGCAAATATCTCGACTTCAGTGCTTTCGCTGCAATTCGCGATCTCCATGCACAAATCCGTCATGAAGTAGCGCGACGCGATATGAGAGACGACCTCAAGCTAGGTCCTGGAGGCATACGTGAGATTGAATTCACCGCGCAAGTATTCCAGCTTATTCGGGGGGGGCGCATCCCGGCGCTCCAAATCAGGCCGACGCAGGAAGTCTTGCACTTGGCGCTGGATACGGGGGCGATTTCACAATTGGCCCACGACGAACTCATCGCCGCCTACGTCTTTCTGCGCCGCATGGAACATTGCATCCAATACCTGGATGATGCACAGACCCAATCATTACCGTCGGATCCGGACAGTCAGCAGCGCGTCGCTGAGATGATGAACTATTCCGACTGGTCGACCTTGTTAGCCACACTGCACATTCAACGCGGGCGCGTGACGAATCATTTCAAGCAGATATTCATTGGCCGACAGTTCGGTCCGCAGCACCACCCCGTAACCAGGCTTTGGCTCACCCCCGAGTCGTCTGCCAAAGTACTCTCGGAACTGGGCTATCGGAATGCCGATGCCAGTTCATCCGAATTACGTCGATTTAAGGAGGGCCTCTATCAACGGCTACCCGAGTCGGCCCAGGTCAAGCTCAATTCCCTAATCCCCGCGCTCATTCAGGTAGCCGCAGAACATAGCAATGCCGACGATACGCTCGCCCGCCTCATGCGGCTTGTGGAGGTCATCGCCCGCCGCACGACCTATCTGGCATTGCTAACCGAGTACCCCGGAACATTGAAGCAACTTAGCAAATTAGTGTCCGCCAGTCCCCGAGCCGCCGAGCTAATTACGCACCAACCGGCCTTGCTTGACGAGCTCATCGACCCTGAACAACTACTGTTGTCACCCGATTGGCCTATATTGTTCAAACGGCTCTCCCAGCAAATGGATCAGCACGCGACGGACACGGGGGAACAGATGGATGCCCTGCGGCAGTTCAAGCAGGTGAATGAACTGCGCCTGCTCGCGCAAGATGTCGCTGGAATTCTGTCGGTGGAAAACGTGTCGGGGCATCTGTCAAGCATGGCGGACGGCTTGTTGGCCGAAACGCTCAAGCGCATCTGGTTTGGACTGGAACAAGGCCATCCAGCTCAACCGAAGTTTGCGATCATCGGCTATGGAAAGCTGGGCGGCAAGGAACTCGGATACGCCTCCGACCTGGACCTCATTTTTCTCTACGATGACCCTTCCCCTGATTCAGGAGTCCTCTACGCCCGCATCGTCCGGCGGATCATCACCTGGCTCTGCACTGCCACGCCGGCAGGTATTCTCTATGACACCGATCTGCGCCTTAGGCCCAACGGGGCATCCGGATTGTTGGTTTCCAGTCTGGCCGCCTTCAAGAGCTATCAGCTACAACACGCATGGGTGTGGGAGCATCAAGCGCTGACGCGTGCGCGTCATATTTGTGGCGATCAGGCGATCGGCGACGCGTTTGAAACCATCCGCAGGACTATTCTGACGATGCCTCGCGACAAGCGGAAGCTTCGAGCCGAGGTGTTGGCGATGCGCCAGAAAATGCACGAAGGTCATCCCAACCATACGGGCTTGTTCGATCTGAAGCACGAC
Source organism: Thiobacillaceae bacterium (assembly GCA_052145875.1). Taxonomy (GTDB): domain Bacteria; phylum Pseudomonadota; class Gammaproteobacteria; order Burkholderiales; family Thiobacillaceae; genus DASQBT01. The sequence goes on from JBKQNQ010000136.1 coordinate 6,021, forward strand.
CCTGGTGGCATCGTAGACATAGAGTTTTGCGTACAGTACATGATTCTGGCCCATGCCCGCAGTTACCCCGGGCTTCTGGAGAACTCCGGCAATATCACCCTGCTTAAACATTGCGGGGATATCGGCCTGATTCCATCGGATTTGGCCGACGCATCGGCCGCCGCTTATAGGGACCTGCGGCAGCGGTATCATTCGGCGACCCTTCAAGGGTCCAGGGGCGCGCGCATCCCCCCAAACGAACTCGCCCCCCATCACCTCCAAACTGTCGCGCGCCTGTGGCGCAGCCTATTCAATGTTGACGAGCAAACCGGCAAGGCCCAGTAAGAATCGACCGTTCGCAAAAATATTTTTCAAGCGGGCTAAAGTCCGCCGGTTGCCTGGCCGCTAGTGAGTATCAGTGGTAGTGGGTTATTCCCCTGCCGGACATCCGTAGACTTGTAACGCCACATGTCTAGGGCAAACCCGCCGTGAGGCGGGGACGCAAAGTCTCCGGTCTGCTCAGTCGATTCTGGGCAGATAGCGGGACTGCCGGATGAGCGAGCCGCGCAACGACTCTCACTCTCCCTTTGCCCCTGTCCGCACCCTCTGCCAAGTTAAGCGGCCTGGAGCGACTATGTCAGACAATGTTGTAAATCTTAATGATTTTGGCGCTATCCGACGTTACATCAGCCGCGCCGACTCGCTCCCGCTGCTTCATGCATGTCGGGATCAACTCATCGAAGGGGTCTGCCGGATCCTCAACCGCCAGGCCGAAGCAATGGAGAACGCACTGCTGGGCCAAGCGGAACGTTCGCCGCTGCTGGAATCCCGTAACGCTTTTTATGACGCTCAGAGCGCGCTAAACAAAAGGGTCAATGAAGTCATTATCGCGTGCAAGCGCGATTTTCTTGTGGCCTTCGACCGGAGCGTGGCCAATAACTCGGAGAAGAATCGGCCGGTGAAGGACAGCGAGCTAAGCCTTATGGGCGAGGCCGATTTTGAATCCACGCTTGCCATCAACAAGGCCACCTCACGGCTTCGGTTCAACAGCGCCGAGGAATTGGTCACACTGGACTCCCGCCTGGGGGCACTGCTTGATCAGCCGCATTTGCACGAAATTGACAATCCTCTTGAACCGCGCCTGCTTTGCGAGGCCCTGCTCAGTGGGCTAACCAGCTTGCAACTTGAACAGAAGGTCACGTTGGTCTTGCTCAATCAATTTGAGCTGGTCTTGTACCCTGAGCTGCCGTCAATCTACAAAACGCTGAACCATTATTTGGCCGATAAGGGAATCTTGCCCGATATCAAAGTTGGCCAAGGGATCCGCGCCAAAGCGCACGCTCATTCGCGCCAGACCGCCAGCGAGACGGATGACTTCAACCAAATATTCGAGCAACTCGCAAGTGCACAGGGAATGACGGGTTACGGTTTGACACATTCGGGGGCGCCTGGCATGGGTTATTTGTCCGCCGCAACGCAGCCGGGCTTGGCAGCATGGGGTGGCCAATCACCATTGGGCATGTTGGAAGCGATCGGCCGGCTGCAAGTCGGTCCGCTCGTGTTGCCTAGCGGTGCTGAGATTGACCTCGCACCCGCCGACGGGATTCACGCCAATGTGCTGCGCCAGTTACAACAGAGCCCTGTGATGTTGGGGGCCTCGCGGGTTGAGGCCTTGGTGGTCGATTCTGTTGCCATGCTGTTCGATATCGTGTTCGACGAAGACACGATCCCTCACAGTCTGAAAAATCTGCTATCACGCCTGCAGCTTCCGGTGCTAAAGGCTGCAATGTTGGATCGCACGTTTTTCTCCAATCGGAATCACCCGGCGCGCAAGCTTCTCGATGTCATCGCGGATCTCGCGGCGAATCTACCCCCTATGGCGGAGGGCCACCATCCCCACATCGAGACGCTGGAGGCGATCATCGATCAAGTGGTAACGGACTTCGACCAAGACACTGCCGTATTTGACACGGCGACGGATGCGGTATTCAAGCTGGAAGTGGAACGTCAGACGGCGCTAGAAGCCAGTCTGAATGAGCCCATTCAGGACTTGCAACGCGCTGAACGAGCCGAAACGGCTCAGGTATTTATCTACGATCAGGTCAAACAGGCACTGGCACATCAGCCGGCCCTGCCTGCCATAAGCAACTTTCTGTACACCTACTGGGCCGAGGCACTTGGCAAGACCTACATTGAGCACGGTTCATCTGCCCCGCAATTCACCGGCGAGATGGAAACCATGCGTGAGTTACTGTGGAGCGTACAGCCAAAAACCGACATGGATACCCGCCTCATGCTGGTACGCATCCTGCCTGGCATGCTTAAACGTCTGCGCGACGGCTTGACTCAAAGCAGCATCAAGGCCCGTGAACTCGAACAGTTTTTTGCCGAGCTGGTCGTATTGCACGCGACTGCTGTCCGCGCCCAAGCGACCGCAGCGGTCCCACTTCCGGATGCGGATCCCGAATTTGACGTCATTACGGAATCAAATTCGACCCCCGTTGAACTACCCCTGCCCCCGCCGAGCCAGGTTCTATCGCAGGTTCAGGTTGAAATTGAAGACGTCTATACTGAACGTGCCCGCGCGCTTAAGAAGGGTGAATGGGTTGAATTCCACTATGACGACGGTACGTTTCGCTGGGCACGGCTTGCGTTTAACAGCAGCCGGGGAAACTACTTGTTTACCGATCAGGACGGGGTAAACACCTTCTCAATCTCGCTACATCGACTCGCCGACAAACTCCGAAACGGGCAGGCGGTTCTGGTAATGCGCCGTTCCATCACCGAATCCGCCTTCAGCAAGCTGTTCGCCTTTTTCCGCGAAAAAGTCACCCCGACACACGCCTGACACCCTGCATGTCCCTTGGGGTCGAACTGGAGGAATCTAGCGCGGCCCTGTTAGCATCTGGGAATGCCCACTTTCGCACAAAAGCTCATCGCGTGGCAAACGCATTACGGTCGCCATGACCTTCCTTGGCAAGGCAGCCTGAATCCCTATGGAATCTGGGTATCTGAGATCATGCTCCAGCAAACCCAAGTTGAAACGGTCATTCCTTATTACAGCCGGTTTATGGCCCGTTTCCCCGATATTTTGACGCTCGCCAGTTCGACCGAAGAGGAGGTTCTCACGTATTGGGCTGGGCTGGGTTACTACGCACGTGGTCGCAACCTGCTTAAGGCGGCGAGGATATTGCGGGAAAAGCACGCCGGCGTGTTTCCTGATTCCATTGACGCGGTGGCTGCCCTACCGGGAATTGGGCCTTCCACGGCAGCCGCCATTTGCGTATTTGCATTTGGGCAACGCCATGCCATCCTTGATGGAAACGTCAAGCGCGTGCTAGCACGGGTGTTTCTCGTTGCAGGCTATCCGGGGACAAAGTCCATAGAGAACGTCCTGTGGCAGCAAGCTCGCAGTTTGCTGCCGAAGAAGAATCTGGAAACCTATACGCAAGCCCTGATGGACTTAGGCACGTTAATTTGCAAACGGACCAAACCCCGCTGTGCAGTCTGCCCAATTAGCCGCCACTGCGCCGCACTTGAACAAGACCGGGTAGGCGATGTGCCGAGTCCGAGGCCCGCAAACCCCCTGCCCCACAAACACGCGTTCTTCTTGGTAATCCGCTATGCGACTGACGTGCTACTGGAAAAACGTCCGATTCCGGGGATTTGGGGCGGACTTTGGAGCCTGCCTGAGGCGAAGACCAGTGCAGATTTGGCGCAAATCTGCAAGCGCCTCAGCGGCCAACTTCCGGAACGGGTGCGCCACTTGACGCCGTTTACCCATACCTTCAGCCACTTCAAGCTCCATGTCCAGCCGATTGAGATGACGCTGTCACATCCACCAACCCTGTCGGGCGAGCCGAGCACGCAAATCTGGATGCCGTTGCATGACGCGCTGCACGCCGCGCTTCCCAAAGCGGGAAAGAAGATTCTCGCTGCGCTGATGAAACAGGAGTTTCTAACGACCACAATATTCAGCCATGCTAATTGATACGCACTGCCATCTTGACGCCCGCGAATATGACATCGATCGGGATGCAATTGCGTCGCAGGCGCGCAGGAGCGGTGTTGGCATCGTGGTCCCTGCGGTGGGACGCTTCAATTTCCACGCGGTGCGGGACAGCTGCGCACGCTATGAGGGATGCTATGCAGCCTATGGCATGCATCCGATGTACATTCATCTTCACCAACGCGATGATGTTGCCGAACTGAGGACGTGGGTGGCTCGCGAAAAACCAGTCGCGATTGGCGAAGTTGGCCTCGATCTGTTCCAGACGCGTATAGATCGGCAGGGGGTTGACGCGAACGACTTCAGCTTGCAGGAGCAATTCTTCCAGGAGCAGTTGAAAGTGGCTCGGGATTTTGACCTGCCCGTATTGCTACATGTTCGCCGTGCGAACGATCAGGTTCTCAAACACCTCCGCCGCATCAGGGTCAGAGGGGGCGTTGCACATGCCTTCAACGGCTCCATGCAGCAGGCCCATGAATTCACCAAACTCGGATTCAAGCTCGGATTCGGCGGCGCATTCACCTACTCTCGCGCAACCAAACTGCGCAAACTGGCCGCCGAGTTGCCACTGGCATCAATTGTGCTGGAAACGGACGGACCCGACATCCCCCCCGAATGGATTGCAAAACAACGCAATAGCCCCACCGAGCTTCCGCGAATCGCCCAAGTCCTGGCAGATCTGCGAGGCACGACTTTCGCTGAGGTATGCCGCCAGACAACGGCCAATGCATGCGAGATACTCTCGCTTGCTCCCGCTTAAACAGGCGCTCCGCAAGTGCCGAGATCAATAATAACGTCGGCTGCGCTTGGCACGCCGTCATGTGAGCCCAGCACTCTATTGCAGCTCCATCCCGGATGGCTTCGCCCCCACGTTGCGATTCGCTTCAATGGGTTCGATCAGAATTAACGCATTGCTGGCGGCACGTTGTGGAAACACCTTCACCTGCGACATTGCTACAAATGGAAAAAGCGTGATTGCGCCTCTACGGGGATGCACAGCGACCGGAGCGCCACGCGCGCTGAAAATGCAGAGCCTGTGAGCGGCGCTGCTGGTTTTGTGGTTTAGGAATAAACCGGGTTGTTTCCCTCATGCACAGGGCCGGGCACCCCTGAACGGAAATCGGTCGCCCGCTCCTCCACCCATGCGCAAGCCTATGCCACACCGGCCAAGCTCGGGGCATTTCGGATATCTGCCCGCGTGCAACAAAACATTTCGAACGGGCTGTGATACCAGTAATCGCGACTCGTGAGGAGAGCTGCCGCAAAATGCTGACTATCCGGCGAGCCAAACCGCTTATTCGTACATAAGGCGTTTCGCGGTGCGGATGGAGCGATCCTGCAGACGCGCTGCCGGATCGCTCGAATCACGCCCGAGGTGTTACAGGCCAGTGGACACTCGGCAATCTCGGGGATGTGCCCGCGTCGCTCACCGGGGTCGTGTTTTGAAGCGTGTTTCAAAGCAGTCCGCTTGCATATTCATCATATCCAGCGACGCACCCGCGCCTTGTATTGCAAAAACGCGTCGCCAAATTTTGCCTCAAGGTGTGCCTCCTCATGCGCGATGACATGGTAGCGCATGATCCACCAAATTACCGGTGTTAACGCCACTGTCCACCAGGTTTTCAACAGCAGCGAAATGCCGGCATAGATCAACCAGTCTCCGGCGTAAATCGGGTTACGCGAAAATGCAAAGGGACCAGATGACACAAGCGACGTCACCCCTTTGTACGGGTTAACGGTGGTGTGGTGTTGCCAGATGGTGTAGCCCGCCCAAACAATCAGGATTAGCCCCACTATGACCAGTAGTAGTGCCACGGCACGAAGCCCAACACCCCCATGAAAATCAAGCGGAACGTATCGGTCTATCCACCAGCCCACCGCCAGCCCACTCGGATAGACCAGTGGCGGAGGGACAACCGTCGCGGGTCTTTCCTTAGGGCTAACCATGATTCTCTTTTTTTAAGATTTCAATCGGACACCCGCCCCCCCTTAGCCGGGTGGGCAGATAGGCAGTTCAGAAATCCTTTTCGACCTTGAAGGCATTAATGACAATATCACCTGCGGTCATTCTGGCACCATGGGCAACAGCATCCAGAATGTCTTGATCGCTGTACCCCTGATCTCTGACGTGTGCCACATCGCTTGCGGTCAGATGAGACGAGTGGCGCACCGCCTTGAGTACCAACCCGAGCATTGCCTTTTCGCTGTGCGGTAGATTCGCTTCGGCCGGATTGTCGATCATGTAGTCCACCTGGTCTGGGGTCCAGCCAAACAGGTTTACCAGCATGTTTGTGTTCATATCCACACAGTAGTCGCAATGGTTGCCGCGTGAGACCATCAGCCTGATGCAAGCCAGCAGGACGGGAGGCAGTTTGGGATGATTAAGCGAATAGGAAATGTGTTCCCACTGTTGTTTCAGCAGAAATGGGGAAGCGCTCCAAATTTTCAGTACATTCGGAACATTCCCGAATGCCTGTTGGATCTCGCCGTAAATCCGCGCGATTTCCCCTGTCGCCTCTTCCGGTTGAACGATATCAATCAGGCTCATGTTCGACTCCCCCTAGTTTGATGAAAAGTGCACTGTAGCTTCTGTTAGTCTAGTTCAATGCGCCTGCTTTTCCCGCAATAGGCGTTCGATTAGATTCAAAATATGAGGATGATCAAATTCCCGGCTGCCGATGGCCCGATAGGCCATGCGGCCGCGCTTGTCGACAATAAACGTGGTTGGTATCCCACGAACCGGCCATGTGCCCATGGTCTCACCTGTTTGATCGAGCAGAATTGGAAACTCTGGCGGAGTATCCATTGTGGCCGTAAACGCCTGGATCGCGTCAACGGCTTCGCCTTCATCAACTGCGAGAACTTCCAGCGGACGATCGCCCATGACCTTTCTCATGCGCTGCAGGGTGGCGAGCTCCCGGCGACAGGGCGCACACCACGTCGCCCAAAAATTGACGACCACCACCTTGCCTCTTAGGCCAGATAGGGAAATGAGCCGTCCGTTCAGATCGAGTAACTCAATAGCTGGCGCAATGAGTCGCGGCCCAAACGGGGTCAGCAAAGTGTCCGGCGGGTCATCAGCCCACGCAAGCGGCGCCAGCGAGAGACTAAGGACCAGCAGACAACGCCGCGCACTCAACATTCTTCACGATTCCTTCATGCCGTGTTTTCCCCTGCATCCAGCGATACACAAGGTCAAACGTGCTGCCTGGTGGAAGATCAAATGTCGTCATCCCCTCATTCCAGTCGCCAGGGAAGAACGTCTGTTCCACCGGAAATTGTGACCACTCGAAAGCTAACCTGGCAGGCGCTGTCAAATGACGAAATTGGAAGCGAGCCAGCCAGTCATGTTTGGTTAACATCACCTGCGGTCTTCCATCTTGGGTAACGTAACGCCATTCCGCCATGCAATAAGTGATCGGGAATTTTGACTCGTTGCGCAACTCCGTCACAAAGACGCAGTGGTTCGCAAATTCACCGACTGACTTTTCATCGAGTCCACGTGCAACCATGAATGCGCGCACCTGATCGGGCATGACCTGGGTCATTCGCAGGCGCACCTTGTCGGTCTCCGTCTCCCATGTCGTAGCGCCTAATGACGGCGACTGCGCATCGTGCGTTTCACCCCCTTGGGCTCCTCCAGACACGAGGGCAAGCAGACATAATTTGACAATCGCTGGGCCAATGCGGCGTTTCATTCTTTGGCGATGGGCACGCGGCTGACGTTCGTTCATGTGCCCGAAAAGCGTAAGACCCTGGCGCCCTGAATGGCGTTCAGAAACTCATAGCGAAGTTGGTCACTGCCTTCCATGCAACCCGAAAATGCCTGAGTGACCACGCGTTCGTCTCCGCGGCGGTCTTCCCCAAGCAGTAAACAAAGCTGCTCAGCCTCGATTGTGCAGGCCGCACCTCGAGCCCCACCATATGTCATCAGCGCATCGGCAATATCCCGCGTCATCCATTCCTGATAAGTGAAACGATGCCCGATGGCATCAACCAAGCGCGCAATGCGACCGAAGCCATGCAAACGCCCACCCGGAATGTACGCGACGTGCGCCACGCCGCGAAACGGCACGAGGTGATGCGGGCACACGCCATGGATTGCAATTCCACGCACCACGACCATATCCTGCCGCGCATCCTCAAACCCGTCACCCAGCGCCAGTCCAGGATCCATGCTGTACCCGCCGAGCAGACGCTTTTCCCATAGCTCGCGAACACGCTGCGCGGTCCGGCCGGTGTGGACCGTGTCGCTGGGCACGCCGCAGGCATGAAGCAAATCGGTTATCGCGCGCTCAAATGCGGTGGGGTCGAATTTGCCGGTCTGTGGAATGCCCATACCGGCGGGCTTCGGGAGCGCCTCGTCGCATTCGCCGGTCTCGCAGCCGTCAGCCATTACTGAAAAATCTCCTTGAGGAACGCGAGCGTCTGGGTCCAGGAATCATGGTCCGCGTTTGCATCGTACTTCAGCGGCAATCCAAACTTCTTACCCAAATTGTCCGCATCGGGGTTGGTGAAGGCGTGCATCGCGTTTGGATAAGACACCACCTTGTAATTCGCTTGCGCGCCCTGCATTTCGGTCTCGAAGGCTTTCACCACCGCCGGCGGTGCCATGGGATCGGCCGCTCCGGTAAATACCCTGATCTTCGCCTTGATCTGTCCGACTTTGGCGGGATTGTCAGTCCCCAGGCTGCCGTGAAAGCTAACCGCCCCCAAGATCGGCACTCCCGCGCGCGCCATGTTCAACACCTGACCTCCTCCGAAGCAATAACCGATTGCTGCTGTCCGGGTCCGATCCGCGAGGCGCTGCCTGTTGAGGGTGGCCATCGCAGCCCGGAAGCGTGCCAATGCGCCAGCGGGATCCTTGTTAACCGCCGCAGCAAACGCGCTTGCATCCTTCGGGTGGTCCGCAGTCTTGCCATTCCCGTACATGTCCACAGCCATGGCGATATAACCCTCCTTCGCCAACATGTCTGCTCGCCTACGCGCATAGTCGTTAAGGCCCCACCACTCGTGAATCACCAAGACGCCAGGACGTTTGCCTGCTATCGCATCGTCGTAGGCAATGTAACCCTTCATGGTCAGGCCATCCGCCTTGTATTGCACTGGCTTGCCCACCACAGCGCCAAAGGTGGGAACGCTGACCAGCAATAAACCGGTAAGTAAGACCCCATTCTTCACATCGGCTCCTTCATTTGGTCATTAGCAAGGTAAAAGAGTAGCACCTGGCATAAAGTCTTGCCCAGCAGCGAACGCGCCCATCCTGCGGTGTATCGTCTCCATGGTCCCAACCACCCAACATCCCCCCCGTCGGCTCCGCTTTCGCCGACGAGCTCGGCTA
>JBKQNQ010000137.1:0-3467 GCA_052145875.1 Thiobacillaceae bacterium
TCCTCCTCATCCTCATTCTCATCCTCAAGATAAAACCTCATCAACTTGCCGCGTCGAAGCCAGCGACTCGGGCGAAGACGGGTCCCTTTCCGCCAGACGGAAAAGGATGCGCATGTTCAAATCTCTATGTTCAGCGGGCGGTTTGAACCGGCGTCACGCACAGCGTAACGGACTCCAAGGACGCCAGGGTGACGGGTCCGGTGACGGTCTGGGGGTCGTCGCCGAATAAGCCGGTGCGCGCGATCCGGACTGGTTGCCTGCCGGCCCAAGTGAGCTGCACCACAGCGCTTTGGCCCCCGGCGTTGAATAGCCGCAGCGAGTAACTTTGGCCGTCGGGTTTCGGATGGCAATCCTCGACCAGCACGCTATTTGGTTCGAGTGTGAACAGTGCCTCAAAAGGCTTGGCATCGGGAGCAATGGACGCGGTGAGCAGTGGTTGCTGGGTATCAATCCCAAAGCGCTCGGCCGCCGCCTGGGAAAACGGGCCGTGTGGCTGGATGACATAATGGAAGACCACCATGCCCCGCTGCCACGCTTTGTAGTTGGTCAGCCAGTAATTATTCATGACATAGGAGTAAACGGTGGTGCCTCTGTCCACCTTCAAAAGCCAATGCGGGTCGTCCATGCGGGTGGCGGTGATCCCGCCGGCCTCGAACATCGGGGCGTCAATGCTTGCCCAGGGGACTCCCAATCGGTCGTTCGAAATGTCCACCCAGCGGTTTTCGGTGAAAAAGTTTTCCTGTGCCCATGGCAACTGGTCGCGGCCAGGCTCGATGACCGACCACGGTTCATCGTAGCGAAGCACCCCTTTCGCGATGGCAAAAGGAAAGCCGATGTGGACAGCTTCCTGGGTTGGATAGACCTCCTCCTTGTCGAGTAAATCCGAGATGAACACCTCCTGGAGCCCGGCTACCAGGGAGATGCGGCGGATGAGCTGGCGGCATCCGGGCGCGTCGGATTCAATTTCCAGTTCCGCCACCAGCGGGCCGTTGGCCAGCACGCGCACCTGGGGCTTGCCACTAAACGAAACATTGGTGTTGCTCGGGCCGGTCACATAAGCGTAGTCGTTGAGTCCCCGGGCCGTAATGTCGGCAAGATTTACGAGATTCCCATCAATGCCCGTGGCTGTAAGCAGGTCAAGGCTCCCATTCGTCGGGTTGACATGCAGGGTGATGAGACCGTTCGAAAGGACGTTGTCGGTCGCGTCGGCTGGCGTTAATCCGGCCACGGACGGTTGTCCAAGAGCAACCTTATAGCGCCGCGCGGACAGTCCGGGGACGTCGCGCGCCAGAAAAACCAGGGATTGGTCGGGCATGCGCTGACAGGGCACAGGTTGGCCGGCGGAATCGAAGACCGACACCGACGGCCATGCCACGTCTGATAAGACGCCGGCGGTGTCCCGGGCGTTCTGGCGGCTGGCCAGCCCCAGGGCCGGCGGCACTGAAACCAGCGAGGTGCGCGGCCAACTGCTTGTGTTGAAAACGCCGAACCATTGCGACCCCCCCGGTGGATGCAGGGTTTTCTTTGCCCGCTGCAACAGTGTATTGGCATCATTCAGCGCCCGCGTGGCGTAGTGCTGCTTCCACGCCCATTGCTCGCGCGTGAAATCGCTGCGTGGGTCCGACCAGGAACAATAGGCACCCCAGGTGTGTTCGTCATAGAGCACCACATTCTGCCATGCTCGCTCAAACTCCGCCTGGGGATATTGTGGAGTGCCCAGCATGGACCACAACATCGCCGCTTGCGAGAGCCGATTGCCCGCGCGGCGATTGATGGCTGTAGCCTGGGCGGTGGAAGCCGCCCCGTCCTCCCAGCAGCCATTGTAATCCCCGCGATAGGTCGGCAGCGTTTTGCCGTATTTGGCGTCGAGCGCATGAAAGGCCTGGCTGATGGTCGCGATCACCAGGTGCGGCGAGGAGTATTCGCGGTTCCAGCGCGCCACAAATGCGGACAGGTGTGGGTCCGGCGGGGCGTTGTCGCCGGTGGTCCAGCGGGTGTAAATCATCGAGTATGGATAGTCTGGATTGGCGGCTTTAAATCGCTGGAGGAAGTCGAGCAACGCTTTGGCGTTCGTATTGAAATCCGCCGACAGACCGGATGGAAAATCGGGCGTAAATGCCGGCCAATACGAATTGCAACTCTGCCAGCACAGTACCTTGCTGGTGCCCGACGGCGACGCCCAATAAAACGGACGATTGTCCCACTGCCGAGCGTAGCCGATGTGCGTGGTCCCGTTCGGACCCCACGACCAATACCGGATCCCGGCTTGGGCCAGGACCGGCACCAGGCCCCACGTATAGGAGGGCACGTCGCTGATCATCGCCGAGTCAATTATGACGTGATTTTGCTCTTCGAAATGCCTGGCATAGGCCACGCACTGGACTAGTTCTTCCGGTTGGCAAAGTCCAGTCAGTTCATTGGCATACAATCCATCCAGTCCGATATGGCCGCTGGCGACCGCGTCAAAGAAGGCCTTCTTCTGATCGGGCGTGGCCATCTTCAAAAACTCCTGCGCTTCGATCATCACTTCGAGATTCCAACGAAACTGGGCATCCGCGGGATAACGGCGGGTTTGTGCGATAAGCTTGAGCGCATCGAGTACATAGAGCGCGTGCAACCGCAACGCCGTGGGCGCGTAGAAGGCATAACCCACGTCCATGTGCGCATGCGGCAGAATATAGACCGTCAACGGTTGATCCGGCTTGCGTTGAAGATCTGGCTCCGTCTTTGGATTTCCGTCGGCGGCGAACGTGCGGGTCAGGAGCAGCGCCGGCAGCAGGATTTTCAAGGCACACCCCAGCGTCAGGCGGACAAATGTCTGAATGACCGCCGCTGGCGATTTCATTTCCCAATTAATGCGATTCCTTTGGTCTGAACTGGGATTTCTCATCTGGACTCCTGCCCATGACCGGCATGGGCTTTTTTGTGATTCTCGCGCCGCTGTGCATAATCTCAAGTTCATTTTTTCATGTTTGTTCGTTTCCGTGCTATTTCCCTCTCTTAACCGCCCTCAAAAAAAGCATCCCCGACCAACTTGAAAATTCCTTGCCTCGGTCAACAAAGAAAGTCCTCAAGGGGAGGTTGGTATAAGAAGTGTTTTAGCAGACCCGGTAAAGGCTCAAACTGAATTCGCGATTTGTGCAAAGGAAATCTTGGTTTTCTTGAACGAGATTGCAGCAAAGCTCGCCCGACGAGTGCTCCAGCGCTTGTTTAGCGTTGGACATCCATTTGTTTGTCGTTCGTTTAAACTCGCTTTAACGCTCACCCCACCGCTGGCGCTTGCCCAAGATGAATTTTGAGAACGAGCAGACGATGCGCTTTCCGGCAGCACGGTAGAGCAGACGGTAGTAGGGATATTTCTTGGACTTGGCGTAAATCACTGCCTCCACCCGCCGATATCTGACTGTGAAAGGAAACTTTATTTTGCGATTAGACTCGTCCGAATCTTGTGCGAAATCTGTGCGGGA
>JBKQNQ010000138.1:0-5213 GCA_052145875.1 Thiobacillaceae bacterium
CTTAGCAATCAGAGCCCGGCAAAGTCCATTCAGACATGAGGGGTAACCCGAGGCAGAACGCTAGGCACTGTTTCAGGAACAGGAACGGGTAGCACCTCGAAAGTCAACGCAAACAGGTTGGCGAGCACATAGGTCGGTTCTGTCCCCACGCCGCCCACGGTGCCAGGATTGATATACCAGGTAGTCGTTCCCTTGATATTGTGCACGCCACCCACCTCGGCACGATGATCATGTCCGCAGCACACCAGGTCATAGTCCCCGGTGCAAGCCATTGCCCGTGCATAGTGAGGGTAATGAACCATGAAGATACTGCGATCGGCAAGGGTGAACGCCGCATCTTGTCCATGATAGCGAATCACACTCCCAGGCTCGGCGGCCAGTCGCGTCATGTTGTAGAGGTCGCCCGCGTTGTTGCCGTGAATCACGTGGGTCGGCAACTCATAGCGTTGCAGAACACGCAGCGTGGTGGGCGCGACCACATCCCCGCAATGCAGGACAGCCTCGGCACCCCGGGCCTTGGCATCTTCAACAGCTGCGCCAAGCAAGCGCCGGTTGTCGTGGGAATCGGAAACGATGCAGATTTTCATGATCTAAACGCCGGAAGTTCCGATGACGTGACGAAGAAACAGCGTGCGAACCTAATCAGAAAGCGGGTTTCTTGTCCGCGTTACGGTATCGGTCAACCCCGGACAGTATTTCGTTACAGGCATCGCTCGCGCTACCCCAGCCTTCAACCTTGACCCATTTTCCAGGCTCGAGGTCCTTATAGTGTTCAAAGAAGTGGGCAATCTGCTTGAGTGTCAATTCAGGCAGATCGTCAGGCTTGCGCATCTTGCAATACAAGCTGCAGAGCTTATCAACTGGCACCGCAATGAGCTTGGCATCAATGCCGGCCTCGTCAGTCATCTTGAGCATGCCGATTGGGCGGCAGCGCACCACCACCCCCGTCATTAGCGGTACCGGGGTAATTACCAGCACATCAACCGGATCCCCATCCTCGGACAGGGTGTGTGGTATGTAACCATAATTGCAGGGGTAATGCATGGCGGTAGACATGAAACGATCGACGAACATGGCCCCCGTTTCCTTGTCGACTTCGTACTTGATGGGCTCGCCATGAGCCGGGATTTCGATGATGACATTGAAGTCATCTGGCAAGTTGTTGCCGGAGCTGACACGGTCTAGATTCATGAAAACAACCTGGAAGCAATTCCTGACCCAACATTATACAGGGCGCACAAGGAACACGCTCCGATCCCCTTGGATCGCCCCAAGGCGTCCCGCGACCCTTGCGAAGGGGAAGACGGGGCGCAATAACTGGTGACTCCCCGTTATCGAGCATGAGGGCGTCGGACCCCTTGGATCACGTTTCGGAAAAACCGTCCTCGAGGACCGGCAAACGTATCGGAAGCAATCCTTGCTCGATCAACCCATCGGTCCGCGTCGGGACGCCAAGTGTTGGGATTCCACCTTGCCGCTTCGCTATATCCAGACGACGTATCGGCTGGAGCATACCCTCTCGCGCCCGTAGCGTAGCCTTAATTTTCGGCCGGTGCCGCTTGAGGTGCGCTTTGAACTCAGCGATCCCAATGCCATCGACACCTGCGGCACCTTTGTTATCCGGCACCGGCTGACACGCGAGCCGCACGCTGCGACGCACAGACGCAGCCTCATCAGCCCGCTTTTCTGGTCCCACTCCAGCTTCGTCTGCAGACGGGTCTCATGTCAATCTCGGCCGCGACGCAAGTCAAGCCAGAGCTTTGCACCCGCACGTCCGCATCGGTATCGGCGTACCGCAAAATTCTGCATTCATCGACGAGCCGGGTATTCCCGCCGCCTGCTTGCAGCTATCATTGTTCTGCCCTTCAGCCCATACTGGCAACTGCATATGGCCTCTGCTGACTTCTGCATAGACTTCGCGACACCTCTCGATGTCCGTGTCACAGCGGTCACCCTTGGCACCGATGCGGCTCGCCCGGGGTATTACGTCCCGCCTGCACGCTTCATAGCTCTCACCTTTATGCCGTGGCGTTCTGTGCACGTTTCGGTCTTCAACATTATTTGCCGCCGTACCCATCGTTGATGACTTGTATCCGCGTCCCGATTCATCGGACCAGCGCTTTGGCCTGGGCTTCGCCTGGAATTGCAGCCACCCATGACCCCCCTTCCATTCACCCACATTTCTCCTTGCAGGGCGGGTCCGAGACCGCCACCTCACGGTGACTGCACACGCTGCGGCGGCAACCAAAAAAACAAAGCCGGCCAGTGGCCGGCTTGCGTGTTGCGTATCAGGATCATCAGTGCAACAGCGGCACGATGAGCAGGGCAACAATGTTAATAATCTTGATCAGCGGGTTGATTGCCGGACCCGCGGTATCCTTGTACGGGTCGCCTACGGTGTCGCCCGTGACAGCCGCCTTGTGCGCATCACTGCCCTTGCCACCATAGTTGCCCTCTTCAATATACTTCTTGGCGTTATCCCATGCGCCACCACCAGTCGTCATCGAAATGGCCACGAAGATGCCGGTGATGATGGCGCCAATGAGCACGCCGCCAAGCGCTTCCTTGCCTAGCACGAAGCCGACGACGATCGGCACCGCAACAGGCAAAAGTGACGGAACAATCATTTCCTTGATCGCTGCCTTCGTTAACATGTCCACGCAGGTGCCATACTCGGGCTTTGCCGTGCCTTCCATGATGCCCGGGATACTCTTGAACTGACGGCGCACTTCCACCACCACAGAACCCGCTGCGCGTCCCACCGCCTCCATGCCCATGGCACCGAAGAGATAGGGCACCAGACCACCAATGAACAGGCCAATAATGACCTTGTGATCCGACAGATCGAACAGGGTGACACCGCCAGTGCGGGCTTCCAGTGCATGCGTATAGTCAGCGAACAGCACCAGTGCCGCAAGGCCTGCGGAGCCGATGGCGTAGCCTTTGGTTACTGCTTTGGTGGTGTTGCCAACGGCGTCCAGCGGATCCGTGATGTTGCGGATGCTCTCATCGAGTCCCGCCATTTCTGCAATCCCGCCCGCGTTATCGGTAATTGGGCCGTACGCATCCAACGCCACGATGATGCCCGTCATCGACAGCATTGAAGTCGCGGCAATCGCGATGCCATACAGGCCTGCAAGTGCGTATGCAGCCCAGATTGCAAGGCACACCGCCAGCACGGGTAGCGCGGTGGATTTCATCGACACGCCCAGGCCCGCAATGATGTTGGTACCGTGGCCGGTCGTCGAAGCCTGCGCAATGTGGCGTACGGGGCTGTATTCCGTGGCGGTGTAATACTCGGTAATCACGACCATCGCAGCGGTTAGTGCCAGCCCGATCAAAGAAGCGTAGAACAGGCTCATGCTGGATACCGATTGTCCACTGATCATGATGCCATCGCCAAACATCTGGGTCGTCACCAGGTAAAAGGCCGGCACCGCCAGCACGCCCGCGACCGCCAGACCCCGATACAGCGCATTCATGATCTTGCCGCCGTCACGCGCTTTTACAAAGAAAGTGCCAACGATGGACGCGATGATAGACACGCCCCCCAATACCAGCGGATACAGCACAGCATTAGCCGCACTTTCCCCGGCCACCACCAAGCCCCCCAGCAACATGGTTGCGATCAGTGTCACGGCATAGGTCTCAAACAGGTCCGCCGCCATGCCTGCACAGTCACCCACATTGTCACCCACGTTATCGGCAATCACGGCCGGATTCCGCGGATCATCTTCAGGAATGCCCGCTTCCACCTTGCCCACGAGGTCAGCGCCCACATCTGCGCCTTTGGTGAAGATGCCTCCTCCTAAACGGGCAAAGATGGAGATCAGCGAACCGCCAAACCCCAGGCCCACCAACGGCTCAAGGACGTCTTTGATGGATGCGCCCGACTCTGCCGTTGCCGACAGAAAGCTGTAATAGCCTGCGACGCCAATCAAACCAAGGCCGACAACCAGCATGCCGGTAATGGCGCCACCCTTGAACGCCACATTGAGGGCAGCATTCAATCCTTGATGCGCCGCCTGAGCGGTGCGGACGTTGGCCTTGACCGACACATTCATGCCCACAAACCCGGCGGAGCCAGAAAGGACTGCACCAATCAGGAATCCGATCGCCGTCTTCCAGGATAACGCGAGCGCGATGACAACGAACAACACGACTCCCACCATACCGATTGTGGTGTATTGGCGCTTCAGGTAGGCTTGCGCGCCTTCCTGGACTGCAGCGGCAATCTCCTGCATACGCGTTGAACCCGTTGGCAGCGATAAAATCCAGCTGCGGGAAATCACCCCATAGGCGATTGCCAGCACGCCGCACACGAGCGCGAAAATGACGCCTGTACTCATTGCTTCTTCTCCCGAAAGATCGTTTCAAAAAAAAAACGGCAGCTTGCGCCGCCGTTCGCTATTTACTCCCCACTGCCAAGCCACCCTCGAATTTCGTACCAGGGGAAAATCCAAATATCCGCTGCAAATCGAGCTCGACAATCAGCTGATCAACGATCATCTGCCCGTGTTCCTTTTGGACCTCGGACAAAATCAGTTTGGCGGAATTGGCGTTATAGAATCCGCCAAAATCTGCCTGCACCTTCAGCAATTGGCGCGCCCGATCCACGGTCATATCAGAGCATGAACTCAGGTAACTTCTTCGCGACAGCCACGTTCTTCAACGTGACATATTTAGGCAGACCCTTTTCGTATTTGGGGTAGTCCTCGCCCTGGATCAGCGGCGTCAGGTATCGCTTGCACTTATCGGTAATTCCAAAACCATCTTTGCTGATGAAATCCCGCGGCATGAATTTTTCAACGTTGGCCACTTTGGACAGCGGTGCCACGCCAATCTTGTATTTGTAGGGCGCATCGGAAATCCGATCCACCGTCGGCATCACGGAATTGTGGCCCTTGACGGCCAGTTCAACCGCCTTCTGTCCCAATTCATACGCCTGCTTAACGTCAGTTTTGGAAGCGATATGGCGCGCCGCGCGTTGCAGGTAATCTGCCACAGCCCAGTGAAACTTGTGGCCCAGCGCATCCTTGATCATGTTGGCGACCACGGGCGCGGCGCCACCAAGTTGTGCATGGCCGAAGGCATCGCGGGTGCCTTGCTCGGCGAGGAACCTGCCATCGGGGTAATGGCACCCTTCGGAGACGACCACGGTGCAATAGCCATGTTCTTTTACCAACCGATCAACGCGGGCAAGAAACTTCTCT
>JBKQNQ010000139.1:0-2522 GCA_052145875.1 Thiobacillaceae bacterium
CCGTCCCCGTTCTGACGCGCATCGTCGATGGCGGCTCTTGCATTCTTGGAGAGGTGAGTTTGGTCAAGCGCCAGCCATACGACAACATGCGTATCGACAAGAATCACCTGAGCTCTCCCCAGTCTACACGCGAAATCGCAGGGGAAACGACATCGCCTGTAATAGCACCCTTGCCAGCGAGAAAATTGTAAATGTCGCGTGAGTCTTTGTCGGCGGGGATAAGCTTCACTACTGGTTTGCCCCGTTTTGTGATCACAACCGTCTCGCGCTTAGCCTGAACTTCATCCATGACCGCCAGACAATGGATCTTGAAAGAACCTGCAGCCATTTTCTTCATTCGGAGCTCCTTAATCATGGTCATTATACCATAGTCGTAATTGTAGTTACGGCGATCCATATCCTGATCATCCGGGCTGCAGTGAAGAAAAGTAGTGGATGAACCCCATGCACCGCGGGACGACCGGACTGGCAAAGCCCAAGGAAACGGCTCAGTTTGGAGAAACGCTTTGCGATATTGCTTCAAGTTTTTCAAGGGAGAGTGACTCGGTCTTCTGGTTCCAATCGGGTTCAGACCATCCAGGAGGGCAACAAGCGAATGGTGGGTGTACCGCGGACCACGGGATGCCTGATCACAGCTGTTTCAGTAATTCCCGGCTCTGCCGGACGAGCTCACGTACCCGTTCTTGTTCCGCTTTGCTTTCTGAAGAATACAGCCCGTGCTTCCAGCGCGAGCGCCGTGATCTCGCCAAACCCTCCGGGGTACGCGGGCCCGTGCTGGCGCCGCCGTGCATGCGACAACGGCCGTTCCGCATTGCGGGCGACTGACACGGCGTGCCACGGCGCGTCTTGGCACCACACCTCGGTGCGGTGTTCGGGTCCCCTGGCGGGTTTCCATTTTTCAGCCATCCCCTTCGAGGAAGCGGCTTTTGTTCATTTGGCTTTGTCTGCGTCATCTTCCGTGGAAGCCTTTCCACGACCGTCATGGCTCACTTGTCCAACGACCGCCTGACCGCCCTCATTGACATTTACATTTCCCACGACCATCTGTTGGCCGACCTTGCCGCGATGGCGGTTCAAAGCTTCCATCTGCGTCGTGAAAGTTCGCAATAATTTCGTGGCGCTATTGATGTTGGCATCGATAACTACAGCCATTTGGCCTCCTTCTAATGCACGTCTGAGACACTCGATAGCCAAATTATGGACACCAATCATTTGGACGGCGAGTAATCCTTCAACTTCGTCCTTTGGGCAAATCCCGTATACAGTCGTCAGAGCCCATTTCCAATTCTCCCAATCGAACTTGCCACCTCTAGTAGGTATGAGACCGGTAACCTGTCTTGCTAGGGCTAGGGTCGAATCTTCGTCGCTTGTTCCAAATATTCGCCTCCGATGAAGGGAAGCTCGCTGAGTAGAATCGTTGACTTCTACGATCTCTTTGCTTTTGCGCTGAAGCTCATTTGGCCGCGGTGCTGGTTCTGCTTTCGAGAGACTGTTGTCTTTGGAAGACGCATCGGGCTCCTGACGGGACGCGATTTCGTCGCCACCACGTACAGACTGCTGTGACGCGCCGGGCTCGACTCCTTCTGACTTAGAGCTCGCCGTAGACTTGTTGATTTCTTCGCTTGTCATTTATGTTTCCCCCTTTTGCCGATGTAATAACCGGCAGCAAAAAGGATGCAATATAATGGCCAAGCATCGCCGGCAAACAACTTATAACTCGCTGCGCTCACTTCAGTTACATCTGGTGACAGCCCCATCGCCTGCTCAGGTATTATCAAAACGATTCTAATGGGAGCCTATGGGGGAAAAAATGGCCGGTGCCCGATAACTGGAACCGCGTTACCTAGGAGAGACGTGTTGGTCGCAAACTGATAGTTAGCAACGCACTATCCCTGCCCGATTGGGACTCGGTTGGCTCGGGTGTGCAATGGTTTGCACAGTGGAGCTCGGTTCATCCTCCACTCAAATCCAATACCGACGATGAGAGTCGCATTGGTAGGTGAGCGATAGATAGTAGTGGACGGTCAGCCGAAACTGCTGCGGGTGGTTTCCGAAGGATCGCCAAGAGGCCGCAGATTATCTCGATTTGGGGACCATCCATCCCCAAGGAAGCGCAACAGCGTCGGCATTTAGCGGGCGTGCTTTGCCGCCGTGCAACACCACCCCTCGAACCAGTGATGCTTTGCGTTTCAAAGTATCTCGGAACGCACGAATCCCCATCACATCACTCGTGGTCACCTGACTCCCCGCCTTGATTTCTAACGCTACCAACTTGCCAGCTTCTTCCAAAACGAAATCCACTTCGTGTCCATTACGGTCGCGCCAAAAATGCAGCTTGCGTCGTTGTGAATCAAGGGCACGCCACGTGTCCAGAGTCTGAAATAGGGTTTGCTCCAACCAAAAACCAGCATCCAGGCGTTGCGTGGTGCCGGCGGACGACTTGATCCCGGCAAGCCAGGCGGCAAGGCCGCAATCTGTCCAGAGCAACTTTGGGGCTTTGACGAGTGCGGCCGAGGGATTGG
>JBKQNQ010000140.1:0-10650 GCA_052145875.1 Thiobacillaceae bacterium
GATTTTCCTTCCGCCGCAAGCGATCGCTATGCGCACATGGCGATTCATCCCTATCCGAGCCATCTCGTTACGCGCTGGCAACTTCCGGACGGAACCGGGCTGACCATCCGTCCGATTCGCCCCGAAGATGCGGAAATCGAGCAGACCTTCGTGCGAGCGTTGTCGGAGGAGTCCCGATATTTCCGCTTCGCGAACTCGATCCATGAGCTTAGCCAGATGATGCTGGTGCGGTTTACACAAATTGACTACGATCGAGAGATGGCGCTGATCGCCGTGTTGGAGCAAGACAGCCAGGAAATCGAACTGGGGGTTTGCCGTTACATCATTAACCCCGACGGGAAGTCCTGTGAATTTGCGCTGGTCGTCGCGGACGAATGGCAGCATCGGGGCATCGGCCACAAACTCTTGGTTTCCCTTATTGATGTGGCCCGTGACAAGGGCCTGAGCGCAATGGAGGGCGAGGTGTTGGCCAACAATCCCTCCATGCTGGGCTTGGCGACGAGGCTGGGCTTTCGGGTCAGCGCAAGCAAGGACGATCCCTCGCTCAGGCGAGTCGTGAAATGGCTTGGCGCGTAAAGGGGAATCGAGGAGGCGACCGCGACTATTGCCAATGCTTGGAACGAGTGGCCGAACGATGATACCCGGAGATTCCAAACCGTACGGGGCTGTGCTGGGCATTGCCGGCTGGAGTGGCAGCGGTAAGACCACGTTGATCGAAAAGCTGATTCCGGCGCTGGCGCGAGACGGGCTTCGGGTATCGACGGTAAAACACGCTCATCACCAGGCTGAGCTGGACCCGGCGGGCAAGGACAGCTGGCGCCATCGGCAGGCGGGTGCGTTGGACGTCCTGTTGGTCACGAGCAATCGCTGGGCCCTGATGCATGAACTTAGGGGCGAGGGCGAGCCCGAGCTGGGCGCGCTGCTGACCCAACTTTCACCCTGCGATCTGGTGCTGGTAGAGGGGTTCAAGCGTGAACCTATCGACAAGATCGAGGTCCACCGTGATCGGCTTGGCAAGCCGTGGCTGTACCCGGAGGATCACCGGATTCTCGCGGTAATCTCGGATGTCCTGCCTCCGGACAACATGAGGTATTTTGGGCTGGAGGACATCGCAAGTATCGCCGCGTTTATCCGGACAACGATTATCCGGCGCACGAATTGATGGAGCAGTACCAGGGTAATTTTCTACAGGCTTGATTCGTTGCTCCCGACCCGACACTCCGTCGTGGACGAGCTCCAATCGGTGAGGGAGCGGTCCAGATTGATGCCCCGCCGCGTGGCTGTCATTTCTGCCAAGATGGACAGCGCGATCTCGGAAGGGGTTAAGCCGCCCAGATTCAAGCCCACCGGGCCGCGCAGTCGGGCGATCGCCTTGGGCGTGAGGTCGAATTCGGCGAGGCGCTTGCGGCGCCGCAAGTTGTTTGACCGTGAACCCAAGGCACCCACATAAAATGCCGGTGACTTGAGTGCCTTGATCAGCGCCATGTCGTCGAGTGCAGGATCATGGGTGAGCGCGACGACCGCACAGCGGGAGTCAAGCGCCAGGGCCTCCGCCAGGTCATCCGGCATTTCATCGGAGAGCAGCACGCCTTCCACGGACTCCCACGCCAAGTGATACTCCTCACGGGGGTCACATACCGTAACCGCATAGTCGAGCATGACGGCCATCGCTGCAAGATAGCGGGAAACCTGGCCTGCCCCAATGAGAAGCAAGCGGTAGCTCGGCCCATGCACAGTCCGCAGCGTCACGCCATCAAACGATACGGCATCGCCCTGGGTGGGCGATCCGAGACGGACCGCGCCCGTGGCCATCGTAAGCCGACGCTCCACGGTCTGGTGCTTTTCAATCCGAGCCAGCAGTTCATCCAGGCCAGACCGGCTGGATAACGGCTCCAGCACGATCTGTACGGTCCCCCCGCACGGTAGTCCGAAACGGCGTGCCTCCTCGGCTGTCGCACCATAAGTGGTCAACTCGGGCTTTGCCGTCGGTAGTTGCCCGCTGCGCAGGCGGTCAATGAGATCATCTTCAACACAACCCCCTGAAATTGAACCGGCGACCTGACCATCATCACATAGGATCATCAGGGAACCCGGTGGACGCGGCGCTGAACCCCAGGTCCGCACGACGGTACACATCACGAGGCGATGCCCCGACTTGAGCCAGGTTAGGGCGGTACGCAGGACCTCGACATCTACGCTTTGCATGGCGTCCCCCCTATTGGGCACAGGCGACCGCCCAACGCTGAATGGAGATGCCGAGTCATGCCGCCAACTCCTCGGGCCACGTGAGGACATGGCCATAATCGATGCGGAAGCGCTCCAGATCTTCCGGCGTGTCCAGGTCAACCACATAATGCAAGCTATCCGTTTCGTAGCGGGCGATCCGGCCTGGGTTTTGCGTGATCCACTGGCGACAGCCAAACCGGATGTCACCCGTGAGAATCTCGCTGCGGATTGACGAATCGATTATGACCGGGTTGCCACGCTGCTCGTGAACGTAGGGAATCAGGATGGAACCCGCTTCGCGCGCCTTGTATGCCGAGATGAGGTCGATAATGTCTTCGGCCACTAGCAGCGGTTGGTCGGCCAATGCGATGAGAATGGCATCAAGCCGATCCGACAACGCGTTAAGCCCCGCGCGAACCGAGGACATCTGCCCCAACGCATAGTCTGGGTTGTGCACCAGGGTTACCGGGAATATCTGCACGGCGGCCTCCACCGCTTCAGCCTGATGCCCAGTAACGACGGCCACTTCGTCAACCCCGGCGCCAGACAGAGCAATGAGCTGACGACGAATGAGCGGCACGCCACTCAGATGCAACAGGGGTTTAGGCCGACCACCGAGGCGCTCTGCCTTGCCGGCGGCCAGCAGGATCGCACCAATGGCAAGTCGGGGATAAAGCCCGCGACCGGATTTTAGTGGGCACCCCATTTTAGCGCCGTGCCCGGCGGGTGCTGTTCCCGGCAACGGACAGCGCTGTCGGTACAGCGGGCGCAGGGAATTCATTGCTGGCCGAAGCAAGTGCGCGACGGATTGATACTAGGGACGCAACGATGGAGACAGCGATCTCCGCAGGGGTCCTTGCGGATATCGGGAGGCCCGCAGGTGCGACGATCGCCTCAATTTCCATGTCAGCCAGTCCTTCCCTGCGAAGTTCCTCTTTGAGTGCGGCGGCCTTACGCTCACTGGCCACAAATGAAATATGCCGGGCGCCAATGGACAAGGCACTCTTTAGCGCGACAATGTCAAACTTGCCTTGGGTCGCAACAACCACGTAAGCACCGGGTTTAACCCGTGTACGCAGGGTATCCGATTCGAGGACGGGATAAACGGCAGCAGCCTCGGGATAATCGCTCGCGACTGCATCGATCGCAGCGATGCTG
This sequence comes from Thiobacillaceae bacterium, assembly GCA_052145875.1. Lineage (GTDB taxonomy): Bacteria > Pseudomonadota > Gammaproteobacteria > Burkholderiales > Thiobacillaceae > DASQBT01. The sequence goes on from JBKQNQ010000140.1 coordinate 3,385, forward strand.
ACGTCAAATCCGACCTGTGGGGCCAACGCAGACAGGCTTATCACCACCGGTGAATCGCCCAATATCAGTAACTGGGGATGCTGCATGACGGGGTCGATCAGGAGTTCGATTGTGCCCCGTGAGGGGCAGTGGGAAGCGAATTCCTCAACTTCCTTGGCCGTCGGATCCACCTCGTCTTCCGGGACGACACGTATTTGCCGGGCGTTGCCATCGGCTACTGCTGCACGTACCGCTCGAATAATGTGGCGTTGGGCGCAGCCGCCGCCTACCCAGCCATAGAACTTGCCTTCGGGCGTAACTACTGCTTTGTCCCCGGCATGGGCCGCGGTGGGCGGAAGCGTGCGCAGGACGGTAACCAGTGCAAATGGCACGCCGGCCTTCTCTAGGCGGACCGCAGTTTCAAGCACGCTATCCATCATCCTCATTCTCGCTAATTGATCAGCCTGTCAAGGTTGGACAGGCTATCTACGTTATAGACCGGCGCGAGCCCCGAAAGAATTCCAAGGCAGGGTGCCAAGGCCGATGATCGGGGGACGTCACGGGTGGGGTGGAGCCAGTAGATGCGCGCGCCTTGGGCGCGAATTGCCGTTAGGGCGTGGACCAGTTCCAGTTCGCCCTCGCTGTCAAAGCCATCGCTCATCACGACGACGCGCGATGGTCTCGACAGGGCTCCTTTGGCGTGCACAGCCGCAAAATGGTTGAGGCTGGAGGCAATTCGCGTGCCCCCACCAAATCCGGCCGTGACGGCCTCGATCCGGGCCTGCGCGCTCTCCGATGGGGGTTTAAGCAGCGACGTGATTTCCGCAAGGTGGGTATGAAAGGCAAATACCCTGGCCCGCAACACCGAAGCAAACGCGCGCGCGATGTGCAGGAAGAGTCGGGCATAGAGTTCCATTGAGCGGCTTACATCCACGAGAATGAAAAGGCGCGGTCGCTCATGGCGTCGCTTAAGCCATGCCGGCTTGAACGGGATGCCTCCAGTACGCAGCGACCGTCGCAGTGTCTTCCGTAGATCGAGCAAGCGGCCCCGCTCGTCGAGACGACGCCGACGGGTGAGTCGTGCGCGCAAGCGACGGGCGATATCTTCAACAATGCGTTCTAGCTGGCGCAGGTCCTCTGACGGCCATTCCTTGAAATCCCGGTGGGCTGTCGAATCGGCGTGGCTCGCTCCGCCCTGCGCATGATCTGAATCGCCGCTGGTCTCAAGCTTTGCCTGGACGGGCGCAAGATCTCCGAGCACGACCGGAGCGCGGGACGGGGGGCGGTCAAGCGTCGAGTGCAGATCATCCACCAGCTGTCTGAGATCGCGCCGAGGCTGGGTCCAACCGCTCGCGCGCACGACGGGTTTGACTTTCTCGGGGAACCAGTATTGGCCAAACAGTTCGGGGTACCGCCGCCACTCGTCAGCCGTGCCACATACCACGCTGCGCCAGCAGGCCTTCACCCGAACAAATTGCTCGATTCCCAAGTTCAGGGCGACCTGCACCATGGACTGTTGCTCGGGTATGCCCAGCCGATAACCGTGCTTGCGCAAGTATGCGGCAAATCCGGCGATGGCTTGCAAAGGGAGGGGTTTCATCACAATTTCTTTAGCCATGCTGGGAGATTTTCCTGCCTTCCAACAGCTGCCGGGCGTGTTCTTCGGTTACGTGGGCCCGATCCTCGCGGGTTTTCAGCAGGCAGGAGAGGGTACTTAAGATCGTCCGCGGATCCTCGGGCAAAGCTTTCAGGTTGAGCCGGTACAATGCGCGCATCCAGTCGAGCGTCTCCGCAATACCAGGCGATTTATGCAACTCCTCCCGCCTGAGGCGTTGAACAAATTCGACGGCTTCCTCGATCAGCTTCTGTTCGGCGTGCGGCAGGGTGGTTCGGACGATCTCGATCTCACGAGCAAGAGTCGGATAATCCAGGAAATAGTACAGGCAACGTCGGCGCAGCGCGTCGGAGAGATCACGGGTGCCGTTGCTGGTCAAAACCACCGCCGGTGGCGCCGTTGCCGTGAGCGTACCGAGCTCGGGGATTGTAATCTGGTAGTCCGCTAGCGCCTCCAGTAGATAGGCTTCGAAGGCCTCGTCCGCGCGGTCGATCTCATCAATGAGCAACACGCACGGCGATTTGCTGAGGATGGCTGACAACAGTGGGCGCTCCATGAGGTAGCTCGGCGCAAATAAATCCTCTTCGGCAAGCCCGCCGGCGTCGCGTTCATGCAGGCGGATTGCCAATAATTGGCGGCCATAATTCCATTCATAGACAGCCTGCTGCAAATCCAGCCCTTCGTAACACTGGAGCCGGATCAGTCTTCGATCAAGGGCGTGAGCTAAGGCGGCGGCGACAGCGGTCTTGCCTACGCCAGCATCGCCCTCCAGCAGGATGGGACGGCCAATTGACAACGCCAACCACAGGCTAGTCGTGAGCCCAGCCTCAGGAATGTAGCGGGCCGAGCGCAGCCCTTGGGCGAGGTCGTGTTCTTCCATCGTGCGCTCATGTGCGCCCAGCGAACAAATCATCATAGATCTGGACAAGCCAAGCCTTGAGTAATCTCCATGCGATCAATAGTGTGTTGAGTTCCTTGGCGGGCTCGGTTGCAGTTCCCGGGCGGGCGCTCGCACTAGCCCTGAAGTTGTCAGCAAACTGGCTTAGCACCTGGTCTGACACCTGGGACATCATGCGGCTGCCAAATTGGGCGAACTTGCCATTGACCGTGACTTGCGCCGTGCCGATCAGGACGCTCTTATCCGGGTTCACCTTCTCGAGGGTGGTGGTCAAGTCCATCGCCGCAGTCGAACCGCCCTTGTCGGCACCCCTGCCGCGCAGCGTGATCCGGTGCGCCGAGTCGTCGATGCCGAGTACCTCGATGTCGCCGTTGAACATCGCCGTGGCCGGGCCCACCTTGACCTTAACTGTGCCTTTGTAGTGCCGTGGGTCGATCTCCTCGGTGAGCGACGCGCCGGGCATGCAACTGGCGATCGAGTGCGGGTCGCGCAGGATGGCCCACGCTCTTTCTATATTGACCTCGAGTGGAAAGCGTTTGTCGAGGGTGACTTCCATGCCTTCCTCTTATGCAGCCAACCGGTGTTCATGGCTGGTCTGCCAGACATGCCAGGCGGTATGCGGCATGTTCATGTGGGTAACGCCTAGATGCGCAAAGGCATCCACCACGGCGTTCGAGAAGCAGGGGATGGAACCCACATGGGGCGATTCGGCGACACCCTTTGCCCCGATCGGGTGGTGGGGCGAGGGGGTCACGGTGAAGTCGGTTTCCCAATGCGGCGTCTCTACGGTGGTCGGAACGAAGTAATCCATCAGCGTATTGCCTTGGATATTTCCCTGCTTATCGAAGCTCAGCAACTGGCCCATGGCCACCGCGAAGCCTTCGTTGAGCCCGCCGTGAATCTGGCCTTCGATGATCATGGGATTAATGCGTGTGCCACAGTCGTCGAGTGCATAGAAACGGCGCACGTGGCTCACCCCGGTGGCCTTCTCGACATCGAGTACGCACAAATACGCGCCGAACGGATAGGTGAAGTTCGGTGGATCGTAGTAATAGACGGCTTCAAGTCCGGGTTCCATCCCCGCCGGCGCTTCGTGGTAGGCCGTCCAGGCAATGTCCTTCATGGTCTTGAATCGGGCGTCATCGCCTTTCACCTTAAATCGGTCGATTTGCCACTCCAGGTCGGCTTCCGAGACTTCCAGAAGGTGCGCCGCGATCTTCTTCGCCTTCGCGTGAATTTTGCGGGCCGCCATGGCAACCGCTGCACCTCCGACTGGGGTGGAGCGGGAGCCATATGTCCCCAAGCCGTAGGGTGCGGTGCTGGTGTCGCCTTCTTCCACCTGAATCTCTTCGGAGGGTATGCCAAGTTCGGTGGCGATAATTTGCGCGTAGGTCGTCGGGTGCCCCTGTCCTTGATTGATCGTGCCCACCCGGGCAATGGCACTGCCGGTGGGATGCACGCGAATCTCGCAGGAATCAAACATACTCAACCCAAGAATATCGCACAGCTGTGACGGGCCTGCGCCGACGATCTCGGTGAAGGTGGCCAGGCCGATGCCCATCAAGGTTGGGGATGTTGGGTCGGCGCGTTTGGCAGCCTGCTCCTTACGCAGCGCACGGTAGTCCACGGCATCCATGACCTTTTTCAGTGCAGTGCTATAGTCACCGGAATCGTATTCAAGTCCGAACGCCGACTTGTACGGGAACTGTTCCTTGCGAATGAAATTCTTCATACGAATTTCGGCTTTGTCCATGTTGAGGCGCTGCGCTAGCACATCAATCATGCGTTCGATGACGTACACTGCCTCCGTCACCCGAAATGAGCAGCGATACGCTACTCCGCCTGGAGCCTTGTTCGTGTAGACCCCATCTACCCGGGCGTAGGCTGCGGGGATATCATACGAACCCGAGCAAATGTGAAATAGTCCCGCCGGAAAATGGGATGGGGCCGCCTGGGCATCAAATGCACCGTGATCCGCATAGGCGTGAACCCGTAGCCCCGTGATCTTGCCTTCCTTGGTCGCAGCCAGTTCACCCGTCATGTGATAGTCGCGAGCGAAAGCCGTGGTCGACAGGTTCTCGATCCGATCCTCGATCCATTTGACCGGACGACCTAACACGATGGATGCCACAATTGCGCAAACATAGCCGGGGTAGACGCCCACTTTATTGCCAAATCCGCCGCCGATATCGGGCGACACGATGCGCACCTTGGACTCCGGGATGCCAGACAGCATTGATACTACCGTGCGCACCACATGCGGGGCCTGAGAAGTCATATAGGTGGTCAGCTCTTTGCGCACGGGGTCGAAAGAGGCGACACATCCGCAGGTCTCAAGCGGGCAGGGGTGCACGCGAGGGTAGAGCATGTCCTGTTTGACGGTGACCTCCGCTGCGGCGAACGCCGAATCAGCGGCGGATTTATCTCCTGCCTCCCAAGTGAAAATGTGGTTGGGGTGGGTGCGCGGCCCGTGCGCCCCCTCAGTCTTGCCAGCCAGGTCCTCACGAAGTATCGGCGCGTCGGGTTTCAGCGCCTCGATGGGATCCACGACGGCAGGCAGTTCCTCATATTCGACTTCAACGGCTTCCACGCCGTCCGCCGCGACATAACGGTCGTCAGCAATCACCACGGCGACTTCCTGCATCTGGAAATGCACCTTTTCGTCCGCCAGCACGGCCTGCACGTCGCCTGCAAGGGTCGGCATCCAATGCAGCTTTAGCGGTTTGAGGTCGTCAGCAGTGAGCACGGCGATTACGCCTGGAATGGCCAGGGCCGCTGTCTTGTCAATGCGCTTGATGCGGGCGTGCGCAAGGGGCGAGCGCACGATGTCCATGTGCACCATGCCGGGCAGTTTGATGTCGTCAACGTAGTTGCCTTTGCCCTGGATGAAGCGCGCGTCTTCCTTGCGCAGCCGAGGTTGTCCGACCCCGCCCAGCGCCGTCAGCAGTTCAGTGGGTGCGTTCATGTGTAGGTCTCCTTACTCCAAGGTTCACGGCCTAGGCCGCAACCGCTTCTTTTTCATGTTCGCGCAACGTCGCCGCTGCGTGGAGCACGGCCTTGATGATGTTTTGGTAACCGGTGCAGCGGCACAAGTTGCCGGACAAGCCTTCGCGCACTTGCTCTTCGGTTGGGTTGGGGTTTTCCTGCAGGAATCGGTAGGCGCGCATTAGCATGCCTGGGGTGCAAAACCCGCACTGCAGGCCGTGTTCCAGGTAAAACGCTTCCTGCACGGCGTGGAGTACTCCGTTTTGCGCCAGGCCTTCCACGGTGAGGACCTCGCTTCCATCGCACTGGACGGCGAGGACCGTGCAGCTCTTCACTGAGCGGCCATCCAGATCAACCGTGCAGGCCCCGCAATGGCTCGTCTCGCAGCCAATATGGGTTCCGGTCAGATTGAGCTCTTCTCGCAGAAAATGGACCAGCAGCATACGCGGCTCAACCGCTTTCTCGATCAGCTGGTCATTGACCTTAACCCGAATCAGTTTCTTCGACATGTGTCTCTCCTCGAAAGTCCCTAAGAGCGTCATCGAGTCCTACACCGATGATCCCCTGGAGTCACCCGCAGCGCGCTGCCGCGCGCGCTACGGCACGCCGGACCATTTCGCCTGCCATGGCGGTCTTGTATTCCGCATCGCCGCGCAGATCGTCCGAGGGCTCGCAAATTGCCCTTGCCCGTCCCATTGCATCCTGGAGCGTGGCTTCAGACAACGGCTTGCCCAGCAATGCTTGCTCAGCATTCTGGGCACGCAATGCGGTTGCGGCCAGATTGGTCAGCGCAATCCGAATCCAACTTACCTTGCCGGCGTCTTGGCGCATCACCACAGCTGCTCCAGCGGTGGCCCAGTCACCGGTTTTCCGCTTGAGCTTCTCATAGGCCCAGCCCGTGCCGAGAGGCAGCGGGGCGACATGGATTGCGGCGAGGATTTCGTCCTCGCCCAGGTCTGTCATGTAGATTCCGCGAAAGAAACTCTCGGCGCCGATACTCCGGCGCCCCTTTGGACCTTCCACGATAAATGTTGCATCCAGTGCAATGGCAAGTGCGGGATGATCGTTTGCAGGGTCACCGTGGGCAAGGTCGCCGCCGATCGTGCCGCGATTACGGACTTGAGGATCGGAAATCTGGCGCACTGCTTCCGGGTACAACGGTAGCGCCTTCTGGATCAACGGAGAATCAATCAGATCACGCTCCAGGGTCATCGCACCGATCTTGATCAGGCCGCCCTCCTCGCGAATGCCACGCATGGCATCAATTCGATTCAAGTCGATCAAGTGCTCCGGTCCCGCGAAGCGCAGCTTCATCATGGGAAGCAGGCTATGCCCTCCCGCCAACACCTTGGCATTCGATCCAAATTGGGCGAGAAGTCCAACCGCTTCGGATAGCGTGCCGGGTACGTGGTATTCGAATGCTGACGGGATCATGGCGGCGCTCCTTTCCTTTTCCTTTGAAATCCCCCGTTATCGCTTTACGTCCATTGAATTGACCTAATCTTGGGTGGCGCGTTGGCGCTACGACGCCAAGAACCCGCCCACCTGCCCCTATGCCACTGCACGGCTCTTTTGCGCTTCCCACTTGGCGGCTTCTTCACCCCAATCGTCGGTCCGCACATAGGGATTGCTACGCGGCTGAGCGATCATATTGGGATCGATCTCAAGGCCAATACCTTCGAGGAAGTTCACCAGGCCGATGCGGTCGATCATCTCCCCAGTGCGCTCATGCTCCAGCGCGTTCTCGGCAAAGAAGTCGAGGATGCTGCGCGCCAGGTCATTGAGCTTC
>JBKQNQ010000141.1:0-15828 GCA_052145875.1 Thiobacillaceae bacterium
CCCCGGCATTCGCCGCGCTTGGTCACAAAATTGTAGATCCCGCCGCGCCCGTCTTTGTCGCCCGGATACCAGTTCTGCACGGTTGAATATTTGATCGTTGCATCTTTCAACGAGATCAGCTCCACCACTGCCGCGTGCAACTGGTTCTCGTCGCGTATCGGTGCGGTGCAGCCCTCGAGGTAGCTCAGGTGCGCCCCTTCGTCAGCGATGATGAGTGTGCGTTCGAATTGACCCGTGGCGCGCGCGTTAATGCGAAAATAGGTCGACAACTCCATCGGGCAACGCACGCCCTTTGGGACGTAGACGAAGGAGCCATCGGAAAACACCGCGGAGTTAAGACTCGCGAAGTAGTTATCGGTGGGGGGTACGACCGAGCCGAGATACCGGCGGATCAAGTCGGGATGTTCGCGCACCGCATCGGAGAATGAGCAGAAGATAATCCCCAAATTGCTCAGCTTGTCCTTAAATGTGGTGGCAACCGACACCGAATCAAACACCGCGTCCACAGCAACACCGGCGAGCGCCTCACGCTCCTCCAGCGGGATGCCGAGTTTGTCATAGGTACGTAGCAGCTCAGGGTCAACCGCTGACAAATCCTTGGGAAAATTCTTGAGTTTGGGCGCGGAAAAATAGCTGATGTCCTGATAATCGATCGGCGGATGATGCACGCTTGCCCAGGTCGGCTCTCGCTGGGTGATCCAGTGGCGGTAGGCCGCCAGGCGCCAGTCAAGCATGAACTCCGGCTCGTTCTTGCGTGCCGAAATCGTGCGTATGACTGCCTCAGACAGGCCCTTTGGAATGGTCTCCTGCTCGATGGGCGTGACGAAGCCCCACCGGTATTGCTGTTCCACGGTTTCGTCAAGGGCAAGATTGTCGGCCATGTCCACTTTCCCGTAATTTCCTAACCGGCATCTGGTCTACGCAAGGGACGCCACGTCTCGCCCACCTGGGCCAAACTCACGCTGGCCAGCGCGCCCACCACGACACTGTTTATGGCGGGCCAGCTGCGCCTCATGTTGCAGCGGCTTTCAAGGCTGCAGGCACCCGGTGAATTGATGCATTCCGTGAGCCCGGGCACCCCCTCCACGGCCGCAATGACATCCGCGAGGGAAACCTCCCTGGGACTTCGCGCCAGGAGGTAGCCGCCCTTGACACCACGGACGGAGGTCAGGACCCGTCCCTTGGCGAGGAGCTTCAGGAGCTTGGCCACCGTCGGTTGGGGAACGTCCAATTCCTGAGCCAGCTTTGACGCGGAATAGGCAACGTCCGGCTGGCTCGCTATTCGAGACATGATCACCGTAGCGTAGTCGCCCAGCTTGGATAATCGCAGCATCTTCACCCCTGCGGATTCTTTAAAGGACTATTTGAGTACTATATTAGTTCAACTTGGAAAAAAATAGAAGGGTCGGGCCACGCCGGGGGCCCACGAGCTGCGTCTGCCCTGGCGCTTGGCCCCTTGGGGAAACGTGTAATGTCCACGCCATTGCGTTCATATAGGGACGGTGTCAGTTAAGTGATTGATTGGTATGATATTTTATCTTCGATCCGCGACAATGATCATAAGGTCACCCGAATCGAAGCCCACTTCCATCGCAGCCACGTGACGCCGCCATGCAGCGTGGCCATCATCGCGTCTCCAAAAGGTTATGCCTGTTGTCCCAACTGGTTAGGCCATTGTTCGCAACGTAGCTCGCGGTCCGTGGGCGCATCCACCGACGTTTGGAACGAACCCGCCGTTCGACAGTCTAGGAGGGAAGTTCGGACGTATGGCACGGTTGCCCGGTTCCCGACAAACGGCTGCGTGGTCATGGAAATACAGCCGGCCTAGCCAGCGTTAGAGAGGCTTTATGACGTCATTATTCTTCCTCCGGGGGCCCAAGATGTCCCGTGGCAGCACTCCGTGTCAAGCTAGGCGGGCCACTAAGCCTAACGATCCGTGACTTCCCAATATCGGATAGCTCGGTTACCATTCCGACCCTGCCTTCCCCACCCGCCGTGGTCCTTCCCGATATGGAACTCTAAATTGACGCTATCCCCCGTAAACCGTCGGCGGGCGCTATTCTCAGTCCTGCTCCTCGTTCTGTGCGTGAGCGCGCCCGCGTTCGCGTCCAATGGCGCAGCCAGCACGATGCCGTGGTGGGGGTGGGCCCTTGCGCTGTTCCTGGTGTGTTTTGTTCTAGGCATTATTGCGGTCCCGGCGGGAGTAGGCGGCGGTGTTCTGTTCGTACCCATCGTTGGTGGGTTTTTCCCCTTTCACCTGGATTTTGTTCGCGGTGGCGGGCTGATGGTTGCACTGGCGAGTGCGTTGGCTGCCAGCCCAAGCCTGTTACGAATGGGTCTAGCGAGTCTACGCCTGGCGCTGCCACTCTCGCTGCTGGTTGCGGTGAGTCAGATCGCCGGGGCGATGATGGGATTGATTCTTCCGGCGGCTATCGTGCAGACGGCTTTGGGCGTCATCATCCTGGGCATCGTAGTCTTAATGTGGGCGGCCAAGAAGTCAGAAATCCCGGGAGTCCAGAAGGCCGATCCCGTGTCAGCGGCGTTGCGTATCAACGGTATCTTTCATGATACCGCGCACGGCCAGGACATCGAATGGATGGTGCACCGGACGCCGATGGCCTTGCTGACCTTCGTGTTCATCGGTGTTCTGGCGGGAATGTTTGGATTGGGGGCGGGGTGGGCCAACGTGCCAACATTGAACTTGCTGATGGGTGTCCCCCTCAAGGTGGCAGCGGGCAGCAGCAGCCTGATTCTGTCCATGACGTCGTCGGCGGCGTGGGTCTATATTAACCAGGGCGCGATTTTGCCCATTATCGTCGTGCCGTCCATTATTGGCATGATGATGGGCGCGATGATCGGGGTGCGGCTGCTTCGCGTGGTGAAGGCCTCTGCGATCCGCCGGTTGGCGATCATGATGCTGTTGATCGCGGGGGTTCGGGCACTCCTCAAGGGTGTGGGCATTTGGCCATGATGATCGGAGACACAGTGAAATGAATGATCCGGAAAAGTACGCCTCTCCCGAACAACTCAGGTACGCGAAGGTGCTGGGCGTCGGCGTTCAGGCGGGTTTCGTTCTTTTGGTCGTAACCTTTGTCCTGTACCTCGCCGGGGTCCTGGAACCATTGGTCCCCGTCGATCAGCTGCCAAAATACTGGGGATTGCCGGTTGCGGAATTCGTCAAAGCGACGCACACACCCACTGGCTGGGGCTGGCTAGCGGAGATTGGCAAGGGTGACGTGCTCAATCTGACCGGTATCGTCGTACTCGCAAGCGTCTCCGCCTTCAGCACGTTGGCAATCATGCCAATTTTTGCACGCCACCGCGAAACGGCGCACCTTGTCATTTCTGCGCTATTGGTCGTAGTGCTTGTTGTCTCGGCCTCGAACATCTTGGCGGCGCTGCGATGACACGAGGGTGACGACCGTGGCGAGCCCATTCAAATCCATCCTTCTTGCAAGCGAAGGCACCGAGTTCGATGCCGGCGCTGAACGCGTCGGCATCGAACTGGCTGCGAGCTACGGCTTGCCGCTGAGGATGGTGCTGCCAGTCGTCAGCAATCCTGAATACGCAAGCATTGCCCCCGCACTCGAGGAGCGTTCGGAGGCCGAGGCAGCGGGAAAAGTCGAGAAATTGACTCGGGCGGCCGGCACCCGCGGGGTGAAACTGATTGGCACGGTCCGGCTCGGTGAGGAACCGTTCCGCGAAATTGTCAACGAGGCTAAAGAGCAGCAGGCCGACTTGATTGTGGTGCGCCGGCGCGGTCGGCGGGGTTTTCTTGCCAACGTGCTTTTGGGCGAAATGGTCCACACGGTGACTGGCCACGCGCCCTGCGATGTCCTGATTGTGCCGCGCGCGGAACAATTGTGGTCTCGGGCGATTGTTCTGGCCACGGACGGGTCGTCGCACAGCACCCGCGCGACGACGGTGGCCGGCGCAATTGCGGTTCACGCCGGGTTGCCGCTGATTGTAATTTCGGTGGTCGAGCCACATCATGGGGACGAGGCCACCGCCACAGGGCACATGGAGCAAGCGCTCGCGGTGGTACGCGGGGCAGGCGCCCAGGCCACCGGGCGAGTCGCCAGCGGTGGCAAGCCTGCCGAGGCGATATTGTCGGTTGCCCAGGAGGCGGGCGCTGACTTGATTGTGATCGGGCGTCGTGGGATCAATCGGCTGGAACGGATCTTGGTCGGCAGCACATCTGAACGGGTGGCGAGTCACGCCAATAGCGCGGTGCTAATCGTTCAGCGAGGTGCCGTTCCGGCGCGAGACTAGGGCGTCCGTTACTACCGTAGACGGTTCAGCGTTTCGTGTCGTTGGATCGGGCAAGGAGGTCGGCCGCGCCTTCGTGGTCTCCGCCTTCGCCCAAGGCTATTGCTGCGAAGACATCAGCCTGTTTGCGAATCAGCCGGACCACTCGGAATACGCTCCCGAGAAAAAAACGTTCGATGGAGCTCCGGTCGGCGGGTGCACCGAGCGAAACGGAAGAACCTGACAGCGATACAGTTTTCATGATTCGAATCCCCAAGGATGAATCGCGCCGCAGCACGTATTCCATCAAGTGTGAACCGGAGGCTGATTCCGCGTATCGGCGCAGCAAGCCGCCACGCCAGAATACTGGGCGCTCCCCAACGTGCCTCTAATCTACCGCGATCACCATTGGGGCTGCGTCAATTCGGTGTTAAGGAAACGTTAAGATCCGACCCGTGACGCGGAAAAGATCAAGCGGGCAGAGGTGCCGTAACCAACGGTGCTTTCGAGGATCACCTCCCACCCGTAGCGATCGCAAATGCGCTTGACGAGCGAAAGGCCAATTCCGGCTCCCGCGCTGTCCGCACCCTTGAAATGCTTCTGGAATACCTTGCCGATTTCCTCGCCGGGAATTCCCCGGCCGGTATCATTGACGGTGACGCCAGCATCGTCAACGATGATGGCGACCGTGCCGGTCTCCGTATGCGCGAAGGCATTGAGGACGAGGTTCGCGACTACGATTTTTAGCAGCGTCCCCTCCACCGGGAGCTGCGGATGGCTGCGGCAAACAATTTCTACGGCCGCGTTTGGGCTGAGCAGGCGCCGATTGACATCGACGGCGTCGTGTACCACGCTGCACACGTCGCAGGGTGCGGTGGGGGGTTCGTGCAGGGTGTCCTCTCTCGCCATCACCAGAAGTGCCGAGGTGATGTCAATCATGCCGTCGACCGCTCGCCGTATCCGATCGATTCGGTCGCGCTCTCGTTGATCAAGGTGTTCATCGTCCTCCATCAACTCCACAACGCCTCGCACGATGGACAGGGGTGTGCGGAGCTCATGGCTGACGTCCGTGCTGAAGGCCTGTTCGCGACTGATAAAGGCGCGCATGCGTCTCACATATTCCCCGAAGACCCCGCTTGCGAGTTTGCCGATCTCGTCATCTGGGAACTCAATCTCTGCGCCTGCAGCCTCTTTCGGTCGGGCCGTGCCGATCAACCGGGCCAGTTCCGCGATGGGCGCGACGATGCGGCCTGCCAGCCACCAGCCGAGCGCCGCCGAAACCAATGCCATGACGACCGTCCCCGCCAAGAGGAAGAGGAGGAACTCTTCTTCCCGGCGGCGTTGCCGGACCTCATTGAACATCATCACGTAGCGCTCATTACCGTGGTCAACCACGCTGATCCGATAGGGAATGCCCTGCAGCAGCAATTGATGCTTCCCAACAGGCAAGTCCACGACCGGATGGGGCGTGTCCCCATGGTCGCCGCCCGGCCTAAAAATATAACCGCGAATGCTGACCGTGGCTGGCGGTACCGAACTGGGGTTGCGCGCCCGCCTGGCCGAGTAGTCCTCAAGTTCAGCGCGCAGCGTTTCATCCATTAGGCGCTGGCTTGTATGCTGCGCGGCCAGAAATACGCCGCCGGACAGCAATAGGCTGACCAGCGTGCCGAACACGGCAAAGGTCGTCGCAAGGCGGAGGCGGAGGCTGTGGCGCAGACCGGTCGAGGGGCTGGAGTTCATTGCGTCCATCCCCTCCCATGTGGGCGTCTAGTTAGGCGGCATGGCATCGGTGTGAGCTATTCATCGCTTATCTGATAGCCGATGCCACGGTAGGTCTTGATTAACGGCTTCTCGGGAGGCATTTCGACGGCGTGGCGCAAGAGGTGAAGATGGGCGCGAAGCGCGTCGCTATCTGGCGTTGATTCGCCCCAGATCTCCCTTTCTAGCTCTTCCCGGCGCACGACGCGTGGCGAGCACCGCATCAGGGTCTCTAGCAGCTTGAGTGCGATCGGCGGCAGCTCAACCTGGCGCTTGCCGCGCATGACCCGAAGCGTATTGGGATTGAACACCAGGTCGCCAATCTGAAGCATCGAGTCACCCCCCCGCGATTGCGCCCGCCGCACCAACGCCATCAGCCGCGCCTCCACCTCGCGCATTGCGAACGGTTTGACGAGGTAGTCATCGGCGCCCGCCTTCAGGCCATCGATCTTGTCGTTTAGCGAATCGCGTGCCGTCAGCATGAGTATGGGGATCTGCTTACCGGCTTCGCGAAGGCGCCGGCACACGGTCAATCCGTCGAGCCCCGGCAACATCCAGTCAAGGATCAGGACATCATAGGAATTAGACGCCGCCAAGTGCAGGCCGGATATGCCATCCCACGCCATGTCCATGTCATGACCCTTGGCCTGAAAAAACTCGAAGATATTGCGGGCGATATCGCGGTTATCCTCGATGAGTAGAATATTCATTCGGTTCCCGAATTGGGGATGGTGCCCATGCTCCTTAAAGGCGGGGATGCGGGTTTCGGCCAAAGCGCCACGTGGGTGAGCCAGCATGCGCCGCCCGAACGGCCGCCTCGTGAAGCGCGATCTCGTTTTTGGGCAATTCTAGCATGCAGCAGCGGTAGCTTCCTCTCGCCCGTTGGCAACCCGTCGCGCACACTGCGGACCGGACGGGTGCGTGGGGCGGTGGGGCGATTCCGGCCTTGAAATCGGTGAACGGTCAATGCTTCACGACAAGACCAACATCGGTTGGTTCTGGCTGAAGTTGGTCTTGCAGATGGCGCACGACTGAACCGCAGGGTCGCCACGTCGGGCGATAGGGAACGGGGCCTTAGCGTGATCGGGCCTTAGGCCCGTTGTTGTTGGTGGGTCGGATCCCCGACGCGGCATACCGGCGCCCCCGCCATGGAGCGCGGGACGGCAGGCCTGCCATTCGCCTAAACCGTGCTCGAGAGGCACCATCCGAGCCGATGCGGAGGTCTTGGTGTACCATTCGCGAATGAACGGGTTTCTCGCGCAATACGCGCTCTTTCTTGCCGAAGCCGCCACCTTTGTGGTCGCCGTGCTTCTTCTCGCTGTCGGTCTTGTCGCACTATCCCGACGGAAACCTAAGCGAGTCGGTCAAATCCAGGTAACCGACGTCAATCGGCAGCTCGAAGCTGCCGGGGACATGATACAGGTGATGCGCCTTACAAAGAAAGCGCACAAGACGCTGCACAAGAGCCGGAAGATTGCGCATAAGGCCGAACAGGAAGCCGTCGAAGAAACTCCCTGCAGTTATTTGCTGGACTTCAAGGGGGACCTCCGCGCTTCCGCATACAGTGCACTGCGGGAGGAAATCAGCGCCATTCTGGAGGTGGCCAAAGGCGGCGATGCCGTGCTGTTACGCCTGGAAAGCGGGGGCGGCATGGTCAACCGCTACGGGCTTGCCGCAGCCCAACTGCTCCGGTTGCGCGGTGCGAAGCTACCCCTCACAGTGATGGTCGATACCGTCGCGGCAAGCGGCGGTTATCTGATGGCGGCCGTTGCCGACAAGATTGTCGCATCACCCTTCGCGCTTATCGGTTCAATTGGCGTGGTCGCGCAAATGCCCAACTTCCATCGCTGGCTCCAGGCCAGAAACATCGATTGGGAGCAATTCACCGCAGGAAAATTTAAGCGTACTGTGACCTTATTCGGCGAAAACACCGAAGCGGGTCGCACCAAACTGCGTGAGGAACTGGACGATATCCACGACCTCTTCCGCGCGTTCGTGCAGGGTCGCCGAGCGCAACTCGACATGGAAAAAGTCGCCACTGGCGAGGCCTGGCTGGGCAGTCGGGCCTTGGAACTCGGGCTGGTGGACGAACTTGCCACCAGCGACGAGATCATTCGAATGGCTTGCCAACACGGCAAGGTCCTGCATGTGCACTACCAGCGCAAGCTCTCGGTGCCCGAGCGTCTGCGCATCGGCACGCAGGCGGCCTGGGATAGCATCTGGGAACCCGCTTATCCACGTCCTTGACGCCGAAAAGGCGCAAGCGTTTCCGTCCCGGCAATCCGGGCTGGGCCCACCTAAGGGGCTTGGCGCAGACGCGGAAGTCAACCCGGCGTACCGCTCACCACGGTGGCGTGTCGCCAACCGCAACCGAAATCATCTCACTTAAGGTTTGTTCGTTACGGCGATCAGGCAGTCGGGCGCATTGAGCTGCGCCTTCGCCCGGCGAGGCCCAACTCAAGCGTCATGCGTCGATGGCGGTTCGGATGCGCCGCTTAACTGGGGCTCAGATGTGCACGGCGTCGACAAGGCGTCAATTTTGGCCACGCGCATGATGCGGGGCGAAACGTTAAGAAACGCGCGCAACGGGGTCGTTTCGCGTGCCCCTTGGAGATCTCGCCGGGCGCGATGCCGTACAAAAAAGCGCGGTACTATTCTGCTTCGGTTAATTTGAAGCGCACTCAATGAATCTTACGCGGATGCTCCAATCCCAAGGTTTTGGCACGCGTCGCGCGTGTCGCAACATGATACTTGCGCAGCGTCTGGCGATCGCCGGTGAGATCGTTTCGGACCCCGAGTTGGAGGTCAATCCCGTAGGGCTGACGTTTTGCGTCGATGCAAAGATTTGGCATTACCGTGAGAAAGCGTATCTTATGTTGCACAAGCCTGCGGGCTACGAATGTTCGCGCCACCCGAAGCATCACCCGGGCGTCTTGAGCCTTCTCCCCCCTCAGTTGATCGAGCGAGGCGTGCAAACCGTGGGTCGATTGGATGAAGACACGACGGGATTGCTGCTGCTAACAGATGATGGGGCATTCATCCATGCGCTAAGCTCGTCCAAGAAGAAGGTGCCTAAGGTGTACCGGGTGACGACCAAGCACCCTATCGGCGACGAACAGCTCGCCGCTCTGGTCCAGGGCGTAACACTGCATGATGAGCCAGAAATGATCTCAGCGGCGGCCGCCGAAAAGCTCGACGAGCATTCAATGCGCTTAACCATTACCAGCGGCAAATACCATCAGGTCAAGCGCATGGTTGCGGCGAGCGGCAATCGGGTAACAGCGTTGCATCGGGAAGCTGTTGGCCCGTATATGTTGCCGAAGGATTTGGCGCAGGGCGAGTGGCGCTGGCTGACCTTATCGAACCCCTAGTGCCTCTGTCATCGCGGCGGCCGATATGGGCAGCGGCAGCGCAATGTCGATTGCACAGCGTAGTTTGAGGCGTGCTACATCGGCCTCGTGAATGGGGTCGTAGATCACGATGGTGCGTAGGCGGGGCAGGCGGCATCGGATCGCCAGCAGCGATTCGAGGTTGCTCACCCGGTCGTGGAAATAGCGTCGATGAAAATCCGCCACCAGTACATCAGGCGAGAACGCGCGCAGCCGTGCCTGTGCACGGCGAACCGAAAACTCGGTCACCACCTCAAATCCGAGTTGCTCATATAGCGGACGAAAATCCGGGTAGCCCCCCGCCTCAATCAGGGAGAGAAGGCGCGGTGTCATGCACTCAAGCGGCCTTTTTGCGCGACGACTTTTTCGGGGCGGGTGTCACGGTGGACTTCTGCGCAGCCTTGAGTTTGGTCGCGGGACGTCGCGCCGCAGGCCGTTTCACTGGGCCTTTCGCCGCCTTTTCTGCAATGAGCGCAACCGCATCTTCAAGGCTAATGGATTCGGGATCCCGATTCTTCGGTAGTGTAGCGTTGATTTTTCCGTGCTTCACATACCAGCCGTAGCGGCCATTGAACAGCTGAACCGGTTTTTCGTCATCGGGGTGCGTGCCCAGGGTTTTGCCTTCGCCAGCTGCGCCTCCGGTCCGCGGGGCACGCTCCATTACAAGTACTTCGAGAGCACGCTCCAGGCCGATGGTGTACACATCGTCAGTCTTTGGGATCGACTTGAACTTCGCGTCGTGCAACAGGTACGGCCCGAAGCGGCCAATGTTGGCGACTATCGGTTTGCCGGTTTGCGGGTGCGCCCCCAACTCTCGCGGTAGAGACAGAAGCTTGAGTGCCGTTGCAAGGTCGGCTTGCTCAAGCGGCAGCTCCTTGGGCCAGGAGGCGCGTCGCGGCTTGATCTTCTTGTCTTCCGGTGTTTCGCCCACCTGGACGTACGGGCCATAGCGGCCAGTCATCATCAGGACGTTGTGGCCACTGGTCGGGTCCCGTCCAAGAATGGTTGGCCCCTCTTCGTTGCCAAACAGCGGACGCGTATAGTCACATTGAGGGTAGGCGGTGCACCCAATGAACAAGCCCTTCTTGCTGGCCTGCATGTTGAGCGGACTGCCACATTTCGGACAGGCTTCATCGGGGATCGGGCAGCCTCGGTCGACATCCTGTTTGAGACCGAGCGTTTCATTGAATTCCTGCCAGAAGTCTCCTAGCAGTCGAGTCCACACACGTTTGCCATTGGACACCTCGTCCAGATTGTCTTCCAGCTTGGCTGTGAAATCGTAGTCAACGTACTGGGTGAAGTGACGAATGAGGAAGCAGCTCACCAAACGGCCGATCGGCGTGGGCTGAAAGCGCTTTTTGTCTAATACCACGTATTCCCTGTCCTGCAGGGTTGAGATGATGCTGGCATAGGTTGAGGGCCGCCCGATGCCGTATTCCTCCAAGGCCTTCACCAAGCTGGCTTCAGTGAAGCGTGGCGGCGGTTGGGTGAAATGCTGCTCGCCGTGCAGCCGGTCCACCGGCAGTTCCTCACCGTGCTTCAGCGGGGGCAATTTGGCCTCTTCCTCTGATTCCTCAGCGTCCTGATAGACCGCCAGAAAGCCGGGAAAGGCAAGTGTCTGGCCGTTGGCGCGAAAGATACCCTCACCGACTGCGATATCCGCTGCCACAGTGTCAAATTGGGCGGCGGTCATCTGCGATGCCACGGCACGTTTCCAAATCAGTTCATATAGACGAAATTGATCCTGGGACAGGTGGCCCCTGACGGACTCCGGGGTGTGGCTAACCGAGGTGGGGCGGATTGCTTCGTGCGCTTCCTGGGCGTTCTTGGTCTTCGCCTTGTAGTGTTGGGGGCTCGGAGGAAGGTAATCGGCGCTGAAATGGGCACCAATGTGGCTGCGAATGTCGTCGACGGCCTCGCTTGCAAGGTTGACCGAGTCCGTTCGCATGTAGGTGATGAGACCAACTGCGCCGCTGCCCGTGTCGATGCCTTCGTACAGCTGCTGGGCGGTGCGCATGACGCGGTCGGTGGTCATCCCGAGTTGACGGACGGCGGCCTGCTGCAGGGTGGAGGTGGTGAAAGGGGGGCCGGCGTGGCGGACGCGGCGTTTCTTCTCCACACTAAGCACGCGGGCTGACTTTCCTTCCAGCGCGCTGAGCACATCGGCCTGGCTCGCCTCGTTCTCAATTGAGAACTGCTGGATTTTGCTGCCCTTGAACTGTACCAAGCGGGCGTCGAACGTTTGCGCGTCTTTGTGACTTTCCAGATGCAATGTCCAGTATTCCCGCGGCTGGAATTTCTCGATCTCTTCTTCGCGCTCCACGATCATTCGAAGCGCGGGCGACTGCACGCGACCGGCCGACAGGCCGGGGCTAATTTTCTTCCACAGGAGTGGGGACAGATTAAAGCCGACCAAGTAATCCAACGCCCGCCGGGCCTGCTGTGCATTGACGAGGTCCATGGATACCTCGCGCGGATGGGCGACAGCCTCTCGCACCGCACTTTGGGTGATCTCATAGAATACGATGCGCTTGAGCTTGCCGGGCTTAAGCAGCTTGCGCTCATTCAGAATCTCCGCAATGTGCCAGGAAATCGCCTCACCCTCTCGGTCCGGGTCAGTCGCCAGCAGAATTTCTTCGGCTTTCCTTGCTGCTTTGCAGATCGCCTCGACGTGCTTGGAATTGCGTTCGATCAATTGGTACTTCATGGAGAAGTCCTTGGCCGTATCGACTGCGCCAGTCTTAGGCTCGAGATCGCGAACGTGGCCATAGGACGCGAGAATGTCGAAATCCGGACCCAGGTATTTTTTCAGGGTCTTGCATTTTGACGGGGATTCGACAACGACCAGTTTGCTCATTAATGCAATTGATATTCAGTGGGGTTGATCAGCAGGTCTTCAATAAATGCATACTGCCCGGTGTAGCTGCGACTCCATAGGACGATTAGTGTCATCCAACGCACGTGATCCGGTTCGATTTCGTGGCTTGAGAGCGCGAGGAGGCCGTGGATGACCCATTCCCGCGATGCAGCGTCGAGAATTGCGGCCTGTTCCAGGTAGCGCAGGGTCGCCTGGCATTCGCTATTTAGCCGCTTTGCCTCTTCCGGAGCGAAGTGGCGAAAGCCGGCGTGCATTAGTCCGGGATGGCTGGAACACACACTGGTGCGCGTCAGCCAGTCGAGGGCACGATCGATTTCCGCTGCTTCGAAGCCGGCGGCAAAAAGACGCTCCTCCAGCGCATCGCGATCTGGCGCCAGTTCCGCATGACGGTAGCTCTTGTACAGAAAAACGAGGATCTCAAGCATTCCAGTTAAAAGAGTTGTTGGTAATGTTCGTCGGGCAGCCGCGTAACGTAGCCTTCCCCTTCGAGCGCCAACAGCTTCGCTGAAAGCGCCTCCACCGTCAACCCGGTGATGGCAATCAGGGTGTCGAGGCTTACCGGGACGTGGCCCATAAGCTTAAGCAAAGCATCGTTTGGCCCGGCACCTGCGCCAGACACGGCTGGCATGACCGGCCATCCGAGCTCCTCGAGGACGTCGTTAGCCGTTTTCACCAACTTGGCCCCTTGTTGGATGAGCACGTCGCAGCCGCGTGACCGGGGCGAGTGAATCGAGCCGGGAATTGCGAACACCTCGCGCCCCTGCTCCCGCGCCAGGCGGGCGGTCAGGAGGGAGTCCGAGTGCAGGGTGGCCTCTGCGACCAGCACCCCAAGTGAAAGACCGCTAATAATCCGGTTGCGCTTCCGGAGGTGGTCCGGCACGGACGGAGTTCCCAGGCTAAATTCCGAAAGGAGCAGCCCTTTGTCTGCAATGGCATGGGCGAGCGCCTTGTTTGCGGCCGGGTGAACTCGGTCCAGCCCTGTTCCCACCACGGCGATGGAAGACCCTTGCGCCTTGAGCCCGCCTCGATGGGCACCCGTGTCGATTCCCACTGCCAAGCCGCTGATGATGGTTAAGCCCGCATTGGATAGGGCTTCGGCAAACGCTTCGGCATTGCATTCACCGTGGGCCGTGGCATGGCGCGAACCAATGATCGCCAAGCTTGGCCGACTTAGCAGGTCAAGGTGTCCCAAGGCATAGAGCACGGGAGGCGCGTCCGCGATTTCCCGCAGCAATGGAGGGTAATCGGGATCCATCCATGTCAGTAGGAAGTGGTTGGGCCGTTCCAGCCAGCCCAAGGTGTTCACGAGTAAATTGGGATCGGGACCGGCCTGAATTGCCTCGGCCAATCTTGGCGAGAGTGCTTGTCTAAGATCGGCGACGGATGCGGCCGCGGCGGCATCGATGCCGCCAAAGCACGCGATCAGTTTGCGGAGCGCTGCATCATCGACACCCGGGATGAGGCAGAACTTGAGCCACGGCTCGGGCGGCGAGCAGTGACTCAACGGCGGCCTCAGGGGTTTCGGACAACATCCAACAAATGAACGGCCTGGTCAGACTGCATGATGAGTGCATAGGAGACCTTGTCATAGACGCGGTAGACCATCAACAGCCCGCTTCGATTGTCGGGTAGCTTGATAAGGCTTGCGTCCGCACTGTTCAAGCATTCGCTGCGATACACGTCCGCCGTGTCAACGGGCTCATCGTAGTTGACCTTGCCCCCCTTGCTCAGGCAGCGCACGTCATTGGTCAGCCATGCGTTATTCGGTACACCTGCACCTTTAGCAAGCCAAGCAATGTTTTTTTGCTCGTCTTTAGAGAGCTTGACGGTTTCGCCATTGCGGTAAATTGCGAGAACTTCGCCGGGGTCGATCCCATCCTTGGTGCCACGGTTGATGACAACGGTTTGGAAGCGGCCCGAATCGGTAATCGCCCCATATGCAGAAATGATCCGGCCGAGCACGCGGTTTTCAGGGCCGTGCGGGGCGTATTCAAACGGCGTTGTGTCGTCAGCGGGAAGCAACTTGTCCCGGGGCAGGATTTCCTGCACAGCCTGGGTGATGAGTATTTTTTGGGGGGCGCCGGGCACCACGGTGTGGGCGTCCCCTAGGTATTCAACTTCGTACCCGAGGAGCTCGCCGGTTTCCGGGTCCCTCAACGCCCCACCCGGGCGCAACACGTTCCACCGCGTGGCCCCGCTGGGCCCCCCGGTCGCGTACGCGGTGTCGCCCGTGGCCAGAACCATCCGTTCGTCGTTGGTACCGAGGATAAAGGGGGCTCGGTCCAGATCCCCTGCCGGGACGACGCGAGGCTGGACGAGGTAGGGGTGAATGACAGAAATCGGGATCGTGGGAATGGCATTGGTTTCGATCTTGGTCTCGAGCGCATATGGGGAAAGCTTCGTGGTTTCCAGGCCATGGTGATCGCCAGGTACCAGTCTGAGCTGCGGCTGGGCGCCGGAACGATCGAGCACAATCAAGTCCCCCGGGTAAATCCAGTGGGGATTTTCAATTTCGGCCTTGTTCATCCTCCAGATCTCTGGCCACCGCCATGGGCTCTTCAGGAAGTGTCCCGAGATGTCCCAAAGGGTGTCGCCTTTCACCACGGAATATTTTTCCGGGGCGTCGTCTCGCAACTGGAGTTCGTCGGCCACGGCGGGCAGGGCGAACGCCGAGAATAAGGCGGCAATCAAAAATTTGCGCATGTGTGGAACCCCTAATTTAGACCTTGTCTAATTTTTGAGAAATGTGGAATACTCTGAGCGTTAACGGACGAAATCTCATCCGATTTAGCCCAGTTTTCAACATATCATGAAACTTTGCGCCTAACCCCTTATTGACACAAGCTCGTATGGCGAAACTTTCCATCCTTCGATATCCTGATCCCCGGCTACACACGGTAGCCAAGCCTGTGCAGGCAGTGGACGGCCGCATTCAAAGATTGGTGGACGACATGGCGGAAACCATGTACGCGGCCCCAGGAATCGGCTTGGCGGCCACGCAGGTGAACATTCACGAGCGGGTCATTGCGATCGATATTTCCGAGGATCACACCGACTTGAAGGTTCTCATCAATCCCGAAATCATCGAGAAGCATGGCGATATTGAATGGGAGGAGGGGTGTCTTTCGCTCCCTGGAATCTATGAGAAGGTCCATCGAGCTGAAAGAATCAAGGTGCGCGCGCTCAACCGGCGTGGGGATACGTATGAATTCGAGGCCGACGGGTTGCTTGCGGTCTGCGTTCAGCATGAGATGGATCATTTGTTGGGTAAGGTGTTTGTCGAATACCTTTCTCGCCTGAAGCGAACGCGCATCAAGACCAAGTTGCTGAAGGAGGCCCGGGAGAAAAATATCCCCACTCCCGACGCGCAACACTTGGTTCTGTAGCGGACATGAAAATCGTTTTTGCGGGCACCCCCGAGTTCGCCCGCCGGGCGCTGTTGGCAGTGGGGCAGGCAGGGCATGAGGTGGCGCTGGTGCTCACCCAGCCCGACCGGCCCTCGGGGCGCGGCATGAAGTCCAAACCCAGCCCCGTCAAACTGGAGGCTCAGGCCAG
>JBKQNQ010000142.1:0-6818 GCA_052145875.1 Thiobacillaceae bacterium
TCCTAGCGCGCGATCGTGTTGGTTCGTTTGATTTTCTTTTGCAACTGGATGATCCCGTAAAGCAAAGCCTCGGCGGTCGGCGGGCACCCCGGGACATATACATCCACCGGCACGATCCGGTCGCAGCCGCGCACCACCGAATAGGAGTAGTGATACGGCCCCCCTCCGTTGGCGCACGAGCCCATTGAAATCACCCACCGCGGCTCTGTCATCTGGTCGTAAACCTTGCGTAGCGCGGGCGCCATTTTGTTGCACAGTGTGCCAGCGACGATCATCAGGTCGGATTGGCGAGGGCTGCCGCGAAATACGACCCCGAAGCGATCCAAGTCATACCGCGAGGTCGCGGCCTGCATCATCTCCACAGCGCAGCACGCCAGCCCAAAGGCCATGGGCCACAACGAACCCCGGCGGGCAAAATCGATCACGGTATCCACCTTCGCCGTGACAAAACCTCTGTCGATAAGGTCCGAATTGTTCATGGCACGACCTCTATCTCCAGACCATCCGTGGGTCAGGAAGTTTCGTACCGATTCACTGCGGTGGCATCAATCCCGTGCCATTGGCGGGCCCCGTGCGTGAAAGAGGGGTCGTTTAGCTCCTGGGCCCGATCGGCCAGTGAGGCTTCACTGGACAACGGGGTTACTGGCAGGCCCGGGGAGACCGGGAACAGCTGCCGAGCGATCACGTGCGTAAGGAAACCTTCCGCGTATCGGAGCGCGGAACTGAAATGACCTCACAGACGGTTCAGGATGTTGTCTGCTGGCATCGATCCAAGCTGGACGAAAGTCCACCGTGGATCTGACGGACATCTTACGCATGTGGCGATGACGATGGGTGTTAATCGGCCCGCAGGGTTCGATCCCAACTCGATTCGCGATGCCCATGCAACCCGCTGACGACCCTCATTCTCCTAGGTAAAATTCAGCAGATGGGCGGCGGCAATGAGTGTGTCAGCCACTTCACCAAGGGACTTTCCGGTACTCATAGCCAGATTGCGCAGTTCCTTGAAGGCCTCTTCCTCACTGAGCCCGCGTCGTTCCATCAGCAGTCCCTTGGCTCTCTCAACTGATTTTCTTTCGGCCAATTCCCGCTCGGTGCTGGCAAGTTTTTGGCTCAATTCCTGGTGAGCTTCAAAACGGGCACAAGCCACTTCGAGTATGGGCTTCAATCGGGCCATGTCCAAGCCATCCACCACGTAGGCCGACACGCCTGCCTTCACCGAAGCTTTAATTGTGTCGCTCGCGCCATCATGTGTGAACATGACTACCGGCCTGGGGGCGCTTTTTGTGGTCAGGCTGATCTGTTCAAGGGTGTCTCGATCCGGTGAATCCGCCGCGACGATCACGATATGTGGCTTCAGGCCGGCGACGGCATCCGGCAGGTCGATGGCCTCTCGGAGCTCCGCAACAACATGGTAACCGGCTAGGCTCAAGGCGCCGCGTAACTGGCGACTGCGTTCGCCATTCTCATCGACGATCATTACCTTCAGTGCGCTGTTTCGCGCTGGAACCTTGGGTTCTGTCTGCTTCGAGCGAGGCTTGCTCATGCCATCGAACCTGATCCGTGAATTGAAGGTCGTTTTGGGGTCTGATCTGTCAAAGTGGACTCAAAAAAAAGGACGCTATAGGTTCAACCCCTCCAGATTACGGGTTAATCACACTTTTATGTTGAAGCCATCGGCGTAGCTTTCTGGATTTTTGCCATCCCAGACCACGCCGTCGCTCAGTCGTGACGTTCTCATCTCAACGTCGGGAACGGGCACTCTGGCCAATGTCGCAGCCTCCTTGTACACGGCGATTTGGTTTACCCGCTTGGCTACGGCGAGGTAGTCCGGATGAGATCTGAGTAGGCCCCAGCGTTTGTGTTGGGTCAGAAACCACATGCCATCAGACAGGTATGGGAAGTTGACCTTGCCCTCACCGTAAAATTTTATGTGGTTGGTGTCTTTCCACTTCTTGCCGATGCCGTTGTCATAATTGCCTCGCATGCAGTCCTCAATCATCTGAGCTTCGGTATCCACATAGGCCTTGCCGGCAATAATCTTGACTATTGCGGGCAGATTTCTCCTTGTGTCAATATACTTCGATGCGTCGAGCAGTGCGGCCACAATCGCGCGTGCGGTGTTGGGATTCTTCTGGACAAACTCGAGCGTCGAGCCAAGGACCTTCTCCGGATGGTCGCGCCAGATGTCCTGGCTGGTGGCGGCGGTAAAGCCGATTTTGTCCCAGACGGCGCGGGCGTTCCAGGGTTCGCCAACACAATAGCCGTCCATCCGATCGATACGCATGTTGGCGACCATCTGCGGCGGCGGCACAGTGAACACCTTCACGTCTGAGAATGGATTAATCCCATAGGTCGCCATCCAGTAATACAGCCACATCGCATGGGTTCCCGTTGGGAAGGTCTGGGCGAAGGCCCACTCCTTGGGCTCGGCCTTGACAAGTTTGGACAGCGCGGCGCCATCGGCGACACCTTTTGACCGTAGTCGATTATTTAGGGTAATGCCTTGGCCGTTGTAATTGAGCGACATCAATACGGCCATGTCCTTTTGAGGACCACCGACACCCAAGTGCAAGCCGTACACGAGGCCGTAGAGGACATGAGCGGCATCAAGCTCGCCGGTCGACAGTTTGTCGCGCACGTTCGCCCAGCTGGTCTCCTTCCGCGCGATAATCTCAATGCCGTACTTCTTGTCAAATCCCTTTTCCACGGCAATGGCGATACTCGCACAATCAATCAGTGGGATGAAGCCAATCCTGACCGTAGTCTTCTCCGGAGCGTCCGAGCCGGCCACCCAGGTACCCTTGCGCACTCCGGGTCCCAGCAGGCTCATAATGGCCGTCGCGTCGGACAGGCTGACACGTTTCTTGAGTAAGGCATTCTTGTCATCGCTGATCCCCATATTAGTAAATTCGCATCCAATCTTTGCTTCTCATAAATGCGGCTCGACGCCGGGGACCGATGGTCGTCCCGTTGATGAGCCCAGCGGTTCGGCCAATTTGTGGCGGGCCGAGGCATGTGGGAAAAATCACGCCGGTCCGTGATTTCTGTGGCGCAAAGGGCGGTGGTGAAATGAGGTACAACGTTCCTATCGAGCATGATATTCCATGGATCGGATTAGCCCGCCAGCAGCAGGTAGAGCAACAGCAGATCAAAGACAATCGCAATCAAGGCGATCGCTTGCCAGTAGCGGAGGGGGTCGCGCGCGGCGAGGGGGGTCGCGCGCTGTCGCCCAAGTCGGCTCGACTCGCCCCGTTCCAGCACGAGCAGGAATTCTTCGGCCGTTTCAAACCGGGCTGCCTGCTGACGCGCGCATGCCTTGAGGAGGGCACTCTCCAGCCATCCTGGAATATCGGGACGATAGCGCGTGGGCGGTACAGGGTCACCAAAGCGCGGGTGCTGGAAAGCTTCGATCTCTCCGTAAGGGTAATGGCGGGTAAGTAGGTGATAGAGTGTCACGCCGGCACCATAGAGGTCGGCAGCCTGACCAATCCCTGACAGGGCGCCCTCTACCGAGAATAGCTCCGGTGCGAGGTAACTGGGCGTGCCCGGATTGCCCACGGCCGAGCCCCCTGGATGCCCGGGACAGCTCGCCACACCGAGATCGAGGATTCTCAATTTGCCGTCCTGTCCCAAGTGCAGATTGGCGGGTTTCACGTCGCGATGGGCCACGTCCAGACGGTGCAGTGCTGAGAGCCCCTTCAGCAGTCTGATGCCTAGGGACACAGTTTCCTGGGGATTGAAGTGGTGACCGCTGTTCAACATCGCCTGTAGGGTCAGGCCTGGGTGCCAGCTTAACGCCACGTAAAGGAAGTTGCGTCCCGGCGTGGGCAGCACTTCGGGGAAATAGTGGGACTGCAGCCGTTTACCCAGCCATTCTTCCAACAGCAGCCGGTCTGCGAGTTCTGTATCGCCCGCGAGGCGCGGCTGGAGGGTCTTGAGTACGCAGGCTTGCCCCGAATCCTCAGCGTGAGCTCGGTAGAGCAGTGTCTCCCGCGAGTCGTGCAGCACCTCATCGATGATGAAGCGGTCAAGCCTCGCACCCGGGGTAAGACGCCCGGCGAGGGGCAGGTGGCGCTCGGCCAGAAATTCCGAGTCGTCTGCGCCGCCCAGGTCGTCCACCCGAACGACCAGCGCGCTGGCATTGTCGCCACCCCCCTGACGCAAGGCCTCGGCTACCAAGTTACGGGCGGCGGAACCGGCATCCTCGTGCAGTTGGAGCAGGCGGTGCAGTACCACCTGGCCCAAGGGTTGCCAGACGCCGTCACAGGCGATGAGAAATACGTCGCCCGCAGCCAACTCACCTTCCGCGTAGTCCACCAACAAATGCGTATCCAGGCCGACGGCACGCTTCAAAACGTGCTCCATGCCAGGTTGGTCCCACGTGTGATCTTGGGTGAGCAGGTGCAGCTGCTCACCCCGCAGGCGGTAGATACGGGTATCCCCAACGTGCGCGAGATACCAGCGGCGCCCACGCAATACCACCGCAGATAGCGTGCAGGCCATGCTCCCAGCCTGACGGTGCCAAGCCATTTGGCCAACCAGCCAGCGATTTAGGCTTTGCAGGATGGTATCCAGACCATGGGCCACTTCCCAGGTCTCAGGCGTGGCGTAGTAGTCCGCCAGTAGATTGCGCACCGTGCTTTCCGCCGCTTCCCGTCCGTGGCTTCCCCCGGAAACGCCATCCGCGAGGGCCGCCAGCCAGCCCTTTGCTGCGGCAAGGCCCGGATCAGGTGTCACGAACCCGCCAAAATCCTCATTTCGAGGACGGGGGCCTTGCTCCGAGGCGTATCCGAAAGAGAGTTTCATTCGAGGAAGATGCCATTGAGCAGAACGAGAGGATAAACGGAATGTTCAGGTACGTCACCATCCGGTCAAATCCGAGCCAGGCCTTGGGCGCCCCACGTGGTGCGCCAGCGGGTCTTAACCGAGGTCAGGCCAATGAGCGCAACCAGACAGAGCCCGGCAAAGATCATGAAGCCGATTTGGTAGTTCCCGCTCAATTGTTTTGAGAAGCCCAGGCTGGAGGCGAGGTAGAAGCCACCAACGCCTCCCGCCATGCCCACCAGGCCGGTCATCACGCCGATTTCTTTTCGGAAGCGCTGGGGCACCAGTTGGAACACCGCGCCGTTGCCCATGCCAAGACTGAGCATGGCGACCACGAAGCCCGCGAGCGCCAGCCACTGGCTGGGCAGGCCGAAGCTCACCGTTGCCAAGGCTAGCGCCGCGATTACGTACATCACGGTCAGCGAGCGTACGCCGCCGATGCGGTCCGCTACGGCTCCACCGACGGGGCGCACCAGAGAGCCGGCAAATACGCAGGCAGCGGTGAAGTAGCCGGCAATCACGGGAGGCAGGCCGTACTGGTCATTGAAATAGATGGTGAGGCTGGAGGCCAGACCAACGAAACCACCGAATGTGACCGAGTAGAAGAACATGAACCACCAGGCATCCTTGTCCCTGAGAATGCGGGCATACTCGGCATACGTCTTTGCCGGAGGGCAGTCCGGCGCATCCTTGGCGAGGAGCAGGTAGATTACGAGGGCAATGGACAAGGGAATTAGCGCGAGGCCCAGGACGTTGGTCCAACCGAACGCCGCGGCAAGGCTGGGCGAAAACAACGCAGCGAGCACGGTGCCGGAGTTACCGGCCCCGGCGATGCCCAGAGCCGTGCCCTGATGCTGGGGCGGATACCAGCGGGACGCCAGGGGAAGCGCCACGGCGAAGGACGCTCCCGCGAAGCCCAGGACGACGCCCAGCAGCAATACTTGGTGAAAGCTATTCACCCCGCCGAGCCAGCCGGCGGCAAGACCGGCGATGACCACCAACTGGCCCACGACTCCCGCCTTCTTGGGCTTGATGTGGTCTACCAGAACGCCCATGACGATGCGCAGCAGGGCGCCCGACAAGACTGGTGTGGCCACCATAAGTCCTTTCTGGGCGGCGCTCAGACCGAGGGCGTGGGCGATCTGTACCCCCATGGGCCCGAGCAGCACCCAGACCATGAAAGCCAAGTCAAAATACAGAAAGGCGGAAAACAGCGTCGGTGTGTGGCCAGATTGCCAGAATCCCTTGTTCATGGAAGTACTCCTCGTGGGTGGAAAGTCATGGCTGCGGCGCAAGGGAAGCCTGCGCCAGCAGGGTTTTCAATTCGGGTATGCACGAACCACAGTTGCTCCCAGCCTTGAGGGTCAAACCTAAGGCCTCGACTGAGGCGGCGCCAGCAACGATGGCTTGGCGCAGAGCGTTTTGGCCGACGCCGAAACAAGCGCAGATGACGGGCCCGCTGTCCGGCACCGCTTGGCTGGGCCGTCCTAGGAGCAAAGCGCCGCGCTCAACATCCGATAAGCGATCGCGCTCGAAAAGGGATTCCAGCCAGTGCCGTGGCGGAAGGTGGGCGGCTTCGCCTTCCAGGAAGTACGCCGCGAGCAGGCGGCCATCCTGGATCAGGGCGCCACGAAAGCGGGTGGCGCCGACATCTTTAATCTCCATCCAGTCTGCGGACGAGGCGATCCGATTGCGCACGCGTGCCGGGAAATCGTCTGGTGGTCCGCCACCGGCCAACTCATGGCGCCAACACGCCTTACCCCGCACTTTTGCCCAGTAGCCACCGGGGCCGCCGCTCAAGTCTGCACAATCGAGCGACGCGCGCGCCATGACGAAACCGTACCAGCCAGCCCGATAGGGTTCAATCGCCACCGGGGTCTGCTTGAACTCGGGCTGTCCGGAAATCGGATCCGTCACGGCATGGATCAGGGCATCGACGCGGCCTTGGCCGGTGAATTGATCGTTCCAATGAATCGGTGCAAACAGCGAGC
>JBKQNQ010000143.1:0-2685 GCA_052145875.1 Thiobacillaceae bacterium
GGCGTTATCACGCGCAGTCCGGTCAAGGAAATCGGCTGGGGTAAGGTCAGCAAGGTGGATGAAACTCAGGTGACTGACTGGCTGGGAAGCTTGCCCCGCGAATTCGACGTATTCCAGTGGCATGGAGAAACCTTCACCTTGCCGCTCGGGGCTCGACACCTTTTGAGAAGCGCCTATTGCGAGAATCAGGCCTACTTGATCGATAACCGGCACCTCGGTCTACAATGCCACGTGGAGATGACCGAGGCCATGATACGGGCTTGGTGCGAAGTGGGCAGTGCCGAAATTGCGGGCGCACGATCCAGTCCAGCCGTTCAACTCCCGGAAATCATCCAGGAAAACCTCGCGGTGCGAATTGCCCAACTCAACCGAGTGGCAGACGTGCTCTATAGCCGCTGGGCGCAGGGGCTGGTCAGTATCTAAGCACTTTACTTATTGTTGGCGAATTTCCGCCCCGGTCTTTCGCAGCGGCCGGCTTGGCATCAAGCGCGCGCCGGCAGCAGGCCCGCGACTTTCCAAGAAATCATCCGGCGTGGACGACGGAAGTTGGCTTCTGAGTCTATCCCCGCGGGACGTGCGCCCTTGGGGGGGCGCATTGCAATCCACGGAATACCCGAGCAATTCCGAACGCCACTCGCACATCCAGTGACGGGCAAACGAAAAGAATCAGCCGGCGCTAAAGGGCCACGCTCACCTGACTTGGACCTGGCGTTGCCACGATTACCCGTGGCCCGCGGCGCATTCGAGAACTTCGCCCGCTTAGGCCGTGCCAGGGGTCGGCCATTCGACCAAGCGTGACCCTCGCGGGGACGCCGTACTCTGATCCCCTCGATTGGCGCGACGAATCATGCTCGCCAACTTTGGCACGCAAGGATGGCGTTGGGTCTCAACGCCGCCCCCGGTTTAGTGTTGTGGCGTTCCTGCTCCCCTGAGCCGAGGAATAATTTTTAGCGCCAACCCCACGACCATGCCACCCAAAAGACCGGTCAGCGTGTAGTAGCCACCAATGCTCTGGGCAAACTCATCCCCTCCGACTGCCCAGGAAATGAGAAAAAAGAAAAGCGCTATCGAACACCATGCGAGCAAGCACAGCGAAGTGGAACCGCACCAGCTTGAACATTTCGGATTTTCAGCGTCAATTGTCTTAGTATCAGTCATGTTTCCTCCTTCATTGTTAAAACACGTTTCCCTCCACCTCCCTTTATACACCAAAAACGCGGGTGCGCGTAGGCGGGTGGCATCGCCCACCGGTGTTGAGCGAGGGCCTCAAGTCAGAACCCGCTCGTGGCCGTGCAGGTTCGGATGTCGGTTTCCGCAGGGGGTGATTGGGGCAAGACCCGGATTCTTATGGCCTTTTAGGGTCTCCGAAACGGATCGAAAAATCCTTTATCCAACAATAAAAACAAACGATTTATCAGGCACCAGGCGCCTTGTTATCCTCACCGGCTCGAAATTAACGTCTTTCATTCACCCGGAGGTATCAGCATGTCCAAACTAGTCCGCCCACACGGTTGTGGTGATCTTAAGGCCCTATTGCTTACCGGCGAGGCCCATAGCGCGGAATTAGCACGGGCACGATCACTCCCCAAAGTGAAAATGAGCTCGCGGGAAGCCGGCGACCTCGTCATGCTCGGCATCGGTGGGTTCACTCCGCTCGATGGCTTCATGACCCACGCCGACTGGCAAGGTGTGTGTGACGGCTACAAAATGGCAACCGGCTTGTTTTGGCCCATCCCGATTACGCTGTCGACCGACGAGGTCACTGCCCAGGGCATCAAGGAAGGCTCGGACATCGCACTTGTTGATGGCAACAGCGGTGAAATCATGGGTACCATGAAAATCACTGAAAAATATGCCATCGACAAGGCCCATGAGTGCATGATGGTCTATAAGACCGCTGATCTTGAACACCCCGGGGTGAAGATGGTGATGGATCAAGGCGCCGTCAATCTGGCGGGGCCGGTCAAGGTCCTCTCCACCGGCACGTTTAAGGCCGAATACGGCGATCAGTTCATGACCCCCGCCGAAACCCGCGCCCTATTCGAATCCAAAGGATGGTCGACCGTCGCCGCGTTCCAGACGCGCAACCCCATGCATCGCAGCCACGAATATCTGGCCAAGGTCGCCGTGGAAATCTGTGACGGCGTGCTGATCCATTCCCTACTTGGCGCGCTCAAGCCCGGTGACATACCTGCGGATGTGCGTTCTAATGCCATCGGCACGCTGATCGAAAAGTACTTTGTCCCCAACACTGTAATTCAGGCGGGATACCCGCTCGACATGCGGTATGCGGGTCCACGTGAAGCCTTGCTGCATGCTTTATTCCGCCAGAATTATGGATGCTCCCATTTGATCGTGGGACGCGATCATGCCGGTGTCGGTGATTATTATGGGCCGTTTGACGCACACAAGATATTTGATGAAATCCCGAAAGATGCGCTGGAAACCAAGGCCCTCAAGATCGACTGGACCTTCTGGTGCTACAAGTGCGGCGGCATGGCTTCGGCACGCACCTGCCCGCACGGTAAGGATGATCGCTTGCTGCTATCGGGCACAAAACTTCGCAAAATGTTGTCTGAAGGCGACCAGCCTCCGGCCGAATTTTCGCGTCCCGAGGTGGTGGCCATTCTGCAGAAGTATTACGCCGGCTTGGACGAAAGCCAGAAGGTGAAGATTGAAATGAAA
>JBKQNQ010000144.1:0-4033 GCA_052145875.1 Thiobacillaceae bacterium
GCCCAGGCGATAGACAAGGTGCTAAACCCTCCCATGGTGGCCGACGTAAGCATGAAAAACGAGCCGGCGAGTTTACTTCCGGGCGGCGTGACCTACGTGCAAAACCTTGGCCAAAGCGGGTTTAAGCCCGCCTATACGGTCCCGCCCGACATCCGGGGCGCCGAAGAAAAAATCGCCAAGGCCGAAGACCGGATCAGGAGCACGTTTTTTGCCGATTTGTTCCTCATGATAAGCCAGCTCGACACCGTGCGGACCGCAACCGAGATCATCGAGCGCAAGCAAGAGAAGATGCTCATGCTGGGACCTTTTCTTGAGCGCTCTCAGTTCGAGCTTATAAACCCCTTTATTGCCCGCGTCTTCGCCGTTATGAACCG
Organism: Thiobacillaceae bacterium; assembly: GCA_052145875.1. Lineage (GTDB taxonomy): Bacteria > Pseudomonadota > Gammaproteobacteria > Burkholderiales > Thiobacillaceae > DASQBT01. The sequence goes on from JBKQNQ010000144.1 coordinate 375, forward strand.
GGCGCGCCTCATCCCGCCTGCCCCGCCGCAGATACGAGGGCGCACCTTCGATATCGAATGCGTCTCAACGCTTGCCGACGCGCAAAAATCCACGGCCACAACCGGGATCGAACGCCTTGTGGCCTTTGTCGGAAACCTTGCGGCGGCAAAGCCCGAAACGCTCGATAACGTCGATTTCGACGAAGCCGTGCGCGAATACGCGGACCTCATCGGGGTTACGCAAAAACTCATCGTGGCGCAGAACAAAAGAGACGCGGCAAGGCAAAAGCGCGCAAAACAGGCGCAACTCCAGCAGGCGATGCAGATGAGCATGGCCGGGGTCCAGGGGGCGAAGACTTTGAGCGACACCGACGTGGGCGGAGTCCAGAACGCGCTCCAGAAGATGCTGGGAGCGAGCGGACAATGACAAAACCTTCATCCGAAGATGACGCAGATGAGCGCAGATAGAGAAGAGCAAAAATATAAAATTCCCAATTTGGGGGCGAGGGACTGCCTGTGATGCGCTGCTACCTGAGGCATTTTGAATGTATTTTTCTACCTTTGCTTTGCATCTGCGCGCATCTGCGTCATCTGCGGATGAAAGGCTTTTAAATCATGACCAAGGACCCTCACACTTTGGGGATGACGTCATCCCCGCAGTCTTCCGGCGGGGCATGCACCTTATCATCGACGGATACGATTGCGCTTCTGCTCTACTGTTCGACCGGAACGCGCTGCTGCGATGGCTCAACGATCTACCGGCCAAAATCGCAATGTCCGTCCTCATGCCCGCAAAGGTCCTCCGGATCGAGCACCCGCGATGCCGCAAGGAGGATGAGGGACTCTCGGGGGTTGTCGTGATCTGCGAGTCTCATATCGCCGTCCACCCCTGGCCGCGCCGGGGCGAGGTCCAGGCCGATGTTTACAGTTGCAGGCCGTTTGACGCCGGGGCGGTCCTCGACCATTTCGTTAAAGATTTCGGAATTGGGAGCTTTGATACCGAACCTATAGAGAGAAGGAAAAGATAATGTCTGTCGCAGCTTTTACGAGATTAACGCAAGGGGTCGACGGCAACGGCGTCCCGGTCGTGGCTTCAATCCCGCAGTCAAATTTTATTAACGCCATGTATTTTTCCGGGGCAGGCTCACAGACACAATCCCTTCCAACCGATGCAAGCAATAGGCTTCCCAATTTTGTGTTGCTGTCCGCGAGCCAGAACGTAGACACGTTCATGCTTTTCGGATCGTCCGCGGCGGTTCCCTCCGCCGGCATAACGAATGGCACGGCAAGTGAGGCCAATGCGATGATACGCCAGGTGCAGGGGCAGACGCAGATAAGCGTCGCGGTCTCCGCCGCGTGCGTCGTGACGCTGGCCTATTACAGTTAAGACATGGGCCACGTCTTCGGCAAGGACTTCTGCGGCTTCCCCACGTTTCCGGGAACTCACGGCAGGGGCCATCACTACTGGTATTACCGGGGCGGGGTCTGGTGGCTGCACCGGATAGGCTGGGGGCATCCGGTGAGGGTGTGGAAAAGGTGGATGGAGGAATAAATGTTTGAACTTAGTATCCCACAAGCCACTTATCCTCCTGGTCAATCAGTAGGTGCGGTCAATACTGCAACGGCTGAGGAAACCATCACACTCCAGATCGGTTCGACGGAATGGAGCACCTTGACGGGGACGGTTTATTTCGGTTGTCAGATCAGCACTGATGGCGGCGTGACTTGGGAAACACTGTTTGGCAGCCTGATTGAACTTGGCAGCGTCAACAAAGCAGGGCAGCCACCAACCTTAACCTATCAGTGTCCTTGGCTTTCCGGTTCGCAGTTGCGAGTTGTTTGTGTAAATCCAAGTGCAACAACTTCTCCACCTCTCTCTTTTAGTGGACAGGCGGCATAAATGGCCTTCTCTCTCTACCAACAGACAACGAATTATTCAAACGGGTCAATCAACCTCACCACACTTGCGGGTGATTTGCTGGTGGCGTTTGTATCAGGTTGTGATGGAACAAATGAAGGAACAACAGTTAGCGGCGGTGGAACGTGGCATTCACTGCCTTTTAGCAAATGGACGGTTGGCACTCAAGTGGGTGGTTTGCTTTGTTATTGTCTATCAGCTACAGGGGGGGCCAGCACATTCAGTCTTACAAACCCTCCAAATAACGATTGTGGATGGGGGATTAAGGAATTTAAAGGCGCTTCAGCATGGGCACTTGATTTACATAGTGAGGGGTCAGCCACCACAAGCAATTCAATTTCATCCGGAGCAGTTAACACTAATCATGCCGTTGAGTTGTTGGTGGCCTTTTTTGCTGATGAGACGAACAATATAAGCTCATGGTCCTCAAGTTGGATAAATGCAAGCGATACTGAATTGAACGCAATCCATTATGACAATTTCATTGATGGTGTTGTAACCTCCCAAGGATCATACGCAGCGACCGGAACTAATAGCACTACATACTTGAGTGGTCACACATGGATATGCAACATAGCGAGTTTTTACGATTCAGGCGGCGGAAGCAGTTCGGCTTTTCCAGAACCGTTTTTTTGGTGGAATAATCCATACGCAGCATAAGGATTTGAGATGGCATATCGCAGAATAGTCGCAGGGTCAACATCACAGCTTACAGAATTCCCGATCTACGATTCGACTTCTACGACCGGGGCGCTTAAATCGGGGCTGACCTACAGTAGTATGACCGCCTGCTACTACCGTGAGGGTGCGGCCGGTTCCACATCCATGAGCCTTGCGACGATGACGATGGGCACGTGGACATCTCTGGGATTCGTTGCCGTTGACGGCACGAACATGCCCGGCGTCTACCAGTTGGGCATCCCCAACGCGGCCATAGCCGCAGGCGCAACACAGGTCACGATTTACCTTACTGCGAGCGGGTGCGTCCCCGTGGTTATCCCGATTGAACTTACTTCGGTCGCCGACTACCCGGCCAATATGACGCAGATTGCGGGCAGCTCTGTCAGCACCGGCTCGGCGCAGCTCGGCGTAAACGCAGTCCAGATCGGAGGCTCCGCTCCCGGCAGCGCGACTATCGGGACCGTGACGAACCTCACTAACGCGCCGACCTCGGGGGACCTCACCACGACCATGAAAGCCTCGGTTACGGCGGCGGTGCCGACAGTTGCGCAGATTCAAACCGGCCTTCCGACCGATTCCAGCATCCAGACCGACTGCTACAACGCCCTTAACACGGCCTACACGGACGCGACTTCGCTTAACACTTACGGCGTGCTCGACAGGCTCCGGTGGCTGTGCTGGCTCATCCGGAACGAAATCGACATAACCGACTCTACGGGCGCAGGCGTGCTCAAAAACGATTCGGGCACGGTGGTGGCCTCGTCGTGGACTGTTACGGACAGCGCAGGGACAACTACCAGAACGAGGGTTGCATAATGGATTTCAATAAACTTATCGAACCATACGCGGAAGGCGTCAGAACCATAGAGGCCCAGGTCAAATGGCTATTGGCGAAAAACATTCCCCGGCATCACGTCGATCAGGCCATGCTGACAGTCTATGACGAGATCGAGAAGGGTAAAGTCTTCGAAGGCGATGAAAAGTTTTCCGCCGGATATTACCTCGACCGGGAGCTTCTGCGAGTAGCGCAGGAACTCCATACCTCGGAGGTTAGCGACTCGATCAGGAAGCTCGAAGACTT
>JBKQNQ010000145.1:0-66055 GCA_052145875.1 Thiobacillaceae bacterium
TTGTCCCCTTCGGGGGTCAAGTGGATCTCCACCTCGCGGCGATCCTTTTGGCTATGTTGGCGCCGGACCAGCCCGCGTTTTACGCAGCGGTTTACGAGGGCCACGGCGCCATGCGGCTGCGCCTGAAGTTTTTCAGCGAGTTCTCCCACGGTTGCCCATTCGCGGTCCGGAAAGCCTTTGATGTGCAGGAGCAGCAGGTACTGTAGATTGGTGACACCTTCATTGCGGGTCATGTCTTCACTGAAGCGGAGAAACCGGCGCAATTGGTAGCGGAACTGGGACAGGGCTTCAAACTCTTTTTTGGTCGGGGTGCGACGGCTCATTCTGCGATCTTAGCCGAACCAGCGCGACTGGCAAAGTGTCGGGCTCGGCTACACCTTCGAAACCAACTGTTTCACGTGAAACCAAGCGGCATTCTTTAATCCCGCCCCGGCTTTGGCGTATGATTCGCTGCTCACGGGAAATTTCATGCGCTATCCTGAGTCATTTGATGTCATTGTAGTGGGAGGCGGCCATGCCGGAACGGAGGCCGCTTTAGCGGCCGCCCGCACGGGCGCGAAAACGTTGCTCCTCACCCACAATATTGAGACGCTCGGACAGATGTCTTGCAACCCTTCGATCGGGGGTATCGGCAAGGGACACCTGGTTAAAGAGGTGGACGCGCTTGATGGCGTAATGGCGATTGCCACCGATGAAGCGGGCATCCAATTTCGCACCCTCAACGGCTCCAAGGGCCCGGCCGTGCGAGCGACCCGAGCCCAAGCTGACCGCGCCCGCTATAAGAAGGCGATCCGATCACGACTGGAAAATCAGGAAAAGCTCTTGGTGTTCCAGCAGGCGGTAGACGATCTAATCCTCAAGGGGGAGCGGATCGCGGGCGTTCGCACGCAGGCGGGAATTGAATTTGCGACCCGCTCCGTGGTGCTTACGGCAGGGACGTTTCTGGCCGGGTTGGTGCATATCGGGCTGTCTAACTATGAGGCGGGAAGGGCGGGTGACCCGTCCGCGGGCACGCTGGCGCACCGGTTGCGGGATTTGGCTTTGCCGGTGGGGCGGCTGAAAACCGGCACGCCTCCCAGGCTTGATGGCCGCACAATCAATTACGGCGTGTTGCAGGAACAACCCGGCGATCAGCCAACGCCGGTCTTTAGCACGTTGGGCAGTCGCGCGATGCATCCCCGCCAAGTGTCGTGCTGGATTACGCATACCAACGAAAGAACCCACGAGATTATCCGATCTGGCTTTGACCGCAGCCCCATGCTCACCGGGGTCATTGAAGGGGTTGGGCCGCGCTATTGTCCATCGATTGAGGACAAAATCAATCGCTTTGCCGACCGGAACAGCCATCAGATTTTTCTGGAGCCCGAGGGCCTGGATACGAACGAGGTCTATCCGAATGGAATCTCAACCTCGCTGCCCTTCGATATTCAATTGAGGGCCGTGCGCTCGATGCGGGGGCTGGAAAGCGCCCACATCCTGCGACCGGGGTATGCAATTGAGTATGATTTTTTCGATCCGCGTAGTCTTAAGGCTTCGTTGGAGGCGAAATCGATACAGGGTTTGTTCCTGGCCGGACAGATTAATGGGACGACGGGATACGAGGAGGCCGCAGCGCAAGGGCTCCTCGCGGGGTTGAACGCGGCACGCTTTGCCCAGGATAAGGACAGCTGGCATCCGGCTCGCAGCGAGGCGTATCTGGGGGTGCTCGTCGATGATTTGGTTACGCGTGGGGTGTCCGAGCCATACCGCATGTTCACCAGCCGCGCTGAATATCGTCTGCAACTGCGGGAAGATAATGCCGATCTTCGCCTGACCGATATCGGCCGCAGCCTGGGCCTGGTGGGCAATGTCCGTTGGGATGCGCTAAACCGCAAACGTGACGCCATTGCTGCCGAACAAGAGCGACTCAAGTCCACCTGGATTAGACCCGGAATGCTGCCCGAAAGTGAGGCTGTTCGCGTGCTTGGTAAACCGATCGAACGGGAACACAATCTTCTGGACTTGCTTTGCCGACCCGCAGTAACTTATCAGTCGCTGATGTCGCTCCCCGAAGTTGGCCAAGGATCGAGTGATCCACAGGTGGTTGAACAGGTGGAGATCCAGGCGAAATACCGAGGCTACATTGACCGGCAGCGTGAAGAAGTCGAGAGGCAGCGTGAATTCGAAGACCTTAGGCTGCCACAAGACATTGATTACATTAAATTAATCAGCCTGTCGATGGAAGTGCGGCAAAAACTGAATCGATTCAAGCCAGAGACGTTGGGCCAAGCATCGCGTATCTCCGGAGTCACGCCGGCAGCAATTTCAATTCTGATGATATACGCCCGGCGTGGCTTTAAGGCCGATGGCACCCATACCAAAAGGCAGGCATGACCCTGGCCGCGCGACTGGTCACGGGTTTGGGCGAGCTGGGGGCTGACCTGCCTCAACCTGCCCAGCAAAAGTTGTTGGACTATCTGCAAGTGATGGCCAAATGGAACCGTGTCTACAACCTGACAGCGTTGAAGAGTCCCGGCGAATGGGTAACACATCATGTCTTGGACAGTCTCGCGGTGCTTCCTTACGTGGAGGGGCCGACCGTGCTGGATGTGGGCAGCGGGGCGGGGTTGCCCGGATTGGTGTTGGCAATTGCGCGTCCGGACTGGCATGCGGTGTCCGTGGAAACTGTGGACAAGAAAGCCGCCTTTCAGCGGCAAGTCGTGGTCGAATTGGGATTGACCAATGTCGAGATTGCGGCCTGCCGGGTCGAGGAGCTGGTTCTGGCCGAAAAAGCGGATACGGTCGTATCAAGAGCGTTTTCAAGTTTGGCAGACTTTGTGCGTCTAACCCGGCACCTGCTCAAACCAACGGGGCACTGGGTTGCGATGAAGGGGAAGATCCCCCACCAAGAAATCGCGGCCTTGCCAGGCGACGTGACGGTTCGCCAGCTGGTCGAATTGAGCGTGCCTGGGCTGCATGCCAAGCGGTGTGTGGTCCGGATTTCTCCCAGTGAAAAATCCGGCGGTGCCTAACGCGAACGATCTGAGGCTCCATCAAGCAGAGATAGTCATGAATAGAATTCTTGCAATTGCTAACCAGAAGGGCGGCGTTGGGAAAACCACGACCGCGGTCAATCTGGCCTGCGGGTTGGCCCAGCAGGGCCAACGCGTCCTGCTCGTTGACCTCGATCCCCAAGGCAATGCGACCATGGGCTCGGGAGTGGACAAGCGTACCGCGCTGCCGACGGCCTATCAGGTGATCCTTGGCGAGGCGGACATTGCATCAAGCCGGCTGCGCTCGGAATCGGGTGGTTTTGATGTTGTCCCCGCGAATCGTGAACTTGCGGGAGGTGAGGTGGAGCTGGTTGATCTTGACCGCCGTGAGTTCCGTCTAAAGACCGAACTTCTCAAAGTTGCGGCGGAGTACGATTTCGTTCTCATTGACTGTGCCCCCACCCTTAATCTGTTGACGGTCAATGCGCTGGCTGCGGCGCACACTGTGCTCATTCCCATGCAGTGTGAATACTACGCGCTTGAGGGGTTGACGGATTTGGTCGCGACCATCAAGAAAGTGAAGCAAAGACTCAATCCGCATATCGAAATAGAAGGCCTGTTGCGCGTAATGTACGACCCGCGCTCCTCGCTCGCTCAGCAAGTCGCGGCCGAGCTCAAGAGCCATTTCGGCGACAAAGTGTTTGACACCGTCATTCCGCGAAACATCAGATTGGCGGAAGCGCCAAGCCACGCGCTTCCCGGGATTGTATATGACCGCGCCAGCAAGGGCGCGCATGCTTATCTGCAACTGACAGACGAATTGCTTGCGCGCTACGGCATGACCGTTGCCGCAGCCAGCGCGAACTGAGAGGGAGATCCATGGCAAGAATGAAAGGACTCGGCCGCGGCTTGGATGCATTGCTTGGCGGCGACACGCCGTCAGGCCAAGCGGTCAGTGAGCAGCGCACATTGCCGGTCTCCCAGCTTAAACCCGGCAAGTATCAGCCGCGTCGTCATCTCGACGAGACCGCGCTCGACGAACTGGCTGATTCGATTCGGGCCCAGGGCCTGATGCAACCGATTCTGGTACGCAAGTACGGCAGCGGGTTTGAAATAATCGCCGGCGAGCGTCGCTGGCGCGCGGCGCAGCGTGCAGGACTGCAGGAGGTGCCGGTCCTTGTCAAGGATGTGCCTGAGGAAGCCGTGGCCGCGATGGTGCTGATCGAAAACATGCAGCGCGAAGATCTCAATGCGATTGAGGAAGCACAGGGCTTGCAACGGCTGATACAGGACTTTGGCATGACCCATGATGCGGTGGCCCAATCGGTGGGCAAGTCACGAACGGCGGTCTCCAATTTGCTGCGCCTGCTCAATCTTTCTCGCCCGGTTCAGGACATGCTTGCGGCGGGGTTAATTGAGATGGGGCATGCGCGTGCCGTGCTGACGCTTGGGGCGGCACAACAAAAGGAGTTGGCGCATGAGATTGAGGAAAAAGGGCTCTCCGTTCGGGAGGTGGAGCGTCGCGTCTTGCGGCTGCGACAACTTCCCGAAAGTAAGCCCGCGAAAAAATCGGTGTCGCGCGACATTCGGCGATTGGAAGAGGCGGTCTCGGACCGTCTTGGTTTGGCTGCCCAGGTTCAGGTCAATGCCAAAGGGGCGGGCAAGCTGACCCTGAGTTTTTCCAGCCATGAACAGCTGCAGGGAGTGCTAGAGCAATTGGGAATCAGTCTGTAGAGCCGAATTCCCGGCGTCAAAATGGCTGCTTATATTTGCATCAGCAAATCTCATTGGGCTATCATAGCGCGCTAATGTTTCGGCCTACTCTTCGCATTGCGGCGTTCCAGGGAGTGATGATCGTTGTGGCGGGAGGGGCGGCGGGCGCGTTAGGGGGGGCACCAGCGGGCTGGTCGGCGGCGGCCGGGGCCTTGGCGGCGCTGCTCGGGACGCTGATTCTGACGCTGCGGGAAAAGCAGAGCGAACGGCATCTTGGCTGGAGCGCCGAGAGAAATCTGTTGCAGCTATATCGCTCAAGCGTTGAACGGTTTGTCCTGATGGCCGTGGTGCTGGGGTTGCTTTTTGCGTACTCGGGGGCGGTTCCTGTCGCGGTACTGGCTGGCTTTTCCGTCGCACAGGCGGCATGGCTGTTAACGTTTCTGTAATGATGGCGTGGGATGTTTTGCCTGGGCGGTGCGCTGTCCATGCGAAACCTTCTAGAGATTTAGCACTATGTCAGGCGAAGCCCTAACCTCTGGCGAATACATTAAGCATCACCTGCAGAACCTCACGTTTGGCAAGCTGTCGGACGGCACGTGGGGTCTTGCTCACACCCATGAACAGGCTAAGGAAATGGGTTTCTGGGCGCTTCATGTCGATACCCTGGGTGTGGGAATCATTCTCGCTGTGGTTATATCCGCGCTGCTCCGGTCCGTAGCCAGGAACGCCTCGTCCGGCGTACCCACTGGCGTGCAGAATTTTGTAGAGTGGCTGATCGAGTTTATTGATAACTCGGTGCGCGGTTCTTTCTCACACCGCAATCCGTTGGTTGCGCCGCTTGCCCTGACGATCTTCACCTGGGTCTTCATGATGAATTTGATGGACCTTCTACCTGTTGATTGGCTGCCACGCTCCGCCGGTTGGATCGGGATTCCTTTCTTGAAGGTGGTGCCATCCACTGACCCTAATGTGACGTTCGGCATGTCGCTGACGGTCTTCGCGTTAGTGCTGTTTTACAGCATAAAAATGAAAGGCCCAGGCGGTTTTTTTGCAGAACTCGCGTTCCAGCCCTTTCCCAAGTTCTTGTTCCCAGTGAATCTCCTGCTCGAGGGCGTCGGCCTGATCGCAAAGCCAATTTCGCTCGCACTGCGGCTGTTTGGCAATATGTATGCAGGGGAAATGATTTTTATATTAATCGCGCTGATGTTTGGTGGCGGGATTGTTATTGGATTGTTTGCCGGCGTCCTGCAATGGGCTTGGGCGGTGTTTCACATTTTGGTGATTACGCTCCAGGCGTTCATTTTTATGACCCTGACCATTGTGTATCTGGATATGGCCCATTCGGAACACCACTGATTTGGTTCGATTCGCACTTCACTTTACTTAATGCTGAAACTAAGGAGCAATTGAATGGATATGACTCATGCTTTGCTGTATATCGCGGGCGCCCTCATGATGGGGCTGGGCGCGCTTGGCGCTTCAGTTGGCATCGGGATTCTTGGGGGTCGATTTTTGGAAGGTGCAGCGCGTCAGCCGGAACTGATCCCAATGCTGCGTACCCAGTTTTTTATCGTTATGGGTTTGGTGGATGCCGTCCCCATGATCGCCGTCGGGCTCGCCATGTACGTTCTGTTCGCCGTTGCAGCCTAAGAGATTAACTTTCGCCGCCTGTTGGGCGGCCAAGCAGATTGAGCGTCGCATCATGGCGTTCCTTCCGACAAGGTAATCAAATGAACATCAATGCAACACTGATCGGCCAGTCCATCACATTCATGGTTTTTGTGTGGTTCTGCATGAAGATGATCTGGCCGCCCATCATGAACGCTCTGGAGACCCGCAAGAAGCTGATTGCGGACGGATTGGCCGCGGCCGACCGCGCCAAGCTGGACTTGGAGCTGGCGAAGAAGAAGGCGATCGAGAATCTGCACGATGCGCGGGCCCAAGCCGCGGAAATCATCGCCCAGGCTGAAAAGCGTGCCGCACAAATGGTTGAACAGGCAAAAATCGCCGCCAAGTCCGAAGGTGAGCGCCAGCTCGTGGCTGCAAAGGCTGAAATTGAGCAGGAAGTTAACCGCGCACGAGAATCCCTTCGCGAGCAGGTCGCGGGCTTGGCGGTCGCCGGAGCGGAACGGATTCTGCGTCGCGAAGTGAACGCCCAGACCCACGCGGATCTCATCAACCAGTTAAAGGCCGAGCTCTAAGCAATGGCCGAGCTCTCAACGCTAGCCCGCCCCTATGCTGAAGCCGCATTCCGCGTGGCAACCCTCGCGGGTGAATTGAATGCCTGGTCTGACCGCTTGAGCGTTGCAACTCAGGTGGTGATTGATCCACAGATGCGTGCGCTCATCGTCGATCCCAATCTCTCGGCGGATCGGGTATCAGATGTGATTATTTCCGTATTGGGTGAGCGCGTCGGGAGTCCCGGCGCGAACTTCATCACGGTGCTCGCGGCAAGCGACCGGCTAATCCTTCTGCCGGAGATCAAGACCCAGTTCGAAGCACTTAGGGCTGCTGCAGAGGGCGTGCTGGAGGCGCACATCACCAGCGCGCGGGAATTAAGTGAGAGTCAGGTGAAGGACTTGGGGAGTGCACTGAAGGCGAAATATGGCCGGGATGTGCAGGTGTCCATAAGTGTGGACGGTGACTTGATTGGCGGTGTTGTGGTGGCGATTGGCGACCGGGTAATAGATGGTTCCGTTCGGGGCCGCCTGGAAAGAATGGCTTTTAGCCTTAAGGCTTGAGTTTAATCAATTAGGGACCGACCCAGTCGGAGACAAGCATGCAACTGAATCCAAGCGAAATCAGCGAACTGATTAGAGCCAAGATCGAGAACCTATCATCGGGGGCCGAATTGCGCACCCAAGGTACGATCGTGTCCGTGACCGACGGAATCGTCCGCATTCATGGACTATCCGACGTGATGGCCGGGGAGATGATCGAATTGCCCAATAACACTTTCGGCCTAGCACTTAACCTGGAGCGCGATTCTGTCGGTGCCGTGGTGTTAGGCGACTATGAAGAGATCCGGGAAGGCGACATCGCCAAGTGCACCGGGCGCATTCTGGAAGTGCCTGTCGGCACGGAATTGCTTGGTCGTGTGGTCAACTCCCTGGGGCAGTCGATAGATGGCAAGGGACCCGTTTCCGCACCGCTTTCGTCCCCGATCGAGAAAATCGCCCCCGGTGTGATTGCGCGCCAGTCGGTGAACCAGCCGGTGCAAACCGGCCTGAAGTCAATCGACTCGATGGTCCCAATCGGCCGTGGCCAGCGTGAACTGATCATTGGTGACCGTCAAACTGGCAAGACGGCCGTCGCGATCGATGCGATCATCAACCAGAAGGGTAAGGGCATCTACTGCATCTATGTTGCCGTCGGCCAGAAGGCTTCATCCATCGCCAACGTGGTGCGCAAGCTGGAAGAGCATGGGGCGATGGAGTACACGATCATTGTCGCCGCTACCGCGTCCGACTCTGCAGCGATGCAGTATATCGCGCCCTATTCCGGCTGCACCATGGGCGAATATTTTCGTGATAATGGCATGGATGCGCTGATCATTTATGACGATCTGACGAAGCAAGCGTGGGCGTATCGCCAGGTGTCACTCTTGCTGCGCCGGCCTCCGGGTCGCGAAGCTTATCCAGGTGACGTGTTCTACCTGCACTCCCGTCTGCTCGAGCGCGCCGCGCGGATTAGCGCGGACGAAGTGGCCAAACGCACGGGCGGTGCGGTAACGGGCAGGACGGGCTCGCTGACGGCGTTGCCTATCATTGAAACCCAGGCGGGAGACGTGTCGGCCTTCGTGCCCACCAACGTCATTTCAATTACCGACGGCCAGATCTTCCTTGAAACTGACCTGTTCAACGCCGGTATTCGTCCTGCAATCAACGCCGGTCTATCGGTATCGCGTGTGGGTGGCGCAGCCCAGACCAAGGTGATCAAGAAGCTGGGGGGAGGTATTCGCTTGGCGCTTGCGCAGTATCGCGAACTCGCGGCCTTCGCCCAGTTCGCGTCCGACTTGGACGAAGCGACGCGCAAGCAGTTGGAGCGCGGCAAGATTGTGACCGAACTGATGAAACAGCCACAATATTCCCCCATGAGCGTCGCAGAAATGGCGTTGAGCCTCTTCGCCGTAAACAGCGGCTATCTGGATGGACTGGATGTGAAGAAGGTGCTGCCCTTTGAATCCGCGTTACAGTCGTACATCAAGGACAAGCACTCGGATCTGCTCGAGGCGATTAACGCCTCTGGTGAGATGACGGGTGACCAGGAAGGCGCACTCAAGGGTGCAATTGAGCTGTTCAAGCAGACTGCGGTTTATTGATCGGGAGCACCAGTAATGGCCGCAGGCAAGGAAATAAGGACCAAGATCAAGAGCGTCGAAAACACGCGCAAGATCACCAAAGCCATGGAAATGGTGGCGGCATCAAAAATGCGCAGGGCGCAGGAGCGGATGAAGCACGCCCGTCCGTATGCGGAGAAAATCGCCACTGTGGCGACCCACTTGGCATATGCCCATCCCGAATACAAACATCCGTTTACGGTGCGCCGTGAAACGATCAAGCGTGTCGGCCTGATCGTTGTAACTTCCGACAAGGGCCTGTGCGGCGGTTTAAACACCAACTTGCTGCGCTTGGTGGTGAACCAGATGAAGGCCTGGGACGGCCAAGGCCTACAAATCGATGTCACCGCATTCGGGACCAAGGGTCTCGGATTCTTCCAGCGCATGAGCGCAAGTGTTGTGTCCCACCTGACTGCACTTGGAGATACCCCGCACTCGGAAAGGCTTATTGGGCCCGTGAAAGTGATGCTCGACGCCTATGTGGACGGCCGCATCGATGCACTTCATCTCGCATACAACAGATTCGTAAATACCATGAAGCAAGAACCGGTGCTGCGCCAATTGCTGCCACTGCAGCAGGTCCCAGGCGATGAGGCGGAACGGTTGCTGCACCACTGGGATTACATCTACGAACCGGATGCCAAGCCTGTGGTGGATGGACTGCTCACCCGGTATGTGGAATCGCTCGTGTACCAGGCGGTGGTCGAAAACGTGGCTTGTGAACAGTCCGCGCGCATGGTGGCGATGAAAGCTGCATCGGACAACGCCCAAAACGTCATCGGCGAATTAAAGCTGATTTACAACAAGACTCGCCAGGCTGCAATTACTAAAGAACTCAGCGAGATTGTCGCCGGTGCGGCGGCAGTTTAACCGGTTAACGGAATCTAATTTTGCGTAGGAACGAACCATGAGCAGCGGAAAAATCGTACAGATCATTGGTGCGGTGGTAGATGTGGAATTTCCAAGGGACGTCATCCCAAAGGTGTTTAGCGCGCTTAGGATGACTGAGCCGCGATTGACGTTGGAAGTGCAGCAGCAGCTTGGCGACGGCGTGGTGCGTACCATTGCCCTGGGCTCGACCGACGGCTTGCGCCGCGGCATGGAAGTGAGCGACACCGGTTCGGCGATCCTGGTTCCCGTGGGTCAGGCTACATTGGGTCGGATCATGGATGTTCTGGGTGAGCCCGTGGATGATGCCGGCCCAATTGGCACCCTGGACCGGATGCCCATCCATAGGAAGGCCCCGGCTTTTGCTGACCAGGCCGCCAGTGTGGAAATCCTCGAAACGGGCATCAAAGTTATCGATCTCATCATGCCGATCGCCAAGGGTGGCAAGATTGGCCTATTTGGCGGCGCGGGCGTAGGCAAGACGGTGACGCTGATGGAACTGATTCGGAACATCGCGGTTGCGCACTCCGGCTTCTCGGTGTTCGCAGGCGTTGGCGAGCGTACCCGCGAGGGCAACGACTTCTATCACGAGATGAAGGAAGGCGGCGTGCTCGATAAAGTCGCGCTGGTATACGGGCAAATGAACGAACCCCCCGGCAACCGTCTGCGCGTTGCGTTGACCGGGCTGACAATGGCAGAATACTTCCGTGACGAAGGACGCGATGTGCTGTTCTTCGTTGATAATATCTACCGCTACACACTGGCCGGAACGGAAGTGTCCGCCCTGCTGGGGCGCATGCCGTCTGCGGTGGGCTACCAACCGACCTTGGCCGATGAAATGGGACGCCTGCAAGAACGCATTACGTCCACACGCACCGGGTCGATCACGTCTTTTCAAGCAGTGTATGTGCCCGCGGATGACCTAACTGATCCATCTCCAGCGACCACCTTTGCGCACCTTGATGCGACTCTGGTGCTGTCCCGTCAAGTTGCCGAGCTCGGCATCTATCCGGCGGTGGATCCCCTGGATTCCACCTCGCGCCAGCTCGACCCTCAGGTTGTGGGTGACGAGCACTATACGGTCGCGCGTTCGGTTCAGGCCACGCTTCAGCGATACAAGGAATTGCGCGACATCATTGCCATTCTGGGGATGGACGAGCTGTCGCCCGAAGACAAGCTGGATGTGGCACGCGCGCGCAAGATTCAGCGTTTCCTCTCGCAGCCCTTCTTCGTTGCGGAAGTGTTTACTGGCGCAGCGGGCAAATATGTGTCGCTTACGGAGACCATCAAGGGATTCAAGGGTATCGTCAACGGCGAATATGATCACCTACCTGAACAGGCCTTCTACATGGTTGGCTCGATCGACGAAGCGGTCGAGAAGGCGAAGACGGTACAATAAAGGTTAGGCCCAATGGCAATGACACTTCATGTAGACATAGTCAGTGCGGAAGGCTCGCTCTTCTCAGGGACCGCTGATTTTGTTTCGGTCCCCGGAGAGATGGGTGAGCTCGGCATCTATCCGCGTCACGCACCGCTGCTCGCTCGGATCAAACCGGGTACGGTCCATATCAAGCGGGCCAACTCGGCGGGTGAAGAAGTGATCTATGTCTCGGGGGGCCTGCTGGAAATTCAACCCTTTGTGATTACGATCTTGTCTGATATTGCAATTCGCGGCCAAGATCTTGACGAAACGAAGGCGCTGGAAGCAAAACGCGCGGCAGAGGAAGCGATGAAGGTTCGATCGGCTGCAATGGACTATGCTAAGGCCCAGGTTGAACTTGCTGAAGCAGTTGCGCAGCTGGCTGCGATACAAAGGCTCCGCAAACGCACTTGACCGCTGATCTGGTCCGATCGCCCCCTGCGTAGCTGGAACGGAATAGCGCAACGGCGTGACCCTCAGGTGCTGCTTGATGATTCCGGCGAACGCGGGCGTCGCATGAGGCGCGGCTGTATGCGGGACCATGCGGTGCACTGCGCCCGCATCAGGGATATCGGCATACCTCGATCGGGTGCCGGATTCCCCGCGGCGATTCTGCATTCAGGCCAACGAAGTGCACCAAGGGAATGCGAACTGTTAAAACCGGCTTTCGGCGGTTGGGCTCAGCAACTTGCGTGTTCCCAATTTCCAAATCGGGCTCTCGACCTTGGCCGTGCTATCGGCAGCCGCTTTATAATGACGGCCACTGACAAAGTAGGAGCGCAACATGACCCGCATGGTTAAATGTATTAAATTGGGCAGGGAGGCTGAAGGCTTAGCCGTTGCCCCGATGCCAGGTGACCTCGGCAAACGGATCTTTGAGAATGTGTCGCAGGAAGCATGGGCCGGTTGGCAGCGTCACCAGACCATGTTGATCAACGAAAATCGGCTCAACCTCGCTGATCCGCAAGCGCGTAAATACCTCGTAACGCAGATGGAGGCATACTTCTTCGGGGAGGGCGCAGATCGGCCTGCCGGGTACGTCCCACCCAGCAAGTAGGTCAACATGCGGGGAAGAGAGCCGGCCAAGCCGTGGCCCGGGCTGCGGTAACCCGCAGATGCTAAATCCAGGGGAGCCGGTGGCCACCCGGATTCCCGGAAGTTCTGGTGTTGCCTATTTGATGCGTCACTTACCCACGTGACGCACTGAAAAACCCCGTTGCGATATCCCCAGCCAAGGTGGTGTTGTGCTACGGTGAGGGACATGAGCACCCGATTGGGCATCCGCTTTCTCCGAACGGACCGTCACGCCGTACTGGTGGTAAAGGGGCGAGGACGGGTGCCGGCAGACCCTCACGACCGAGACGCGCCGAACGGGTATCGCGCCCCACATTTTGCCCTCGAAGGAGAACTGAGACGCGGGGCAGGACATTTCATCGCTGCGGCCTGGCGCAGACTGCAGATCGCACGGGGTGCAGGGGTCAGCTGTCAGGCGCATGCCACGCGCTGGGTCGTCGTTCAAACGGCAGCCCGCCGATGACCGCGATAAAGACAAACCCTAACCGGCGCACGCTACTAAAGATAGTTAGCCTCGCCGCGGCGTCGGCGCCGCTGGTCGCGCTGAGCATTCGGGCGAAGGCGACAACGAATCCCGAGGTGCGCGCACGGTTACAGTATCAGGATATCCCGAAGGACAGCATGATGTGCAGCAATTGCCTGGAGTTTCGCCCCGGTAAGACCGACCACGACCTTGGCAGTTGCAACAAGATTCCCGGGGACAATGAAATTTCCCCGAACGGCTATTGCACGGCCTGGAATACCATGTGAGTGTGCTGCGCGGACATGCCGCTCTGACGCGAGTTTCGCGCCCTGCCGGGTCGATTGCCCAAGCCAGCAGCGATCGAGGCAGGAGTGGAGTAAGGGTGCCATGAAAGCGGCCGGGTGTGGCCCATCTGGGATGCCAGACCGGGGATGGCCACACCCTAACACCCCGTCCTCCATCCGTTCAAGGCGCCGCTGAGACGCTCAGAACTTTGGTCCGAAATCCGCAATGCCGACCAGGTTAGCATGCGACCCCATTTTGTGCTCGCATTAACCTGCTACGTCGATGTAGCGCGGTGCAATTCTTCTCTTGCAAGGACCATTACCGCAGCTCCTTTTCCACTTCCTCCAGGGAGGTGTGGCGAACATCCTTGCCCTTGACCATGTACACCACATATTCCGACATGTTCTTCGCGTGGTCACCCATTCGTTCAATGGCCTTCGCCACGAACAGGATATCGATAAAGACGGAAATAGTGCGCGGGTCTTCCATCATGAAGGTAATAAGGTGCCGTAAATTCAATCGAAATTCCTCGTCAACCTGGTCGTCTTGGCGCATGACGTCAGCCGCGTTGCTGGCATCCAACCGCGCGAAACCGTCCAGTGCCTTCTTGAGCATCTCGAGCACCAGTCCGACCATGTATTTCACTTCATTGAAGCGAGGGAGGGAAATGCGTTCAGAGGCGTGAATATGCTTAGCCATGCGCGCGACCTTGGCGGCCTCGTCACCGATGCGCTCCAGGTCGGTGATGGTCTTCACTACCATCATCAGCATGCGCAAATCGGAAGCGGTCGGCTGGCGGCGGGCAATGATGTGAGCGACGTCCTCATCGATCGACACTTCGAGGGCATTCACGTTGTGATCATGGTTGATGACATCATCGGCAAGCGTAAGATTGCCGGTGGTCAGGGCTTCGATAGCACGAGTGATCTGTTCCTCAACCAGTCCGCCCATTTTGAGCACGCTGGAGCGAACGCTTTCCAGTTCTGCGTCGAATTGCCGGTAAGTATGTTCAGCGGGCATAAACTTCTCCTAATGCAACAAAGTATAGCCTCGACCTAAGCGGGGCAGGTGACAAAGACATTACGGCCATAACCTAACGGGCCTGAAACTCCACGCGGTAGCTCGTGGCGTCGAGCGTGAAAACGGCGGTCCAATCCGAGCGGGCTTGGCTACACACCGGGAGCATCATGGACTCGGCTCGGAACTCTCCACCCCGCGTGGCTTTGAAATCGTAACGGTTGAAGCCCATGTCCATTCCACCCATTTGAAACCGCGCTGCAACGCGCGCGGCGGCTGGCGCGTGAAGCTCGATGGAAAAGGGTGTCATTGGCCTTGGCACGGCAGAAAATCGAAGTTGCGATGGTTGTCCGTTATACACAAAATTACACCCCGTCACCACGTCCTTGCAGTCGATTGCTTGAATCGCGTCGAGCTTCGGTTCGCGCTGTCTAGCCCAAAAAGCGAGTCCGCCGAGCGCGAAAATAATAAGCACTGGCGTCAACCAAGGCTTCACCTCCACACTTCTCGCAACATCGCAATGCCGTGCCCGCCATGAAGTATGGCAGCCTCAAGTGTATCCGGTGTTTGCCCGCCCAAGGCATAAACTGGGATCGGGCTGGTTGCGGCAAGTTCAGAAAAACGCTGCCAGCCTAAGGACGGTTCTCCGGGATGACTCGCGGTCGGTAATACGGGAGACAGCAAGGCAAAGTCCGCCAGCTCGCCCGCCTTCGCCAGCTGGTCCGCGTTATGACATGACGCGCCGACCCATTGGACCGCGGGTCGTTGTGTCATGTCCACCAGCGCCGCGCTGTCCAAATGAATGCCATGGGCGCCGGTTTGATTGGCCAGATTGACGTCGCCGCTCACCAAAACGATCGCCCCATAGGGTTGCGCTCGCTCAACGATCCGGTGGGCAAGTTCAACTCGCTTGGCCGGGGGTAGGTCTTTGTCGCGCAGTTGAATTAACCGCAAGCCTTTGTCCAGCGCCACGTCGAGACGTTCAAGAAATGTCTCCAGCCCAAGCGATTGGGCATGACTGATGCCGTAGACAGGGGGCAAGGAAAGCCCTTTCAATACCGGAAAATTGGCCGGCAGCAACGGGGCCACCTCGCATCGCGCGGGATCCACCCAGGCAAAAGTCTGACCTTCATGCGGATAGGGTTCGCCGTGCCACTGCCAGACCCGAAAGAAATTCAGGCGCACGGTGGCGTGGGGGTAAGTGAAGACGCGGGTGATTGAACGCGAATATCGCGTCGGGACAATCCCGAGCTCCTCCTTCAATTCACGCGTGAAGGCTTTCGAGAGCGACTCGCCGGTTTCGACCTTGCCGCCGGGGAATTCCCAGTAGCCAGCATAGATCTTGCCGTTGGGGCGACTGGCGAGAAACACCTTGCCGTCGGGTCGGCACAAAATAGCTGCGACAACTTCACCAGCTTGAGACATGAATCAGACGCGCCATCAAAAACGGGCCGCGCATCCAGCGGACCGCAAAGCCCCACCCCTCCATCGCCAAGGACTTGCCGCGCCGATCGTTGCCGCCCGCGAACCGCCCCTGTGAACCCGAAGGCCCTAGAGATCGCCGTTGGCAGCCGCCTGCATGATGTCAAGCATCCTTGTGCGGATATCGCGCGCATCCTTTGCCAGTTCAGGAGTTATACCCATCTGACTCTCGTAGCCAGCAATCCAGTTCAGATCCCAGTCAAGCGTCAAGACCCAGATGTTTTTGTCGGCATCTTCCATCACCGCAATTCGGCAGGGCAGAAACACCACCATCTCCGGGCTGATTCTGAGGAGGTCGCGGCCGACGGCGATGTCGCAAAAGCTGTAGACTTCGATGCGTGGCGCCGTCTGGTCGTTGAGTACGGCCTTGAAGTCCTTCCACATCAGGTTAGAGCCAACAAATTTGAAGTTGTCTTGGTTGGCGCGCAGCATCATTGATTGCACGACGTCGTCAAATGACAGACCCGGCTTTGCCTTGATCTTGTATGTGAACCAGTTCATTGCATCTGGCATCGACATATGCATCATGTTGGACATCATCGGGATCATCATCTGCATCATCTGCTGCTTTGCTTGCTCCGAGATGATGGGGTGCATGGCATAGGGCCGTTGCGGTCCCTGCGCCGGTGTCTGCATCATCGGTGTCATGAAGGGAGCAAACGCGAAGGGCATTGTGACGGCACCCTGTGACGAAGATTGCGGCAAGTAGGGGTTGGTGCCGGGCGTGGCCATCGGCGCGGGGTAAAGCGGCTGAGCGGGCTGGACATAGGGTGCCGGCTGAGCATTTTGCGGGTAGGCGCCCGGTTGACCGTACTGCGGGTAGGCGCCCGGTTGGCCATATTGGGGGTAGGGTCCCGGTTGACCGTACTGCGGGTAGGCGCCCGGCTGGCCATACTGGGGGTAGGGTCCCGGTTGACCATACTGCGGGTAGGGGCCCGGCTGGCCATACTGGGGGTAGGGGCCCGGCTGGCCATACTGGGGGTAGGGGCCCGGCTGGCCATACTGCGGGTAGGGGCTAGGTTGAGTCGGCTGCGGAGGGGCCACTGCCTGGGGTGGTTGTGCCGGCGTTCCTGCCGGCGTGGGGGATTCCGCCGGAGTCGGTTGTGGGGGAGCCACTGCCTGGGGTGGTTGCGCTGGAGTTCCTGCCGGGGCGGGAGTTTCCGCCGGAGTCGGTTGTGGGGGAGCCACTGCCTGGGGTGGTTGCGCTGGGGCTCCTGCCGGGGCGGGGGATTCCGCCGGGGTCGGTTGTGGGGGAGCGACTGCCTGTGATGGTTGCGCTGTGGCTCCTGCCGGGGCGGGAGTTTCCGCCGCGGCAGGCTGTGGAGGAACCACCGCCTGGTCAGCGTTGGCGACAAGGCCTGTGCTTAGAGCTAATGTGGCGCTAATGCTAAGGAGTGTGCGCATGGCATTTTCCATTGTGTCAGTAAGCCGCACCGGTTGAGGCCGGCGCAGAAAATAAAAAAAACCGCCCATCACTGGAGGAGGATCGATGGGCGGGGAAGTCAAGCACAAACTATCTGCCTATACGTTGCGACGCCGACCATCGACATACTCTGCTTCGAGCTTATACCGAATTGGTGGGACGTAAGCAACCTTATTCTCGCGACCTTGGAAATGTGACCGAAGAGGGGCCGTAATCCCGTGCAGCAAGGCTATGAGACGAGTATTGAGAACTCGCTTGGCATTCGCAATGAAAAATGCGTTATCGCGAGCCTACTAATAAGGCTTAGATTAATTCAACGCTAGAGCCATGTGCGTATCAACGGGATACTTCTTTGATGGGAATCAAGTTTCAAGCGGCTTCCGCTTCTTTCGGGCAGCCTGTGGGACTGAGCGCGGACAATTTTTGTCCATTCTCAATCAAGATGCGTCCGCCCCTGACCTGGATGATGCTTTGCTGCCCCAAAAAGGAAAGAACCCTCGAAAAGGTTTCCTGACTTAAGCCCAACTTGGCCGCAATGTCACGTTTTCGTCCGGGCAATTGGATTTCGTAGGATCCGGCATCGGTCCCAGGCTTATATTGCAGCAGGAAACAGGCGACCCGTTGCAGGCTTGATCGCTGGGAACAGATTTCCATATCCCTCAGCAGATTTAGCATGCGCTTAGAAACCAGTTTGAGGGTGCGCTCCATATGCGTCGACTCAAGACGCAACTCCCTGCGGTAGGCTTCGACGCTGATCGCCAGGACATGACTGTTGCGGGTGGTCACAGCATCATACGGACTCGCCTCGTCCAGGATCAGACAGGCTTCCCCAAAGCTCTCTCCCTGACCAATCATGCTGATTACACGTTCGGCGTCGTCGGGCAGCGGCAAATATAAGCGGATCTGACCGCTGATGACGACATAAAGGGTGGTGAGCAATTCGCCCTTGCGTACGAGCGTGGTGTTTCTTGGCAGGTCGAGGAGCCTCGCACCTTTGGCGAGCCGGTTAAGCTGCTCGACATCCCAACCGTGAAAATAGGCAAGCCGGCTCATGGCTTCCCGAATCTGTAATGACGATAGTGGCAAGGCGTTCATTGCTCGCAATCATGATGGGGGTATAAGTTCCACATGCAGCAAACGTGCCAACCGGCGCTTGGGGCTCGCTCTTCTAACTCATTGATATTTAGATGGCCATGTCCGCCAAACTGGTTTCAGCCCGTTGCCTCAGGGCCGGCAAGGCGTAGCGGTGTTACGAAGCAGTAACATCGAAAAATTAATTGACCGGCGTCAAATCTACGATCCTAAAGGTTCTTGGGCGAGCGAGCCCCATTAGGCACGAATCGGTAACAAACTTGATGTGTATCAAATTTAATCGGTTACAATTTAGTAACGCATAAGCAAACGCGCGCTTCATTGCCAAGGGGCCCCTAATGAAATTGAGGTCGTCCGGACCCCGTCCGCAGGGGCAGGGTATCTTCAAACGCCTTTTTGATCTCAGCCTGCAACACAAGCTCCCGCTATGGGGTAGCTTGCTGATCATATCCACGGCGCTGGCGGTAAGTGCGGGTTACTTGTACCAAGCCACTCGCAACCTTAAGCAGGTCATGCTGGGGCGCTCCGAATTCTTTGGCCAGATGGTGGCGGCGAATCTTGCGGCCAATGTTGACCGGGGCCAGACAGTGTCCGCCACAGAAATCATCAAGGCGCCACTCCAAGTACCGGCGCAGGAGAGGCTTTTTCAGATCGAGCAATTGTTTGTCCTAAACCGCGCCGATGAAGTGTTCGCGTCAACGGGATCGCCGTCCTTTCCAATTGGGGCAAGGCTGGATGCACTGGGTTCGGAATTTGCGGCCTTAGCGTCTCGCCTCTCCTTGGCCAGCGCAGGGCCATATCCGCAAGCCGCGATAATGGATGGACCGCATTCATTGTTGGCGATCCCCCTCATGTCACAAAGCCACCTGCGAGGCTGGCTGGTGATCATCCATCCGGTGCATTTCTATAGGCCCCGCGTCGTCGCGTTGGTCAAGGATGCGATGCCGATTACGCTCCTGGTGCTGGCTATTGTGCTGCCGATTAATTGGTATTGGGGGCGACGCATGGCTGTGCCCCTGCTCTTGCTTGCCAAGCATATGGGCATCGTTGGGCTGGAGCGCCCCGAGCGAATGTCCGCTGATCTATACGCCTATGGAGACGAGGTCGGCCAGCTGTTTAAGGCTTATGACCAGATGTGCTGCGAACTGGAAGAAAAGGAGGCCATGAAGCAGGAGATGGTTCAAACAGACCGGCTCGCCGCGCTCGGAAGACTCTCCGCCGGCGTTGCGCACGAAATTAACAATCCGCTGGGCGGGTTGATGACGGCCGTGGATACATTGAAGCATCACGGGTATCACGATGCGTTGATGGATCGTGTCCTTCCGCTTCTGGATCGCGGGTTGGCGCAAATTCGGGAAATTGTCGGCGCGCTTCTGGTGGAAACGCGTGCCAAACGCCATGCACTCACCCGGGAAGATATCGCGGATGTTCAAACGCTCCTCGCCAAGGAAGTGGAGCAGCAAGGCATTGAGTGGAAATGGAGCGTGATGATGGAAGATGAGATCGACCTTCCGTCAACATTGGTGCGGCAGGTCTTGATCAATCTGCTGTTGAATGCCATCCGCGCGGCGGGCCCAAGGGGACATGTGAACGTGGAGGTTAAATATGTGCGCGATCATCTCTTCATGGAGGTGGTCAATGATGGGAAGGAGATTCCGTCCGAACTGAAGAAACACTTGTTCGAGCCATTTACTTGCGCAAGTGACGGAGGTCACGGCTTGGGACTTTGGGTAACCTATCAAATCGTTCAGGAATTGCACGGGCGGATCAAAGTTCTGGATCGTGAGGCGCATACTCATTTCGTTGTGACACTTCCAGTGGGAAAAGGCATATGACAAGAACACCCTGCCACATCTGTTTGATCGAGGATGATGAAATCATGGGCACCGCCCTTACCTTGCGCTTTGAACTTGAGGGGCACGTCTTTGATTGGTTTCGTAACGGCGGCGACGCACTGAACGCATTGCGCGCTAAACATTATGATGTCGCCGTCAGCGATATACGTTTGCCGGATCTTTCGGGTGAACAGGTCTACACGACGCTGGTGAATGCCGGTCGGGCGTTCCCACCTTTCATTTTCATCACCGGTTTTGGTGCCGTCGATCAAGCGGTTAATTTAATGAAACTGGGTGCGGCCGACTATCTGCAAAAGCCATTTGAACCCGGCGTGTTGCTGAACAAGATCGAGGAGCTGACGGTTTGCCGCATGTCGGCGAACGACCCAAGACACGAACTTCTTGGAGTGTCTCCGGCGATGCGCGCACTCGACGAGCTGCTACCGCGCATTGCCAATAGTACGGCATCGGTTTTGGTATTGGGTGAATCCGGCGTTGGCAAAGAACGGGTCGCGCGCAAGCTGCACCGACTGTCGCGCCAGGACCGGCCCTTCATTGCGGTGAACTGCGGCGCGCTTGCAGAGAGCTTGATGGAAGCGGAGCTGTTCGGGTACGAAAAAGGGGCGTTTACCGGGGCTCATAAGATGAAGCGCGGATATTTCGAGCAGGCACACGGCGGGACACTATTTCTCGATGAAATCAGCGAAACTTCACCTGCAATGCAGGTCAGGCTGCTGCGGGCGATTCAGGAACACCAAATCGTTCGAGTCGGCGGCGAGACGGCGATCCCCGTCGATTTTCGTCTCATCACCGCGTCCAATCGAGACCCGAAGACGATGGTCCAAGAAGGTAAGTTTCGGGAAGACCTCTATTACAGGATCAACGTCATCCAGCTCAGGCTTCCTCCGCTGCGCGAACGCCGCGAAGATATCCCTTGGCTCGCCGAGAGGCTATTGGCCGAATATGCTGCAGTACATGGCAGCGTGAGGAAGATCCTCGCCCATGAAGCTGAGATGTACCTCTTGCACCAACCGTGGCCGGGGAACGTTCGGGAGCTAAAGCATGTACTCGAGCGCGCGTGCATCCTTGCGGAAGGCCCCGTGTTAAACGTCGATCTCCTCTTCGGCGAAGCGCCCGAGGGCAAGGCACAGGCCCCGGATTCGACGCTGGGCGAGTACATGTCTCAACGGGAGCATGACTACATCACGATCGCCCTCGAGTCGCAGTCCTGGCAAATTCAGGATACCGCCTCATTGCTGGGGATCAGCCGCAAGAATCTGTGGGAAAAGATGAAGAAGCTTGGTATCCGGCGGGACGGGACAGATCGCTAGTTATCCCTGCCCACCCAGTCACGCGCAAATTGCCAGGCAACACGACCGGAGCGTGAACCCCTGCCCAATGCCCAGCGCAGGGCTTCCGCGTCAAAATTTGCCTGAGTAATCGGGTTGCCGCTGAGGTATTGGGCCCAGTGACGGGCGATCGCGAGATAGTGTGCCTGATCAACCGGATAAAAACTGACCCAGAGTCCAAACCGTTCAGAAAGAGATATTTTCTCCTCGGTCGCTTCATCGGGGTGAACCTCATTGCCGATGTGTCGCGTCGCCTCGTTCTCCTCGAAGTATTCAGGCATAAGATGACGGCGGTTTGACGTGGCGTAAATCAGCACATTGTCGGCCGGGCTTGCCAACGACCCATCCAGGGCAGCCTTGAGTGCCGGGTAGCCGGCCTCGCCAGCGGTGAAGGACAGGTCGTCACAGAACAGAATATAGCGGTACGGTTCGCCAGCGACTCGGTCGAACAGCTCTGGGAGGTGGCCTAAGCCCGCTTTCTCAAGCTCGATCAGACGCAAGCCCCTGCGCGCGTATTTTGCCAACATCGCTTTCACAAGCGATGATTTGCCTGTACCCCGGCTGCCAGTGAGCAATACATTGTTGGCGGGCCTGCCGGCGACGAACTGCCGCGTGTTCGCATCCACGCGCTCCTTCTGGTCGTCGATGTTGAGCAGGTGTTTGGGCTCGATGCGGTGCGGGCGCAGGATTGGCCGCAGCGCTCGCGTTTCGTCGAGCCAGCGCGCGGCAAGCGTCTGCTTCCAGTCTATCGGTTCAGGTGCTGGGCCTTCCAATCTGTCAAGCACGCGTTCAATTCGACACCATAAATCTTCAAGGCGATCCATCAGGTCCGGTACTCGGCATTAATCTTCACGTAATCATACGAGAAGTCGCACGTCCACACGGTGGCCTGCGCCGCGCCCCGGTTGAGCACGACACGAATGGTAATTTCGGGTTCTCGCATTACCGCCGCGCCCTGCTCTTCAGTGTAAGTTGGAGCGCGCCCCCCGTTCTCGGCCACGAGCAGTGTCCCGAGATACAGCTCAATCGTGCTTACGTCCAGATCCATGATGCCCGCGTATCCAATTGCCGCCAGAATGCGGCCTAAGTTAGGGTCCGACGCGAAGAAAGCGGTTTTGACGAGGGGCGATCGCGCGATGGCGTATGCAACCTGTTTACATTCGGGGCGGTCACGCCCTTTCTCGACCTGGACCGTTATGAACTTGGTGGCGCCCTCGCCGTCGCGGGCGATCGCTTGGGCGAGTTGGATGGACACCCGCGCGAATGCCGCTTTCAGGGCTGCATAGTCCGCCGAAGCCGAATCCGTGATCTCGGCGTGGCCCGCATTCCCCGTCGCCATCAGGATGTAGGAGTCATTGGTTGACGTGTCGCCGTCCACGGTCACGCAATTGAACGATAGATTGGCGACTTCCTTCACCAGTTGATTCAGCAGTGACTGCGAGACGACAGCGTCGGTAGCAACAAAGCCGAGCAGGGTGGCCATGTTGGGATGGATCATGCCGGAGCCCTTGGCAATCCCGGTCACGGTCACTATCCTGCCGCCAATTAGGGTTGAGATGCTAGCAGCTTTGGCGATAACGTCGGTGGTCATAATGGCGTGGGCCGCTTCGCACCAGTGGTCGGGCGAGAGATTGTCCTTGGCCTCCGATAACGCCGCGATAATTTTCTCCACGGGCAGGGGCTCAAGAATGACGCCGGTGGAAAACGGAAGAACTTCATCCGCATGGAGCCCCATGACGGCCGCCAGTTCGTCGCAGGTCTGGCGTGCGCGGCTCATTCCGTCCGACCCAGTGCCCGCGTTAGCATTGCCCGTATTGATCAGTAGGGCGCGAATTGGATGACCGGTGGTCAGCCTCTCGCGGCACAGCGTGACCGGTGCGGCGCAGAATCGGTTCTGGGTAAAGGCGCCCGAAACTCGGGTGCCCGGCGTAAGTTCGATGACGGTGATATCTTTGCGTCCCGACTTCTTGATGCCGGCAGAGGCGATGCCCAGCCGGACACCAGGTACGGGATGCAGTGATGCGGGATCAGGCGCGACGAGGTTTACGGGCATGAAGGCTTTCGATTTCTGAAAGCCGGTATTTTACGAGCGTTTGGCTCCCCAGACCCATGACATCATGCGACGAA
Source organism: Thiobacillaceae bacterium (assembly GCA_052145875.1). GTDB lineage: Bacteria > Pseudomonadota > Gammaproteobacteria > Burkholderiales > Thiobacillaceae > DASQBT01. Next base: position 23,480 of record JBKQNQ010000145.1, read on the forward strand.
ACTCTGGCCGCCAAGGCCACACCGGGTCAAACTCGATGGAACGAGACAAGGCGGCCAGGGAAATGAAACCGAACAAAACGAAAAGCCCCTCAGAAATCATCTGACGAAAAGTCAGGTGCGCCAGCGGGATATCGAGAAACCCCGGGACGACGAATAGACACGCAAACCCGGCGAATATGAACGCTGGTCCTAAGTACATGATAGCTCTCCGCATCTTTACTTGATCTTGTAACGGAGTCCAAGCAGAGAATGTGCCAACGTAATCGGGTCTCGTGTCCATTAGGGCCTGAGCAGTCTCACCCTTTGAAGTGGCCCGGCCGTGTAAAATCTACCGACTATTTTTGGTTGCTCAGAGGCTGCGCCAGCTTGCGCAGAAACTCTCGGCTGAGGGTAAAAAATCGCGGGGTGGGGCCAAGGTCTTCGTAGATCGGGTCGCCTTGGTCGTCTTCGGCAATAACTTGTCCACCCGGCACATAAGGCATCGCTGTCTCAAGCTCGTCCAGTGCCGCGTGCAACAAATCGGCGAGAATTTCCTCCTCGGTACGGCTCGGATACATTACCTGCAAGGCCTGTACCCGGGCCATGTCCCGCAACGGGAGATGCAGGGATTGCGCAAGGCTGCCGCTGTAGCTCGCCTCATGTTGCTGCCAGCGGTTGAGTAGGTCGGAAATTCGCATGGTTTGGTTATAGACTCCTTTAGGTCATTTCCCAAACCAAGGTGCGGTTGTTCGCGGGCATGGGGAGATCGGTCAACAGACTCAACCCGGCGCTTTGCGCTAGGGCGTTGACACTTTCGAAATGGCGAATCGCCGAGTGTGGATTTTGCGTTTTTTTGAGCCAGTCATCAAATCGCGCATTGGACTCGGACGTATAGTGCCCGCCATAGTTGAAAGGCCCGTACACCGCCAGGCGGCCGGCGGGCTTGAGCACGCTGCTTACACAGGCGAAGAACAGGACGACCTCCGTCCAGCTCATAATATGCAAGGTATTGGCCGTGAACCCGTAGTCAAACTGGGTGGCCGGCCAAAGCCCACTCACATCGAGATTGAGCGGGGGGAGTAGGTTGGGTAGGCGAGCCTCCTCTTGCCAGGCGAGGATTGCGGGATGTTGGACCGTCAGATCACTCGTTTGCCATACAAATTCCGGCATGGCACGCGCAAAGTGGACCGCGTGCTGCCCGGTGCCGCTGCCGATTTCGAGTACCGTCCCTGGCCGCTCAAAAACCTGCCGCAGGACCGCAAGTATAGGATCTTTGTTCCGCTCGCACGATTCTGAAAAGGGCTTCGCGGCCGTCATGCCATTTCTGGTCCGGTTGACGGCGGATGCGCGTAAATATCGCGCATCCTCTGGCGGGTGGCTGGCATGAAGGACGCGCCATGCAGGCCCGCAGTCGGGAAAATTGTCCTCGACCGTGCCCCCTTTGTTTCACTCGCGACGAAACGAGATGGAGTTTCGCGCAATTCGTTCTGGCCAGGCTTCAGATCGTCCCAGGGCGACAAACGAAACTCGCAGAATGGCAAGAACCCCATGGAGCCCTCCTTAGCAAAACCGACTATGGCATGGTTTGACAAAGATCGGTTGCGCGACTCGCAATGCAACGCTACCCGCCATGAGTTTACAGAGGTGTTAGATCGGCAACAACGCCCCTGTTGCCGTGATGATTCCCGCCAGGATCGGTTTGCCCGGCATGAGCTCGGTCAGGGCCTCGCGGTATTCATCCAGCTGTGGGCGATAACGCGCCCGCAGCTGCCCTGGGTGTTCATCGTCGCCGGTCTTGTAATCCAGCAGCCAAATTTCCTCGGCAAACTCCACGACCCGATCGATCCGCCGCAACGCGCCGTCACTGCGTACGTAGCCGAGTTCGTTATAAGCGCGTAGATAGCCTGCCGGATCGAAGAACCGGGCAACTTCCGGTGCGTGCAGAATGCGCTGTGCCCGTTCCCAGGCTTCGTCAAAATACACGGGTGCGCCGAAGGTCAGGAGGAGTCCTTGGCGATTCGTCGCCGCTGCGGGTGGCGCCAGTCGCTCCAACAAGGCGTGGACCAGTTCACCCAACGCCGTGGCGGAACTCTCGCCTCGCAGGGTGCCAACGGGATCGCAGGGTACCAGTTCAGGCATGGATGACGGCGAGACGGTGTTGAAAGTGCGGGAGGGCTCATCGAGTTTTCCGGCCGTCAAATCATCGCCGCGCTCAATGTGGTTCGCATCGCAGGTCAAGGCCCTCAGGATGATGTCCTGCCACCCCTCCACGCGTGCGTTGCCGGATCCGCGCGCTCCGCTGACGATCAGGGCCTGACGCGCGCGAGTCATGGCGACGTAGAGCAGGTTCAGGTTTTCCGTTTCGGCCAGATGGCGCCTTGCATCCAACAGCGGCTGTTGAAAGCTGCCCGTGAGGGCCTTGTCCCCACAGAGGGAAAAGTGAGTGGGGGCTAACTCTCCAGGAGGCCAATTCATTACGACACTATACCCTTCATGCGGCGGCCTTCTTGGGCCCCCGTCGAGTAGCCAGACAACCGGCGCTTCCAGTCCTTTGGCACCGTGGACAGTCAGAATGCGGACCGCATTGTGGGCCTCGGGTATTTCGCCTTCATCCGGTGCTTCATCGTCCGCTCCGCGACGTTGTGCGTCCAGGTCTGCAAGAAAGTCCGGCAGATTCGGGTGGCGCCCGCCGGAAGTCGTGAGCGCCAGTTCCATGAAAGCACGTAGGTTGGACTGCACGCCTTGGGCCAAGGCGGGAGGCGCCGCTGTTGCGTAGCGTGCCCTTACCTCCCCGGCGTCGTAAATCTGGTCAAGCAGATCATGCACCGGCAATTGCCCGGCGAGGGCCTGCCATTTCTTGAGTAACGTAGCGGCCCGCCGCAGTGTGGGCGAGGTACGCGTTTCCGAGTCCATCAACTGTTGCCATAAACGGGCTTCGCGGTCTGCACTCAGGCGCTGCAGTTCCAAGTCATCGATATCGAACATCGGACTTTTTAGCGCGCGCGCCAGTGCCAAGTCGTTCCACGGGGTCGACAGGGCCGTAAGCAGGGCGATCAGGTCCCCCGCCTCCAGCGTATTGAGCAAACCACCCCGACAGGGACTCAAATAGGGAATCCCGGCCGATTTAAGTGCTGCTTCGTACACCGCGAGGTGGGTGCGCGAACGCACCAAGATCAGAATGTCGTCCCAGCGAAGCTGGCGCTCGAGGTGGTCATGGGGATCGCGAATAATCCAGCTGCCCTCGATCTGCCGAAGCCTTTCCACAAGCTGCCGGGCTTCGAGCTCTCTGGCTGCTTCTCCCTCATTTGCCCGTGGCACCTGAAGCGGATTGCGAAACGTGAGGGTTGCTTGCCCTTCTGCGGGAGCGCCGGTGGCTTCGACCAATGCACAAACTTCCAGTCGACCTGGCAAGTCCTTCTGGTGTGCTTGGTGCAAAGCAAACGCGGGGTATCGATTCCCAAGCGGCATAAAAACTTGGTTCAGCGCCTCAACCAATACGGGTGCAAGCCGGCGCGAGTCATTGTTCTCAAGTCCTTTCGCGCCGCACTCCCTGAGCCAGTCTCCGGCGAGATCAAACAGCCGTGCTTCGGCACCCCTAAAGCGATAAATGGACTGCTTGGGGTCGCCGACCAAAAAAACGTGCGGGAGGCGATCGCAGGCTTCGGAGGCTGCAAGCCAGGATGAAAGGATTTGCCATTGCAGTGGACTGGTGTCTTGAAACTCGTCCAGCAAGATGTGACGATACCGCGCGTCGAGCTTGTATTGCAGGTACTCCGCCTGCGCGCTATCACGCAGCAGCCGTGCGCACTCCCATTCCACGTCGGCAAAATCCAACAGCCCGCGTTCGCGCTTTACGGCGTGGTAATGGGTGAGCAGCGCTTCGCCACAGCGGAGTCCCGCCACGTTGAAATGAAACAACCGTTGGGATTTTCTGTCTCGCTGTGTTGCAATCAGGCGTTGACAGATCACTTCGTGTAATTCCAGCAGGCGCGCTGCGGCCCTTACACCGAGGGCCTCGTTCAGCGCCTTGCCCGCTCTTGGAACGCTGCGACGAGGTTCACCCTCCAGTGTGAGGAATGTGCGCGTCAAGGACTCCCAAAATGCCGGATCGGCCATATCAAGTGCCGCCGAAATCTCGCTCGCAGCCGTTTGGTAAGACATCGCCTTGGTATGCAGAGCCAATAACCGGGTGCACTCCATAAGCCGCTCTGAGAACTCGGGGTCGCGACGCAGCAGCTGGATCAGGTCGGCATCCGGATCAACCGGCAAGTCGCTGCGCATCTGTGCAAGGTGGCCTTCCAAGGGTGTTGATTGTCCCAGCGCGAGCGCTTGCCACGCCAATCGCTCATCAAGGAATTGGCCCAGCAATTTGCGGGTGTTGAATGCACCAATTTCCTTTAGCAGGCCGGAATATGCCATCGCAATTGCACCCTCCGGATCGCGCGAAAGTTGCTCGCCTAAACGCAGCCAAGCTTCTTTTATGAGCGGCCCGGTTTGCTCGGTCAGCTCTCTGCTGGCGAGGCCCTCTTCGATGGGCGCGTGCTTTAGCACGTCTAAGAACCAACTGTGAAAGGTCGTGACGGTGATTCCGGGCTGCGCGATTAGAACCCGTTCATACAGCTGACGCGCTTTTGGCAGCAGGGAGGCCAACTCGGATTCCGCTACGGCTCGGCCCCGTAAGAACGTGCGTACCGTATCCTCATCCTCGACCGCAAGTGCAACAAGCCATTGATCAAGTCGTGCGCGCATCTCCAAGGCAGCTTTCCGGGTGAAGGTGATCGCAAGGATTTCCCCCGGCGGGACGTCGTCGAGTAAAAGGCGCACCAAACGGGACACCAGCAACCAGGTCTTTCCACTGCCGGCGCAGGCCTCCACGACCACGCTGCCGCGAGGATCCAACGCCGTTTGGATGAGTGATTCGGTATCAGTCATGACTGCGATTCGGGAACCGAGTGGGTGAGACGGCGGCCACCAGATCGCTTTCCACTGGAAGCGGCTCCCCGGTGATGAGGCATGTGAGCAGCTCTGCCCCAAGCGCGCTCCACACGATGCCGCGCGAACCGAGGCCGGTAAAGACATAAAGTCCCGGTTCAACTTCACCGATGACGGGTAGCCGGTCGGATGTGGTGGCACGAAAGGAAGCGCGACCGGTTAGCGTTGCGGGAGCGAACTGTTTGCCCCAGCCGGGCAACAGTCCATCCAGCCGGCGCAAATTGCTGGCGTGCGCGGTGCTGGACGGGCAGATCGATGTCGCATCGAATTCGTAAGTGGCGCCCAGAATATGCAGTCCATCTACCGCGGGCGTAACGTAGCCCTCGCGCGCGATGACCTGCGCTAAGGACGGGATGGCGCCCTCGGGCAAATAGGTCAGCTGGCCGCGCACCGGCTGAAGCGAAAGCCGAGGGGCGAATTCCACTGCATGATTGGCGTTTGCCAGGACCACTGCATCAAAGTCCAGCGGGGCGGCGTGGTTGTGCAGCGAGAGTTGCCAGCCCGACGTCGCCCGTTTGAGGTTGGTAACGGTGGCGCCCAGGCACGTCGTAATCTGCTTTCCTTGAGTTGCGAGTTGTGCAGCGCAAAGTGAAGGCGGCGAAATCCAGCCGCCGAGCGGTACATGGCAACCATTCTGCGGCGCAGCAATCCCCGTCAATTCCTGGATTTCGCCCCTGTCGAGCGACCGAATGTAGTTCACCGGATAGTCGACGAGTGTTTCATTCCAGCGTTGGGATTCGGCCTCATCTCGCGCGATTTGTACGACGCCGCAGGAAAGCCAGCGGGGGTTGTGGCCAATCATGGCAAGCCGGTCCCAGTGATGCATGCCATAGCAAAATGCGGCGCGGGAAAAGCGTGATGCGGGATTGTCGTCGCGCGAAAATAGGGGCCGAAAGATCCCGACCGGGTTTCCCGACGCACCCTGAGCAATTGACCGGTGCGTCTCGAAGAGCGTGATGTGCATCCCACGCTCAGCAAGGCGCTGCGCCAGACTCGTGCCGGCGAGTCCGGCGCCGATAACGGCAACAGAACTGACGTGCGCACGTCGAGGGTTTTGCATTGCGGACCGTTTCGCCGTCAGCATTTCCCGCTTACCGCCGAATCCGGGCCGCTTTTCCACGACGAATCCCGCCGATTCGAGGCATTTCCTCAGTTCGCCCGCAACGGACCAGGTGGCAAGCCACGCATCAGGCGCAAGGTTGCGTGTGAGCGCGGCGATAACCGCTTCATTCCACATTTCAGGGTTTTTTGCTGGAGAAAACCCATCCAAAAATACCGCGTCTGCCTGTAGCTTCAGCTTGTTCAGATCTCGCGCATCTGCGAACACGAGCGTGAGGGTAACTGCGCCCTGGTCAAAATGCAGGCGATGGCAGCCGGGAACAAGCAGCGGCCAAGTGGCAACAAGTTCACCCGTCAGCCGTGCGAGCTCCGGATAAGGGGATAAAAACCGAGCCAGGTCTGGCGCGGCCACCGGGTTCTTTTCGATTGAGACGAAATGGAGGCGCTTGCTTCGATGCGGACTCGCTTGCCAAGCTTGCCAAGTGGCAAGGAAGTTGAGACCCAGGCCAAAGCCAACTTCCAACACGGTGAAGAAATCCCGTCCACCCCAACGTTGTTGCAGATCCGTTCCCGCAAGGAACACGTGCCGGGCCTGGTCCAGTCCGCCGGATGCGCTGTGGTAGATGTCCCCATATTCGGGTGACCAAGGCGTGCCATCACGCAGGGTGGGGCAAGCCAGTACGAGCGGGAAGCTAGCCATGGGTTGGCTCGTCGGGCCAGTAATCCCTGCGGCACAAGCCGCGCATTTCGCAAGTGACGCAAACCTGCTCAATGCCTTGCGCGGGAAAACCCGCGCCCGCGTGAATCTCCTCGAAGAGCTCGACTAGGCGCCGCGCTTCGCAGGCGGCATTGCCAGGATCGGATGCGAGTAACTTAGGCCCCCCGTCGTCCTCGAGCGAGACAAAGCCACACTCCCTTACCTCTTGGTCCAGCAGCAGCGCGTAAGCAGCGAGCTGCACGTCCTCGCCTTGAGATTGGTGTTTTTCCTTCAGCCGCTGCGATGCTTCAGTTTTGTAATCCAGTACCGCGAGCGCGTTTTCGCATCGGTCAATACGATCCAATCGCCCATATAGCGTGATGGAGCGACCACTTGAAAGTGGAAGCGCGCGCGCACCTTTTACTTCGCTTTTCCACCAGCGCCAGCCATCCTGTTCACGTGTTTTTTGCCAATGGATGTAGCCTTCAATGCGCGCCTCCCACCGCAGCCTCCAGGCCTGGCTAAACCAATCCCTGGCTTCGAGGCCAGCAAATGCCGCGTTGGTTTCCTGTTGCAGGTCAGTAATCAGGGTTGCATCAGGTATATGGGAAAACACCGGATGGCGCTGGTGGAAACGGGACAAGATCTGGTGCACCAGAGTGCCGTAATCGGACTTGTCAATTTCAGCGCCGATCTCATCTGCCTCGTTTAGCTTTAAGACATGCCGAGCAAAGTATTGGTAGGGGCAGGCAATCAGGCTGTTGTAAGCGGAGACACTGATGCTTGCGGGGATTTGATGGGCTTGCGGCGCCGGGCGTTGGGTGCCGGCTGTGGCCGGCGGTGTCGCGTTCAAGGTGGCAATCCACCCGGCGAGCGAGCGATCTTGAAGGTTGTATCCCCAAGCCAGTTTGCTTAAGGTATCAAGCCGTTCGAACCACGGGCTGAGCGCGACGGGCTCGCCGACGTCACGTGCCCGCCAGATTACGAGTGTGTCGGGGCTTTGGCACAGCAACGTCACCAAGTCCGCCTGGGTTTCTTTCAGTTTGTCGACGTGACCGGGGAGGCCAAGCTCGGCGCGGGTCTGCTGGTTGAAAAATCCCGCGGGTGCCGTGCCCGGAAGACGATCCGCTTCGGCACCCAACAGGATCACGCCTTGGAACGGCCGTAGTGTCGCGGCCGCCAGATGGGTGAACACCACGGGGCTGTCGATATTCGGGTCAACGAAGGTTGCCCCTTCAAGTTCGCCTTGCAGCCAACGGCGAAACTCGGCCTGGCCATAACCTATGGTGTCCTGCCTCAGCTCCTCGATGCGTCGGCGCAAGAGTCCAAGCACTTGTGCACCGGCCGCATCCGCGTCCAGAGAGGTGCGCAGGATGGCAAGGCTTTCCAGGAGCGCGCCAAGCAAAACCGCCAGCGGGCGCACCCTGCCCTCGAGCGGGCGGGCCGCTTCGATGAAGTGGGCAAGGACGATCCGCGCAGCATCCACGGCGTGTGCCGGTTCGGCTTGACGCAGTCGTTGCATTAATTCCGCGATACCGTGTGCCGGGCCGTACGCAATCAATGCCCGTTCCAATTGCTGGCAAGCTGCGTCGCGACGCTGCGGTTCGTCGATCAGTACTTGGGGAGATTTGAGGAGTGCAAGTACCGCCTCGAAACGGAAGCGTTGGGTGACTGCGGTCACCCAAGTCATTACCAAGCTCGCGGCGGAGGTGGTAGACAGTTGCCAGCCGGTTTCATCACGTACCCGAATTTGCAGGCGTTCCAGTAGCGCCCGTACCCGGCGAGCCGCGAGGCGATCCTGCGCGATAAGGCCGATGGCCCTGCGCCCCTGGGCCAACCAGACTCGAATTTGCAGTGCGGCCGCCTCGGCTTCTTCCTCCAAATGACGCGCGCCAAAGAGACGAATCCGATCAACAAGCGGGTTGATCGGCAGGTCGCCGGCAAGGCGATGCGCGCGACTGAGCAGTGGCCGGTCCAGGACATCCGGCCACGCGGCATTGAGCGTTCGACAAATTGGATCCTCAGCCCAGTGACTTTGCAGGGGGATTAGCGGGGCGTGTTCCGCGGTTCGTTCCAGGGCGGCCCGCTCCAGGCGCGATAAACGAGACAGCCCCAACGTGAATACGGGCGCGGAAACCCGTGAGGCCTGCCAGGCAAGCCCCGCGCCGTGGCGGGCTGCGCGATTTAACATATTGTCGCGGTAAAGTGCGTACCACATGTCGTGCACCAGCCGGGCTTCAAACCTCAAGGGTTGGCTGGCTCGGGTCCGGTATGCCCGCGCCAGCGCTTCAATAAACCTATCGCTGCTCGCCGGCAGGGCCACCTGGTTTAGCGTAAGTTCGTCGAACAGGACAAGCAACTGGTGCGTCATTGGCCATAGGTCAACGTCGTCAAACCACTGGCGGGACTTAAGGGCATGGTACAGCGTGCTCTGGCGCACACTGTCAGGACAAATGTCAGATGGAATGGGCGCCGCATCGGCCCAGTCAGCCAAAGTGAGAAAGTGCGGTGGGATGATCGCCCTCAGCCCCGAGATCCTGGCCAACGAGGACGCGAGGGGCCCGGCAGCATGCCGGTGCGGGAGCAGGACTATCGCAGCGGAAAGATCCGGAAGAGACCCCTGCAGTTCTTCAAGAATCTGGTGTGCCGCGTGATCGAACACGGAACGCGTGCTTGGCTATCAGCGTTCCAGCAAATGCCGTTTGTCCTTAACCTTCGCCCACTCATCGGCATCCTCCGGCGGGGGCTTTCGTTCGATGATGGGTTTCCACTGTTTGGCCAGTTCCGCATTGATCGCGATGAAATCGCGCTGGTCCTTCGGCAGGTCATCTTCGGCAAAAATGGCCTCGGCCGGGCATTCCGGTACGCAAAGGGTGCAATCGATGCATTCGTCGGGATCGATGACCAGAAAGTTCGGCCCCTCCCTAAAGCAGTCAACCGGACAGACGTCCACACAATCGGTATATTTACACTTAATGCAGTTTTCTGTGACAACGTAGGTCATGGCGAAGCTCGCTGGCTAGACAGATTGTTTATTCTACCTCATGCCGATAAATGCTTTGACGGGGGGGAAGGAACACCTACGCTTAAGATGAACGGTGACTGTTCTGATGAAAGGAGTAGCTATGAGCACGACGTGGGTATTGGTTGCCAATGCAGCCCAAGCCAAGCTGTATACAAACCATGGGCCCAATAAGGGGCTTCACTTGGTGACTGAGTACGCGCACCCGGAAAGCAGGGAAAAAGGCCGGGAACTGGTCACTGATCGGCCGGGCCACAACCCTGGCCAGGGAAATGGCCATGGATCCTATGTGCCACAAAAGGATCCCAAGCAAAACGCCGCGGAGCATTTCGCTCGGTATTTGGCGGGAATGCTGGATAAAAGTCGTTCGGAGGGTAACTATGAGCGCCTGATCGTCGCTGCATCCTCGCCGTTTATCGGTGTGTTAAAGCAGCACTTGACGGCGGGAGTTAGCAAACTGATTACGGCCAGCGTGGATCGGGATTACACCGGTGTGGGGGAACGAGAATTGCCCGGATTGCTGGCCAGTTACGCGGTACTTTAACACTTGCATCAGGGAGGTTCGTCCCCATTTGCGTTTCATGTCTACTCAGTCCATTCGATCCCCGGCCGTCGCTGGCCTGTTCTATGACAGTGACCCCCAGCGGCTGAGGGAAGGTCTCGGGTCACTGCTGGAGGCCGCGCCGGGTTTTGACATCAAGGCCAAGGCGTTGTTGGTTCCCCATGCGGGCTATTGCTATTCCGGGCCAGTAGCCGCGACAGCATATCGCGCACTGCAAAACGTGGTTGACCGGGTCCGCCGGGTCATCCTGCTGGGACCCACACACCGGGTCGCCGTGCGTGGCATTGCGGTGCCAAGCGTTGCCGCGTTTGCGTCGCCTCTGGGCACCGTGTCACTCGACCAGGCCGCCATCGCCCAGATCCTTGACCTTCCCCAAGTGGTGCAAAGCGACCGTCCCCACGAGAATGAGCATGCATTGGAAGTCCAGCTTCCGTTTCTGCAGTTCGTGCTCCGGGATTTCGAATTGGTGCCCCTGGCAGTCGGGTGGGCGAGCAGCGAAGACGTGGCTGAAGTGCTGGAGAGACTCTGGGGAAAGGAAGAGACCCTCGTTTTGGTGAGTTCTGACCTGTCCCACTACCATTCCGATGGCGACGCGAAACGGATTGACCGACGCACGGTTGAGCACATTCTCGCGATGCAGGGGCACCTGGATCCTGAGCAGGCCTGCGGTGCCACACCGCTGAACGGGCTCCTGCGCGTCGCGCGGGCCCGGGGTATGACCTCACGCCTATTGGATTTGCGCAATTCCGGTGATACCGCGGGCGACAAGAGCCAGGTGGTGGGTTACGCCGCGGTGGCGTTTTGTGAAGGGCCGGACGATGCCAGTTGAGCTGAGCGAAGCGATCGATGGCCACATTTTGCTGGCACTGGCCCGGACTGAAATTGCCGAGTTTTTGGGGATTGAGGCGAAAATCAAACCTAGGCGGGACGCGGGCTGGTTGAGAACACCGGGCGCGTGCTTTGTCACGCTGACTAAGCACGGGGAATTACGTGGCTGCATCGGCACGTTAGAAGCGCATCGCCCATTGATAGAAGATGTACGCGGAAATGCCCACGCCGCGGCTTTTCGCGACCCGCGTTTTGATCCCTTGCGGCAGGAAGAGTTTGCTGAAATCAGCGTGGGGATTTCGCTTCTTTCTCCGCCGGAGCCGTTACACGTCGAGACCGAAGGTGAGGCAGCGGCGATTTTGCGCCCGCATACGGATGGTGTGGTGCTGGAATATGGCTGGCGCCGTGCAACCTTTCTGCCTCAGGTGTGGCAGCAATTGCCCAGTCCGCGCCAGTTCTTGCAACAGCTTAAGCTCAAGGCGGGCTTGGCGGCGGATTTCTGGGCAGAGGATCTACGCGTTTTTCGTTATGCCGTGCAAAAGTGGGAAGAAGGAGTGTGACACATGTTCCCCGGGGAAGATTCTTTCCATCCGCCTGTGCCCGAATCCGCTTACCCGGGTCGCTGGTGGCACAGGCTTGATGATGGACGCATCCAGTGCGACTTGTGCCCGCGTGACTGCAAACTCCACGATGGGCAGCGTGGCGCCTGTTTTGTGCGCGAACGGCAAGGTGAGCAAATCGTCCTCACCACTTACGGCCGCTCCTCGGGCTTTTGCATAGACCCGATCGAGAAAAAGCCGCTCAATCATTTTTATCCCGGCACCTCGATCCTGTCGTTTGGTACGGCGGGCTGCAACCTCGCGTGTAAGTTTTGTCAGAACTGGGATATCTCTAAATCCCGTGACATGGACCGACTGATGGATTATGCCAGTCCCGAAGCGATAGCCCAGGCCGCTGCCGATTATGGGTGCAACAGTGTCGCATTCACTTACAACGATCCGGTGATCTTTGCAGAGTACGCAATGGATGTCGCCGATGCTTGCCATGAACGCGGGATAAAGACGGTCGCCGTGACGGCAGGGTACATTCACAAGAGGCCCGCAGGCGATTTTTTTTCCAAGATGGATGCGGCCAATGTCGATCTGAAGGCGTTCACGGATGGCTTCTACTTTAAACTCGCCGGCGCGCATTTGCAGCCGGTGTTAGATACCCTGGTGTATCTCAAGCACGGAACCGGGGTCTGGTTCGAAATTACCACGCTGCTCATTCCAGGCCACAATGACTCCGATGAGGAGGTCAGCGCCATGAGTCGATGGATCATGAGCGAACTGGGACCCGATGTTCCGTTGCATTTCACGGCCTTCCACCCGGATTACAAGTTGGCAGAGATTGCGCCCACCCCTCCAGCGACGCTCGCGCGGGCCCGGAGGATCGCTCGGGATGTGGGACTGAACTATGTCTACACCGGTAACGTGAGCGATACGGCGGGCGGAACGACCTACTGTCCGTCATGCCGCAAGCCCGTAATTGTGAGGGACTGGCATGAGATCCTCTCATATCGGCTGACTGAAAACGCTCACTGCCCTGCTTGCGGAACCCCGATTGCGGGGCGGTTTGGCGCGGCGGCCGGCGATTTCGGGCCGCGCCGCATTCCAATCAGGATTCGCCCTGCCATATCTTGAAGCGTTGGCCCGCCGAACCAGCGGGCCGGTCGTGGGGCACGAATCCCCGTCCCCCAGTGATCGCATCCCTGGGCATTTCCCGTTGCCCGCCGGGTCACTTGAATTGTTCATATGCGGCGACTATGATGCTTCCTAGCGTTACTGCTCGTTCGTGACGCTCGCGTCCTGTCTCGGTGAAGCTGCCTTACGTGTGATCGTTGCCCCCGTTTGCGGGGTCGGGGATTCGGTGTGTTCAGTCAATGCCTCTCAACAGAAGGAGTGGAAATCGTGCACCTGCCTTTTCGAAGTAACTTCTACCGTGCGCTTGCGGCCCTATGCCTGCTGGTGGCAGGCCTCACCGGCTATGCCGAAACCGCATCCGCGTCAGCCCCGGATCCCAGGATCTATGGGGCATGGATGCTGGTCGATGCCGAGCATGTTGAAAACCGGGGCATGTGGTCTTTCTTTTCGCCCGACGGCAACTTTTTCATGGTTGACCCTAAAACGCAGCTGGGTATGGTCGGTAACTGGTCGATGGGTCGCGCCGGACTGTTGGTGAATATTATGGGCAATAACCAGTGGGGGAAACTGTGGGATGCGGATGTATCGTTTCAGGACGATAATCATATGGTTCTGGATGTGAAGGAGAGCCAGTTTTCTCCCCCGCATCGCGTCATCTTGCAGAGAATCAAATTCTCCCTGCCGCGATCCGTTATGCCTCCCGTTGATAAATAGCGAGGGGCGCGATTCCGAATTGACCGCTTGAAGGACGCGATCTTTGCTTTTTGCCTCGGGCTTGCGTCGCAGCGGACGCAGCGTAGCAGACGCGAGCCCCCTTTACTGCCCTGCATCACACCGGTTTTACTTTCCAGCGCAACGTGCCGCAAACCTGCGCGGCTTGATCAGCGCCTGGTTTAGTGGGTGTTGATGTTTTTCCAACCCCAGCTCGTGGGGTCGCGCGTACAGGGGTCAGCTGCGTGCAAGGGCTGGCGCGGGTATTCAAAAATGTCTCAAGTGCTGGCGAGAACGCTCGTCTGGCTGAGGCGCAGTCGCTCCATCCCTGGAGCCCGCCTCGGTACGAGCGTGCGCGCGGCCGTCGGATTGAGGCCATGACGTGCGACGCCACTGACAACGGGGAGGCTGAGCGTGGGTGAGCGGCGCCGGCGCTTTGGGCCACTCTAGGGGGCAAGTAGATTGTTTGGACTACTCCACCAGGAGTGTGAGCGCCCACTCCGATCCCGCTTTAATCGGCCAATATCAAGGCGACTTCCGCGTCGCTGACCTGAGGAAACGTCTGATAAAACTGGCCGACCGCTTGAAAGTTTCGAGGGGTCTCCAAACACACCACCTCGTCACAATAGGCTTCGACCCGCTCCACGGCATCCGCGGGGGCGACCGGAACCGCGCAGACGAGACGCGACGGCCCTTTGGCGCGCAAGGCGCGCAATGCAGCGATCATCGTGCTTCCAGTAGCCAAGCCATCGTCCACGACGATCACGATGCGCCCGGCGGGGTCACGTGGGGCACGAATCGGTGTATACTCGCGTCGCCGTTGCCGCAGGACTTCAAGTTGGCGGGCCTTTTCTTCCGCTAGGTACGCGGCGGTGCCTCCGTGACGAGCCGCGTCTTTGCCCACATAGAGGCAACCGGATTCGTCCACCGCGCCCAGCGCAAATTCCGTGTTAAATGGAGAAGAGAGCTTCCGCACCAGCACGACGTCCAGATCGCCGTTCAGGTTTTTCGCGATATGCCGCGCCATCGGCACGGCCCCACGGGGGATACCCAGCACCAGCGGTTTTTTCCCGTGATACTGGATGAGGGCTTGGGAAAGCCGTTCAGCGGCGTCGAGGCGGTTCTTGAACATGAGGACCCTCTTGTAATCAGCCCTAGCCTAGACTAGGATTTATGCCATTGCTTCTTTATTGACGAATTGTCGGCCATTTTTGTTTTGCGATCGTTGGCTGCAAAGACACAATCTTCTTTCCACACCGATTTACAGATCTGCAGGCCCGAACGCTTTTAGGGAATCGCTTTTGAGCCCCAGCCTGCTCCACCATGAGAACACCATGAGCGAACACATACACTATGTATCCGATGCGACCTTCGAGCAGGAGGTGCTGCAGGCCGGCCTGCCCGTGCTGGTTGACTACTGGGCCGACTGGTGCGGTCCGTGCAAGATGATTTCACCCGTATTAGATGAGGTTGCGCGCGAATATGCCGGCCGCATCAAAGTGTGCAAGCTCAACATCGACGAGAATCAGGCAACCCCCCCCAAGTTCGGCATTCGGGGCATTCCCACCCTAATGATTTTTAAGAATGGCAATGTCGAAGCCACCAAGGTTGGTGCCTTGTCCAAGTCCCAGCTCACCGCTTTTGTTGACAGCAACATCTAAGCCCGCTAACCTGAAAACATAACTAACGTTGCCGGGGTTCTGACCGCCCCACCGAGGGCGGTACCCGGCAGGCCGTTTTTTCAAATCTAACCTCTTCTCGCCTATCCGGCCCCACAGGTTAATTCCATGCGCCTTTCCGAAATCAAACAACACCCTGTAACCCAGCTGGTCGATATGGCCTTGAGCAACGGCATTGAAAATGCCAACCGGATGCGAAAGCAGGAGCTCATTTTCGCCTTGCTCAAGAACCATGCGAAAAAGGGGGAGAGCATCTACGGCGGTGGCGTACTGGAAGTCCTCCCGGATGGCTACGGCTTTCTACGATCCCCTGATACCTCTTACTTGGCGAATCCCGATGACATTTACGTGAGTCCCAGCCAGATTCGCCGTTTTCACTTGCATTCCGGGGATACCGTAGACGGTGAAATTCGCACCCCAAAGGATGGCGAACGCTATTTCGCCATGACCAAGCTGGATACCGTCAATGGCGAGTCACCTGAAAACACCAAGGACAAGATACTGTTCGAAAACTTGACGCCGCTGCACCCGGACAAGCCCCTTAAGCTGGAGCGTGACATTCGGGCCGAGGAAAACACCACCAGCCGCATCATCGACATTATTGCACCCATCGGAAAGGGTCAGCGAGGTTTGATCGTGTCACCGCCCAAATCTGGCAAGACCATCATGTTGCAGCATATGGCTCATGCGATCACCGCCAACCACCCGGATATTGTGCTTATCGTCCTGCTGATCGATGAGCGGCCGGAAGAAGTGACGGAGATGTCCCGCACGGTGCGCGGCGAAGTCGTCGCCTCGACGTTTGATGAACCCGCGTCGCGGCATGTGCAGGTCGCTGAAATGGTTATTGAAAAGGCCAAGCGTCTGGTCGAGCATAAAAAGGACGTCGTCATTCTGCTCGATTCGATCACTCGGCTTGCACGGGCCTACAATACCGTGCAGCCCGCATCGGGCAAGGTGCTAACCGGTGGTGTCGATGCCAATGCCCTGCAAAAGCCTAAACGCTTCTTCGGTGCAGCACGAAACATTGAGGAAGGTGGCAGCCTTACAATTCTGGCCACCGCGCTTATTGAAACCGGCTCCCGGATGGATGACGTGATCTACGAAGAGTTCAAGGGCACGGGCAACATGGAGATTCACCTCGACCGCCGCATGGCGGAGAAGCGGACCTACCCGGCCATCAACGTAAACCGCTCCGGCACGCGACGCGAAGAGTTGCTTATGGAGCACAGTATCTTGCAAAAGGTGTGGGTGCTGCGCAAATTGCTGTATCCGATGGATGACTTGGAAGCAATGGAGTTCTTGCTGGACAAGGTTCGCGCGACAAAGAACAACGAAGAATTTTTCAACGCCATGAAGACTGGACGTTAAGCAGCGCGATGCTGCGCGAACGAGTGAAGCCTCAAGTGGCTCTGCGGGCGAGCCTGCTGTTGAACTGTAGCGCGTACGTTAGAGCCCGTCGACAGGTCCAAATTCGCAGGCATCCCGCGCTCGCGTCTGTTTTCCGGCGAGGTTTATCGGTTCGTCTGCGCGCGGGGGGCCATGATCGGTTACCTTCAATTTGAAGCAACGAATCCTTTTGCATACCCCTTCGGTTACATTATTTGTGAGGCAACTCGGAAGCTCGTTCGTTCTTGCGTTTGAACAATTAATTAGGGATAATGTCCGCCTCCCGCGTACTCGCCGCGGCATCTATCAAGGACGAAAGCATGAAAGCTGGAATTCATCCCGTGTACACCGAGATCGGCGTCACCTGCTCCTGCGGCAGCACGTTCAAGACTCGCTCCACTTTGGGCAAGCCGCTGCACATCGAGGTATGCTCACAGTGCCACCCGTTTTACACGGGCAAACAGAAGATTGTCGATACCGCCGGCCGTGTGGAGAAGTTCCGCCAGCGTTATGGGATAAAGACGTAGACTGCCTGCTAACCCACAGAAAAAGCGGCCTCGGCCGCTTTCTTTTTGGTGCGCTCGGCAGGGTGCACTCACTTGGAGGCGAAAGTCCTCCACCTGCGCTGCATTCTATGGCGCCAGTGGAAGCGCCCTTATATTCGCGCCGTGCACCAAATGCGGGCGGGCCTGACCGAAGCCCCGGGGTGCGCTCGGCCACCAACCAACGTGGGCCGTGGTGGAATAGTGGCGCAAGCCACATGAACCAGGCTTTCCCGAAGTCTTGCTTTGATCGTTTGGGTTTGGTGTCGCTGCTTGATACGTCGCGACGACTCCAGAGTGTTCAATGAACCGCCCGATGCGGAGCCGCACGTCCGGTGGTAATGGGAGGAAGGCAGGGGTGACTCTGCCTCCTACCCGATCGCCAATGGGCGCGGCGCTTCATTCCGTTGCGGCCGTGCGGGGCGCTCACTTTATTGCGGAAAAAACGGCGTAACTGAAATACTCGCTATTTCTTGAAAAATGTTTCCAGAGTTCTGCCATCCGAACCAAGGTTCCGCGGCGACGAAAAACATTTTGAGCGATACGCACGCTATTTGACCAACCTTCATTACACACTAGGCCCTTGAGGCTCAGCAGGCGTACCGGATGTTCCGCCGCATGGATGGTCGCGAAATTTGCGTCGCGCAATGCCCCGACCCAACCTTCCAAGGAGTGGAAATTCAGCGTGTCGCAGCGGCAAATCGTGGCCGTTGCCTCGCGCACAGCAGCCGGCGGAAGTTGTCTCCAGCAGCATTCCAAGCCGACGAACACCCCTTGCTCCCGCAGTACGCGACGTACTTCCGACAAGGCTTGCTGATGCGACAAGAACGTCAGAACAGCTTCGCACACGACTGCATCGAACATCGCATCGCGAAACCGAAGATCGTTGACATCTCCAACTTCGCACCGGACCCAATCCCCCAGCCCGAGTTGTTTTACGAGTCCTTGTGCGGCGTTTACCGCGCGAGGGGAAATGTCGATGGACGTAACCTTGCAGCGGTATTGTTGGGCGATTTGGCAGGCGGTCTGCCCGAATCCCCCGCCAATTTCGAGAATATGCAGATTTGGGCGCGGCTGGATGCGATCTATTACCTGCTCGCGGCCGGTCAGTCCTCCGGGATTTAGGACGCGCTTGCCCATGTAGGCCAAGAAATCGTAAACGCTTAGTTTGGACACACTGTCTGGCGACAGTTGCGCCCAATTCATGAACGCCGCTGCACGTGCTGAATCGTCCGGTAAGTTCGACATTTCGCCCAAGCTATTTCAATTGGCGGATGAAATTGGCAAGGCTAACTATTTCTACCCGACTTGTATCTATAACCGATGGTCTAGTGCAGATGTCCTAGGGGGCGAAGGCGCGCCCTTATACGGTACGCGAACTCCGGTGCAGAAAGTGCCCAGACTTAACTAGCCGGGCCAAGAGATGTCTGCGCTGCGAGCGGCGGAGGCACGTCCTCGATGGAACGCGCAGTGCTCCGCGTTCGCGATGGCATCTCGCGGTGCCAAAAGGTTTCTTCTCATCCCCGACTTGGAGGTGGTTCGAGGGCCCGGACTAACCCAAGGGGCGCTCTGCCTTAAGATGACGGCGTAGCAGGCCGACCTGCGCGACAAACCGGTTCGGTCTGCGAAGGTCGTCGCGAGCGCTGGAAGATCCATTTCATGGTCTTCGTGCCGAGACCGGGATTCGGAGGCCGTCGATGCGGTCTTTCGCGCGCAGCCGGAACCAACGTATTATCATGGGGCGCTTGCTACGGGCCCAAGAGGGGGTTTCCGAAATTCCGATGGCCAAGCCAGCGAAGGACCGGATGTCGAGCTCAGGACTACAGGAAGTGGAATTTCCCAGGGCGTGAATGGAACCGGCTGAGGAGCGGCCCGGACTGAGGTGTCATTCGCCAAAATAAATGGGCCAAAAAAGGTCTGACAGGAGATGCCGCTTCGGTGGGTGGGGAGGGCCACAGCCCGTTCAACCGAATTCCGGCAATACGATACGATGATGCAATGAAAAAAGGCGCGTGGTGACTCCGACGAATAACGTACTCCTGAATCTCCGATGGACACACCGCGGCAGGGCCGCCCGGGCCCCGGCGATCCATTCGGCTGGCCGCTCGAATCCACGAGGCGGCCTTCCCAGGGGTCTGCTCGCAGAGTGGGGCAACCCAGTTACGATCCGGAGCCTGTTGAATTTGGTTTGCGCGGTCACTGCCGCCGCGCGTCAACCGCCACGACCGCACGGCATACGTATAATCAATCCTCAAATTGGCAGCGACATGGCCGCCGTTCGGGAGGTTCACCGTTGAAATCCTACTCAGAAGGCCGCTTGCGCTGGACACTGGGCGGGCATCCTGCCGGTAAACCTCGCGTTGGGTTGGTACAAAAGGTGGCGAATTGACCTCTGCCACTCGCACCCGAGCGGGACTCGTCCTCCTTTGCTTTGCCTTGATCTTGCCGGGATTGATTGGCCACGTGCCCTGGAAGGGAGCTGACGGCGATACGTTTGCCGCCCTGATCTGGGCCCAGCACAGCCACGACTGGCTCGTCCCGACGGTGGCTGGTTCCATCGATCTCAGCGATGGCCCGCTCTACACCTGGCTGGCCGGAATGCTTTCCGCGGTGTTCTCTGCAGTGCTTCCCGAATATGATGCCGCGCGACTTACCACTGGCTGCTCGGTGGCACTCGCCGCTTGGCTGCTGGGGCTCACGGCCCGAAGGTTGTACGGTGAAGAAGCGGGCTGGGCCGCGGCATTAATGCTGCTTGGAAGCGTGGGTCTGTTATTGCCCGGGCACAGCATGAATTCCCATGTCATCGCGCTAGCCGGCACGTCCGCCGTACTCTTCGGCCTCGCGGATTTGCCGACCAGTCCGCGACGGGGAGGGTCCATCACTGGGCTGGGTTTGGCAGCGATGGGACTATCCACGGGCTGGCTTGAACCCATTGCGCTGCTGCCGCTAATCGTGATACTGCCGGCCGCGATTGCGGACTATCGTGCCCCGGTGGCGCGGCGCAGCATCGCTTATTTGTTGGTGTGCGGATTGTTTCCTCTCGTGTGGTGGCTGGGAGTCCTGTATGTGCAGGAAGGACACTTGCTCGATGCCTGGTGGAGGGAAACCAGCCAGCAGCTGGTGTTTGCATCGTCGGAGCAAGATGCCTATCACCCGGGCTACATTTCAAGAAACCTCCTGTGGTTCGCCTGGCCGGCTTGGCCGGTCGCGATCTGGGCAGTGTATCTCGCACGCAAGCGGCTGTGGACTCGAGCCGCGTTGATGCCAGTCTTGGTCGCGTTGTTGCCATTTGTGGCGCTGACCCTAACGGTTCACCCGGATGCGGTGTCGATGATGCCGCTGCTCCCCCCTATTGCGTTGCTTGGTGGCGCAGGCCTGCTGGGTCTGCGTCGCGGTGCCGCTAATGCCTTGCTTTGGTTTGCGGTTGCTGTTTTCAGTTCTCTTGCCCTGCTGTTTTGGGCGTATTTCACCGCGTGGCAGTTTGGCAGTCCCGCCGTTTTTGCGCGGAAACTAGCCAAACTTGGGGTTGCACGCCCGGAAGAAATTCATTATTGGAAGATCACGTTCGGCGCCCTGATCACGCTCGCCTGGTTTGCGCTTACACCCAAGATCAAGCGCAGCGCCATACGGCCCATACTCATCTGGGTGCTGGGGATGAGCTTTGTCTGGTTGCTGTTGACCGGGTTGCTGTTAAGCGTCGTGGACCGCCAGCTGGGTTACGCGGTGATGGCGTCCCAAGTGAAGAATGAAACTGGCGCCACGTCGTGCGTGACAACACGCGGTATGCCACCGACCCAGCGTGCGCTCCTTAGCTACCATACCGGCATCGATTTTGGACCACTGAAGACAAGTTGCGAGTGGCTGATGATTTACAATAAACGCCACCGGGAAATGCCTCCCGGAACCGAGTGGGTGAAGCGATGGGATGGTGCCCGGCAGGGTGACCGCAATGAACACTTCTGGCTTTACCAAAAAGGCGGCGGAAAGAAATCGGCCTGATGTTTGACGATCCGTTCCCCGTTACCGCCATTGTGCTGGCAGGAGGCCGTGGCGTCCGCGTGGGCGGGCGGGATAAAGGGCTGCTGCAATTTCGGGGCAAGGCGCTTGTCGATCACGTTATCGAGCGGCTCTCCCCTCAGGTGGAAGAACTGCTCATCAGCGCCAATCGTAATAGCGAAGACTATGCTCGGCGTGGGTACCCGGTTTTATCAGATTCGTTGCCGGATTTTTGCGGTCCGCTGGCGGGAGTGTTGGTCGGCCTTGAAAAGGCACGGTTTGAGTGGTTGGTGACGAGCCCATGCGATACGCCGCTGCTGCCCGGGAATCTCGTGGATCAACTCTGTCGCGCGCGGGGCAAATCTCTTGCCGTGGTGGCGAAAGGCCCACATCGCACTCACTTTACCAACCTCTTGCTCCACAAGGACCGGATGCCCGCTCTCAACGCGTATCTGGAACGCGGCGGGCGCAGTGTCAGAGGGTTTCTGGATGCGGTAGGCGCGACCACTGCCGAATTTCCAGATGAAACGGCGTTCTCTAATTTCAATGATGAGGCCCAATTTGAGGTTTGATCGTGCGACGGACATCGCGGCTTGGGTTGTGATGTCGAGTATGCTGTTTGGCGCAAGCGGCACCGTATTCGCCAAGAAGCAAAGCCATGCCAGCGAGACAAAGTCGCCCACGGTAGAAACTTACGCGGCTCGGCCCGAGGTTGAGGCATTTGCCCAGGAAGTGGCAGGGCAGGGGCTGGATGCAACATTTGTTATCGCAACCCTGCACCAGGCCCGAAAGATCGAAGCGGTAAGAGATGCGGTGAGGCCGGCGCCGGATGGCGCACGCAAGAACTGGCAGGCATACCGGGCGCGCTTTGTTGAACCCGGACATATCCAGGCAGGCCTGCGCTTTTGGCTGGAGCACAAGGCAGAATTGGCCAATGCGACAAAGCAGTATGGGGTTCCTGAGTCCGTCATTCTCGGGATTTTGGGTGTCGAGACCGAATATGGTCAGAACATCGGCAAGTATCGCGTGGTCGATGCGCTCGCGACGCTTGCCTTTGATTATCCCGCCGACGGCAAGGATCGCGAGGCGTATTTTCGTACCCAGCTGGCGGCATTCTTCCATTGGTGCGTCGAATCCCATTGCACGCCGCTTGAGGTGTATGGGTCCTCTTCCGGAGCGCTTGGGATGCCACAGTTTATGCCAGAGAACATTGACAAATACGCCGTTGATTTCGATGGCGATGGCCGGGTCGATTTGCAAAGTCCCGCCGACGCCATTGGATCGGTCGCCCGGTTTCTCTCGATGCATGGCTGGACCCCCTATTTGTCGCCCACCTTTTCGGCGGATTTGAGCGGCGCACAGCTCGAAGCTTTACTCGCACCCGACATCGTCCCGACGTTCTCATACTGGCAGCTCCAGGCGCGCGGTGCAAAACTACTCGAGCCGCTGCCCCCCTGGGAGAAATTTGCGGTGGTGGAGTTGCAGAACGGCAAAGACCCCAGTTCCTATTTCATCGGCAGTCAAAATTTCTTTGTCCTCACCCTCTATAACGCTTCTGCCTATTATGCAAAAGCCGTTCTGGATCTGGGTAGCGAGGTAAAGAATGCGTATCGGGCGTTACCGCCAGATACGACAAGCGCGCGGGACAGAAAATAGGGAGAGCGGTGCCTAAAGCGCCTCGGCCAGCAACTCGATCCAATGCCTGACCGGCACTGGCGTCCCCGATTGCAGATGTGCCAGGCAACCGATATTGGCAGTGGCGATGACCTCGGGTTCTTGGGACAGCAAAAACCCCAGTTTGCGATCTCTGAGCCGCATCGCAATGCCGGGCTCGAGCAATGAATAGGCGCCTGCCGAGCCGCAACAGAGGTGGGATTCCATCGGCGGTTGCACGTCATACCCCGCCGCAGTGAGCAGCGTCTCCACGACGCCGTTGATCTGTTGCCCGTGCTGCAGCGTACACGGGGCGTGCCAAGCGACGTTCAGCGGTTCGGTCCGGGCGGCGGCCTTCAATCGCTCCAGCAAACGGTTTCGTTCGGCAAACACGATTTCCGCAATATCCTTGGCGAGCCTGGCGATATGTTCGGCTTTCTTGGAATAGGTAGGGTCATCCGCGAGGTAGTGGCCGTAGTCCTTGACCGTGACCCCGCAGCCTGAGGCAGTCGTGACAATCGCTTCTGCGCCTGCCTGGACATGGGGCCACCACGCGTCGATGTTGCGGCGCATCGCGTCGCGTCCCTGCTCTTGGTAGTTGAGGTGAAAACTCACTGCCCCGCAACACCGTGCCCCGTCTGCTGCCATCAGCTCAATCCCCAAGCGCTGCAGAACCCTCGCTGCGGCGGCATTGATTTGTGGGGCCAAGGCGGGCTGCACGCAGCCCTGCAGCACGACCATCTTGCGGGAAAGCGTACCGTTCGCTGCGGTCGTCTTTATCAGCGGCGACGCGAGCACATTCGGAATCTTTGCTCGCAAGTGGGTTGGCAGCAGCGGCCGCACCAAGCGGCCAACTTTGAGCAGCGCACTGAATCGTCCTGGCCGTGGCAAAACTTGGTTTAGGGCTGCACGCTTCACCCGTTCGAGCAACGGCCGAACGACCTGTTCTTCTGCCCTATGGCGACCGATGTCAAGGAGCTTGCCGAAGCGGACACCCGATGGGCAGGTGGTCTCGCAACTGCGACACGTCAGGCAGCGGTCCAGATGCGTAAGCGTTTTGTGAGAGACTGCCATGCCCTCGAAAAGTTGTTTCATAAGGTAAATTCGCCCCCGCGGCGAATCCAGTTCATTGCCCAGAATCTGATAGGTTGGGCACGTTGCAAGACAAAATCCGCAATGCACGCAGGTACGCAGAATGGCTTTCGCCCTTTGGTCCTCCACCGAATCGCTCGCTGCGTCGGGCAATTGGGTTTGCATAGTCAGAATTGTGGGTACAGGCGGCGGAGATTAAGAATGCCAGCAGGGTCAAACTGAGCTTTTATCCGACGGTGATATTTCAGCAATTCCCCGGAAAGGGGGTGAAATGCCTCGGCCGATTTGTCCTCGGCGCGGAATAGCGTGGCGTGACCACCCGCCGCTGCGACGACAGTGCGTATGGCCTCGGCCTGCATGGACGACTTGAGCCAGCGCTGTGCGCCCCCCCAAGTAAGCGCTTGCTTTCCCTGTAAAGGCAAGGGTAGCGTGGTAGAGGGAACCGACAATCGCCACAGGGGGAGACCACTTGAGGAAAAGAATGCGGCAGTCTGTTCCTTGGCGGCTTGCCAGAATTCACGACCGTGTTCGCGAACTTCCCCGCCGAGTTTTACATGCGCCGCGCGCACCGCTGCCTCTGCGCCCGACAGGCGGACAAGAAGTGCGCCGCTGACCCAGGCTGACGCTGAGATCGGGAGAGGTTGGCCCGCCCAGCGGTTCATGGTCTCAATGGCATGGACTTCATCCATTTCAAACTGTAAGGTCTGCTCGGTATCCGGCTTTGGCAATACCTTAAGCGAGGCTTCCATGATCACACCGAGTGTGCCAAGCGCGCCCACCATGAGACGCGAAACATCGTAGCCGGCCACGTTCTTCATGACCTGGCCGCCAAATGTGAGCAGTCGTCCCTGCCCGTCGAGGATCTTCACGCCTAGCACCATATCGCGCGCGCTACCGCTATGGGGGCGACGTGGGCCGGAGAAGCCGCAGGCTAATGTGCCGCCTAGGGTTGCGGTCGTGCCATAGTGGGGTGGCTCGAAAGCCAGTATCTGCCGGTGCCTGTCAAGTAACGCCTCGATATCTGTCAGCAGGGTCCCGGCCATCGCAGTCAATACCAGTTCGCCGGGTTCGTAGCTGATGATCCCGCTGTGGGCTGAAAGATCCAGCACCTCACCCGTCAGCGGCCCACCATACCAATCCTTGCTTGCGCCCCCACGAATGCGGAGCGGAATGCGCGCAGCATGGGCTTCACAGATGCGGTCGCTGATTTCCCTTAGCATTTCTTACGAGGCTGAATGGCGGACCCCAACGATGACGCTTGAGCGCATCTCGATGGTGTGGCTGGGACGAATGTGCGTCACTGACATCAAAACCTTGGCAATTCGGGAAACGGGATTTTGCCGCCCCTTACATGCATGGCGCCATATTCTGCGCAACGATGTAATGTGGGTATGGCCTTACCGGGATTGAGCAAGGAATCGGGATCAAAGCATGCCTTGATGCCAAAAAAACTATCCAGTTCCGCACGCGGGAATTGCACGCACATCTGGTTGATTTTTTCGACACCCACGCCGTGTTCGCCGGTGATGGTACCGCCATGCTTGACGCACAATTCCAATATGTCAGCCCCAAAACATTCCACCCGTCTCCACTCCCCGTCGATATTGGCGTCATACAGAATCAACGGATGGAGGTTACCGTCACCCGCATGGAACACATTGGCTACCGGCAGATTGTAGCCACGCGAAAGTTTCGCGATCTGAGCGAGTACCGCCGACAGTTCGCTCCGCGGAATCGTGCCGTCCATGCAATAGTAGTCCGGCGCAAGCCGCCCTACTGCGGGAAACGCGGCTTTACGTCCGGCCCAGAACTGCTTTTGCTCGGTTTCGTCACGCGCTGTGCGCACCGAGGTTGCGCCCGCCGCGATAAGGAGATCGTGGGTGCGCTTTACCTGTTCGGACACTTCCTCGTTCGTGCCGTCGACCTCGACCAGGAGCAGGGCTGCTGCATCAAGCGGATATCCGGCATGGGCATAGGCCTCCGCCGCTTGGATGGCGAGCTTATCCATCATTTCGAGGCCGGAAGCGAGGACGCCGCTCGCGATGATGACCGAGACCGCCGTGCCCGCTTTGCCAACGTCGTCGAAGCCGGCAAGCATTACCTGAGTGCGCTCCGGTTTGGGCAGGAGCTTTACGGTGACTTCCAGTGTGATAGCCAGCATGCCTTCGCTGCCATTAAGCAATGCGAGGAGGTCATAGCCCGGGCTGTCAAGGGAATGGGATCCAAATTCGATTTCCTCGCCGTCTATGGTGAGCCCTCGAACCTTTAGTACGTTGTGTACGGTTAGCCCGTATTTCAGACAGTGTATGCCGCCCGAGTTCTCCGCCACGTTTCCGCCAATGGTGCAGGCAATCTGCGAGGACGGATCGGGCGCGTAATACAGCCCATGCGGTGCGGCCGCGTCAGATATGGCGAGATTGGGTACGCCGGGTTGCACCCGCGCAATGCGAGCCAGCGGATCTATCTCCAAAATCTGATTGAACTTGGTCAGGGTGAGCAGCACACCATTCTCGACCGGCAGGGCACCTCCGGAAACACCGGTACCCGCGCCACGCACGACAAGCGGCACCCGGTTCTCGCGACAGAGGTTGACGATGGCTTTGATCTGGTGTTCGGTCTCCGGCAGGCACACAACGTCCGGCGTCTGACGGAAGGCGGTCAAGCCATCTGTCTCAAACGGCTTCACGTCCTCGCGTGCCAACAGCAGGCAATGCGGCGGGAGGACGCTACGCAAACGACGAATGAAACCGGATGAGATCATGGAGCGAATGGGCGCAATCGGTTAATTCTAACCCGTTCACCCCGGGAGGTGAACGGGACAGCAACAGGGGCATCACGCTACCGCCAAGCGGTTCGACCAAGTTGTACGGGCCAGTGCTTGCGTGCCTCCAGCGCGAACGCGGCGGCGATAATCCTCACAACCTGGGGTACCATGCGTGGATATAAGGTCAAGGCACGAAAATCATACAGGATCACATGGACACAAGGCGCGCACTTGCTTACAACATTGCAGGCTGGATTTTAATGGGCCTGGCATTAATCTATGTCTTGTTCATGCACCTGCTGGCCGCGCTATTTGCAGGTTTGCTGGTGTATGAAGTGGTGTCGTTGCTGGCACCGAAATTTACCTCGGGGCGTCTGTCACACAGCCGCGCAAAGATTGTGGTGGTCGCGCTGATCTCGGCGACCGTCCTGGGGCTGCTTATTGCGGTCGTCGCCGGTGTGGTTGCTTATTTTCGCACGGGGAGTGACCTGTCCGGCCTGCTGGCCAAAATGGCAGAAATTGTTGCGACCTCCCGCAATCTGCTGCCTGCGGCGGTTGCGCAATACTTGCCACAAGGCGATGAATCTCAGATCCGCGAGGCCATTGTCGAATGGCTGCGCACCCACGCCCAGGAAATCAAGGTGTTCGGTAGCAACGCAGGTCACGTGCTGGCAATGGTTGTGGTGGGGCTCATCATTGGCGCGTTCGTCGCCCTAAATGAGGGTCTGCCCGATCACAAGCTCGGGCCACTTGCGGCCTCGATGGTCGCCCGGGTGGAGAACCTGGGCATGGCATTTCGGCGGGTGGTCTTCGGGCAATTGCAAATTTCTGCGCTAAACGTGACGCTTACTGGCATTTATTTGTTTGTGGCCCTGCCATTATTCGGGGTGCATCTGCCTTTTGTCAAAACCATGGTCGCGTTAACTTTCATTGCGGGGCTGATGCCGGTGCTGGGCAACTTGGTTTCAAATACCGTGATCGTGGTCATCTCGTTGGCACAGGGCATGTACGTGGCGGCCGCGTCGCTCTGTTTTCTGGTGGTGATTCACAAGCTGGAGTATTTTGTGAATGCGCGCATCATCGGCGGCCAGATCAAGGCGCATGCCTGGGAATTACTTATCGCCATGTTGGTGATGGAGTCCGCCTTCGGAATCCCCGGTGTCATTGCCGCCCCCGTCTACTATGCCTATATCAAGAAAGAGCTCTTGGACCGCAAACTCATCTAGGCGCAGATTGCGCCATTCGATCAATGGTCCGGGCTGTTTTGGCGCTCCAGTGCCAGCATGATTGCGCTCGAATCAAGCTCGCCGTCGCCCGCATCCATCAAGGTCGCGATCTGCTCTGCGAACAGACGCGTTCCGGGCAAATGCAGTGCCGTTTCGGCCATGTTGTCCAGGACAATTCTTATGTCCTTGTTGTGTAACTTGACCTTAAAGCCCGCCGTGTAGTTGCCCTCCAACATCCGCTGACCGTGCACTTCCAGTATGCGGCTGTATGCGAAACCTCCCATCAGCGCCTCACGCATCTTCACCGGGTCAACGCCGTTCTTGCGCGCAAGTAAGATCGCTTCGGCTACCCCTTCAAAGGTTAGGCTCACCACGATCTGGTTGCAGGCCTTGACCACCTGTCCAGCGCCATGGTCTCCCACGTGGATGACGTTCTCACCCAAGATATTGAATAGCGGTTTGATCCGCTGGAATACGCCGGCCTTGCCACCCACCATGATCGACAAGGTGCCACTCTTGGCACCCATTTCACCGCCAGAAACGGGCGCGTCGAGCATTTCCACGCCACGGTCTTCCAGTCGTTGGGCGATGCGGCGGGTGGCACTGGGGGAAATCGTGCTCATGTCGACCACGACGGAGCCGGCCCGCGCGCCGTGAATAATCCCGTGGGCACCGAGGATCACCTCCTCCACGTCCGTCGTGTCGTGCACCACGGTGAAGATCACGTCGCTGACCGACGCGAGGTCCGAGGGCGTTCCTTTCCCCAAAGCGCCTGCAACAAGCAGCGGCTCCACCGCATCAAACCGGCGGCCATATACCGAGAGCGGGTGCCCCGCATTCATAAGATTGAGTGCCATGGGGCGGCCCATAATGCCCGTACCGATAAATCCGATGTTCATGCTGTTCCCTTCCCAACCGAACGAAAATTCTAGCCCTAATGGGTGAGAAAGACAGCACCTCGTGACCGTGGTGGTTGCCAGAAGGGTGTGTCGTGCCCCCCGGCATCGCGGAGTGCGTTCCTGCCGCAGGCAGAGCAAGAGGCGAACGACGCGGATCCGGTACACAGTTCCTCGGGTACAGCGCGTTGCCAATTGCAAGTGGGCCAATTAATTTTCTTTGGCAGGGCGTCGGCCCTTCACGATGCTGTGAGCGTTCATTGGGTCACGCCATTGTTGCACCACGTAGCCAGAACTTAGCGGCTAGGTGGACGGCGACAGGGGACTCTTAGCCGAGGCCTTGGTGCGCCCGTTGGAGTTGCGGCGCCGCATAGGCGGGCCGATCTGCGTTGCACGAGACCTACCCCGGAACGTCGATGGGGTGCATCGTCGTGCGCGTCGCCAATTGGCGACGTGTTGGTGGCTACCGGACCCTCCGGGACGCGCGTTTGCAATTGCCCTGTGGCAGACGCCGTTTGGCACCGTTACACATGGGCCATCGCACGCTGGTCAACGGTTCTCTTGCTCCGCCGCGCCCATTTTGGTCAATGCCAATCGGTTTGCCTCGGTTTGTAATTCCCGCAGGCACAAGAACAAGCGACGGGCGTGCAAATGAGTTCGATTGCGCCTGCCCGACTCCCGAAGCGCAAGAAACAGGGGGCTGATGAAGCGCTAATGAACCTTCAGCAGGTCGACTTCAAAGATTAGGGTTGCATTGGGCGGAATGACGCCGCCCGCCCCGGCTTCACCGTAACCCAACTGGGGGGGAATTGTGAGCAGTCGCTTGCCACCAACTCTCATGCCCGCCACGCCTTCGTCCCAACCGCGGATGACTTGGCCGCCGCCAAGGGAAAAGTCGAACGGCTCGCCGCGGTCTTTGCTGGAGTCAAACTTGGTGTGGTCGGTCAGCCACCCGGTGTAGTGTACGGAGACCGTTTGGCCCGTCTTGGCAGGGTCGCCCTGACCTACGATCAGGTCTTCATATATCAGTCCCGTTGGCGTGGTGATCTGCTTACCGGGATGGGCGGTTGGCGGCAGGTTAGCACTTCCACCTGCCGTTTGGGCATTCGAGCTCTGTTTGCAGCCGCAGATGGTCAGGCCGGCAAATAAGGCGATGATGGTCAGGGTCTTGCGCATGGGCTTGATTCCGAAAACATGGTTGGGCTGGCAAATAATACACTGCCGATGGACGGCCGCAACTGAGCGTATCGGAGTTCGACGCTTCCTTGCGCGATTAGGACGGGCGCGCATCTGATTATGCGTTGGTCAACATCAGCCAGACGGGCAACGTGAGCAGAAACAGCACGGTGCTCCATGCCACTGTTAGTGCCACGCGCTCCACATCGAGGTGATACCGGTCAGCCAAGCCCACCGCCATGAGCATGGTGGGAACGCCTGCTTCGAGCACTGCCGCATGCTGTGCCGCACTAAGTGGGTTAAAAAATGTCTGTGCCAGGAGTTGTGCGGCAAGGGGCAGCAACACGAGCTTGAATACGACGGTAATCAGTACCGGTTTGCTGGGCGTAAGGCGCGACCACGGAATGGATAGCCCTAGCATGAGCAGCATCACGGGCACGCTGGGCTGGCCAATGAAGCGCGCGGCCAGAACGAGCGGCTCCGTGTTGATGGGCATAGAGCCGAGGGCCAGGCCAATGAGGAATGCCCAAACCGGCGGAAGCGTTAGAAACTGCTTGAGTGGGTGGCCGGCATCTTTGATCTGACCACCCAAGCGCACCGCAATCCAGACGCCGATACTCCATAGCAACGGTGTTGCCGCCGCCATGTCGGCAAAGGCCGCATACCGCCCTCCCGCCTCGCCATACCAGTAGGTGAGCAGGGGATAGCCCATGAACAAGACGTTACCGAATGTGCCGCAGAGCAGCAATCCGGCACGCGTGGCAGAAGAGAGTGTCTCACCCGCACGGCTTTTGAATAGCAGGAAGTAGAGGGGTACTCCGGCAAACAGCATGGCGCACGCAACCAGCGCGGGCACGCTAAGCAGGTTGGTGTCCATCTTGGCGCTGGCCGCGGCAGCAAACAGCAGGGCAGGTGCAAACAGATTAATCGTGACGCTGGTAATGTATCCGCGTACGGCGCGAATCCCACTTTCATTCAGCCTGGTGCGCCATATGGCGCCTGCGGCAATGAGCAGCGCCATTGGAAATAGGACTTGAACGAGGAGGTCGGCGTAGTGTTTGGCGGACATGAAAATGGCGGAAGAACTCCCGCCATTGTCGGGTAATCAGTCGATCTCTTGTCAGGTCCGTGGGGTGTTCTTTGCCTCTAGCCAGCTGCGGATGCGAGTGGCATCACCAATCCGACTGTACTTTCCAAGTGAGTCAAGCAGCACGATGATCACTTCACGCGCGGCGATGCGTGCTTGCATGACCAGGCAATGCCCCGCTTCGTTAATGAAACCGGTCTTTGACAGACCAATTTCCCAGTCGGCCTCACGGGTGAGACGATTGGTGTTGGCGAATTCGACTGGGCGGTATGCGATACGCGACACCACATGATGCCTTCTTCTGCGATGAACTCGGAGGACCACGCGGCGGTAGCCCAGGTTGTATTCACCCGTCGAGGCGATGCGGCGGATTTCCGGGTAATTGAGGTAGGCGTGGTTGACGAGCTTGACCAAATCTTCGGCGGTGGAACGATTGAGACTCTCCAGCCCGGTCGGATCGATGTAGAGCGTATTTTGCATCCCAAGCTCGCGCGCCTTGCGATTCATCGCGGCGACAAACTCCGCTTCACCTCCCGGGAAGGTGGTGCGCCCGAGAGCGTGGGCGGCGCGATTTTCTGAGGCGATCAGCGCCATGTTGAGCAGTTGCTCGCGCGTAAACACCGAGCCCACAGGCAGGCGTGAGTGGCTCCACTTCACGTAATCGATGTCGTCTTTTGTGATGGTGATGCGTTGGTTCATGTCAACCTTGGCATCCATCAGCACAACGGCGGTCATCAGCTTGGTGATGGAAGCAATGGGGCTTTGCAAGGTGGAGTTTTTCGACAACAGCACCTGGCCAGTTTGCTGGTCATACACCATGGCCGACACGGACGACAGGTCCGGACCCTCGTCCGTGACAGCCGGAGGACCCGCGGTAACCGGGCTTGAATAGGCTTGAGCGGGTATGGCGGGAGCCAGTAGACTCCACGCTAGAGCAAGTGTAAACAAGCGCAAACTAATCATGGTTTTTTCGTGTCACCCCTATGGCCGGAGAACTTATAACAGAAAGCGGACAATCGACCAAGAACTTGAGCGTGGCTGCCCTGCAACGATAGGTACCATTTAAGCACATTTAGATTGACCTTGGATAAAAAATCGTTTCATATATAGGCGGATACGAGGAGCCGCGGAGATTTTACTTAATAAAAGCAGTCTAAGCTCGACCAAGGTGATGCCGGGCATATTGGTGGAGTTGGTGCAAGCCTGTAGCCGAACCGACCCGGTGAGCGGGGATTTCGCGCCGTTTTTCTTGCATGACCCGACGCTGGCCCTTCGTTTGCTCGCGTCCGCGCCGCTGCCTGCCCCGACGCCCCAATCCAGCCCTGAACTCATCCGACCCGCGTTGAACTGTCACTCCATCAGCCAAATTCGTGCCTTGGCGCTGTCCGTGCTGCCACCGTCTCCAGAATTGCTGCCGTCTCTCCAGGAATGTTGGCTGCGCAGCCTCAAGGTGGCGTTGCTCGCCCGTCAACTCGCGGAAAAGACCGGCGCGTGTCCTGCCGAATGGGCCTGGCTGGCCGGCCTCTTTCACAATCTCGGGGAGGGGCTGCGTATTCAGGGCCTCGGCGAAGAGATGGCCGGCGTCGAGTTGGAAAGATTGGACGCGTGCGGATTCATTGCCGATGCAGTACGTCACTGCCGCGTCCCGCTTCCACGCGTCAAGACGGCGCATCCGTTGGTTAAGATCATTCATGCAGCGTATGCGTTGTCCAGCCGTGATCTGGGCGCGAACAGTATGGAGGGGCGAGGGGCGCTGGCGGGCATGGACTTGGAGGGCACCGAAGCGGCGACCCTCGTGAGCTCGGCCCATGCGCAACTTGGCCAGATCGTGGCGCGTTACGGTATGGGCGAGCCGAACACGGGCAATCTTTACAGCACGGATGGGGGATCGCTGGCACAGCTGATACACGCCTACAGTAAATTTGCCGCGGCCGGCGTATTTCAGGAAGCACTACCGCCGACCTTTACGGCGGAATCGCTTGGAAGAGTTTTGATCGAACTGCTACCCCTGGTTTTTGGGGTATCGGACGTCATCCTGTTTGTTGTCCATCAAGAAGACGGCTCGCTGCGTCTGCTTAGCGACGACAGCCAGCCGCAAGGGTTGCGGGAATTGAGCTTCAGGCTCGGTGACCCCATGGGCTGCCTCACGCTTGCAAGCCAAGGTAAACCGGTACGGTGGAGCCGGGACGAGGCGGATCGGTACGCGGTGCTGGATGAGCAGATTGCCCGGCTGCTACGCGCGCATACCGTGTTTTATCAGCCATTGGGCGGTCAACGGGGCGTCGAGGCTATTCTGGCGGTGGCAAACCCTGCGCGGCGTATGGAAGAGGAGCCGTCCTGGCAAACCCTGGTGGCGAAGCTCAATGCAGGATTTGGCGCGGGAGAGGCCCCCGCGCCGGCCATCCTGCAGGTGGCGTATCCCCAGGATGTGATTCCGCGTGATCAAGTGCGAAGGGCGGTGCACGAGGTGGCCAACCCGCTCACCATCATGCGTAACTATGTAAATCTGCTTTCAAGCAAGCTGGAGTCGGATGTCGCGTCCCAGCGTGACTTGAAGATCATCAGCGATGAGATCGAGCGGGCGGCTCGAATTCTGCGTGAGTTGACGCGGGCACAGGTGGACAAGGATTTTGTGATTCCGGACGAGGAAACGGACAGCGTGGCGGTGAATCCCGTCATTTCTGAGTTGGTGCGCATGTCTCTTGGCACCTTGTTCGTTCCCAATCGCATCAGTGTACAAATCGACCTGGATCCGGATATTCCGCAAATACGGACCAGCCGCGACAAGCTCAAACAAGTCCTGCTCAACTTGGCGAAGAACGCGGTGGAGGCTATGCCGCGTGGCGGCCGCCTCATTATCGCCACGCGTATCCGGACTGATTTGACGCCACCGAGGCTGGAGATCTCCATGCGTGACAACGGCCCCGGTCTACCGGACTCCGTATTGGAACGGCTCTTTGAGCCGGTTGCTTCCACAAAGGGCGGGGACCACTCAGGGTTGGGCTTGTCAATCAGCAGCAATTTGGTGAAGAGCTTGGGCGGCGAAATCGAATGCGACACCGGGCAAAACGGAACCGAGTTTCGCGTTCTGCTGCCTGTCGTGTCAATCGCACGCACCAATATAAAGATGAGCGGATGAGCATTAATGCAAGGGGGAACACCGGCACCATGAAAAATCCAATCGGCCAGAAAGAAATTCCGTTTCAAGAACTGGGGCGGCTGGCGCAAAGACTTCGGATACTCATTATCGATGACGAACCGCTGATCCTCGAAGGGCTCGCCAGCTTACTCAAACTCAGGGAGTACGACGTAACGGTGGCGCAGGGTGGGCGTAATGCGCTGACCGCGATTTTCAAGCAGCAGTACGATCTGATTCTTCTTGATCTTTGCATGCCGGATCTAGACGGCGCCGAGGTGCTCCGATTCCTCACCGACAAAGGCGTGGAAACACCCGTCATTGTGGTGTCGGGGGACAGCTCGATTGACGGCGCCATTCGGGCGTTACGCGGCGGCGCCACCGATTTTATCCGCAAGCCTTATGAGCCAGAAGAACTGCTGCGGCGCATCCATAACACGTTGGATAGCCGGCGTCTCGAAAAAGAGAATAACCTGATCCTGTTGCGCTTGCAGCAGTCCGAAAAGTGGCATCGGTTTTTGGTGAATAGTTCACCGGATTTCATTTATACCCTCGATCAGGATGGCCGTTTCACCTTCATCAATGACCGCGTGGAAAATCTGCTTGGCTATACCAAGGACGAATTGATGGGTCAGCACTACTCCTTCCTGATTTATGATGAGGATGTGGCACGCGCGGAGAATGTCTTCAACGAACGTCGCTCCTCGGAACGAAGCACGCGCAGTGTGGAGCTGCGGCTCAAGTGCAATCAGGGTAATCGTCGACCACGCATCATGAACGGGCGCTACCGCACTGTCGAACTCTGTGCCACAGGTATGTATGAGTCGACTGACAATAAGTTCGAAACCCGGTTCATGGGCACATATGGGGTGGCGAAGGATATTTCAGACCGCAAGCAGGCGGAAGAAACCGTTTATTATCAAGCGTACCATGATCTGTTAACAGGCCTGCCGAATCGCGCCCTGTTCCGTGACCATCTTGGCCTCGCACTGGCTCAGTCCAAACGCAGTCGCCAGACGATGGCCATTCTGATTCTTGATTTGGATCATTTCAAGGTGATCAATGATTCGCTCGGGCATGGCTGTGGCGATGAACTCCTCATCAACATGGCAAGTCGTTTGCGCGCGTGTCTGCGTGAGGGCGATACGCTAGCCCGCCTGGGCGGGGACGAATTCGGCTTGCTACTGCCGGGAATTCTCACCCGGGAGGATGTCGAGCTCATCGGACGCAAGATTATCAACACGCTTAACAAGCCTTTGGATATTCGGGACCACGAGCTATTCATTTCGGTGAGCATAGGCGCCGCCATGGCACCGACGGATGGCGATATGGTCGACGTGCTGATTCGTCAGGCTGAAATCGCGATGTACCAGGCTAAATCGCAAGGCCGCACCCGCATGCAGTTTTGGCAGGCGGGGATGCAGGCACCTTATTCAACCCGGTTGCAGGTGGAGGCGGATCTGCGCCGGGCGCTGGCGCGCAACGAATTCGTGCTGTTCTACCAACCCCAGGTGGACATTGCCTCAGGAGAGATTCGTGGGTTTGAGGCCTTGCTTCGATGGTGGCATCCCGAACGGGGGTTATTGTCGCCCGCTGAGTTCATCCCGATTGCAGAGGAAACGGGGGTCATTGTGCCAATTGGCGAATGGGTGTTGCGGGCCGCTTCCGCGCAACTGGCAGAATGGAAGAAGGCCCAGTTGCCTCAAGTCAGGATGTCAGTCAATATTTCTGCGCGGCAATTGGAGAACCCGGATTTTGTCGATAGTGTCATGCGCTCCATGCAGATTTACGCGCTGGACAATGATCGGATGGAACTTGAAATTACCGAAAGTTTGCTGATGCGCGATTTGGAAGCAAATGCACTCAAGCTTGGGCGGCTCGCTTCAGCCGGCATCAAGATCGCGGTGGATGATTTCGGCACCGGCTACAGCTCATTCAAGTATCTGAGCAAATTCCCCATCCACACGCTGAAAATTGACCAATCCTTCATAACGGAAATGGTGCCTAACGAACCTTCGCCGATCGTCAATGCAATTGTTGGGATGGGCAAGGGGCTTAACCTGAACGTCGTGGCTGAAGGCGTGGAAACCGAAGATCAGCTCGATATTCTCCGTAGACTTGATTGCAACGAGATGCAGGGTTTCCTGTTTAGCGCGCCGATTTCCTCACACGACGCCACCCGAATGTTAACAGCGGTGGCCGAGGGTGCGCCGCGGGTGGGCGCCATCGCATCATAATTTTGCGCAGACGGGCCGCTCAGGTCCAAGCATCGCCCGGTGCCGCGTAGCGACACGGTTCTATCGCCCTGCCTTCCGGCGCCCAATTGGGATACCTCCCCCGCGTTTCGGATGGCCATCATTCGGAACGCGAACTCGAATGGGTGTCTGGCCCCGAGACGATCGGGCGTCAAGACCAATTGACCGGGCGCCGTTGCGCGCGCGTCCACCCGATTGCTGCGGCCGGCAGGGGCCACATCGCTGATCTGACACGCTGCGGCGGCCGGGGGCCTGCGGGCCCAACCGATACTTGGGCGGCGGGAAGCCATTGCGTTGCCTTGGACGACTGGCATCCCCTGCCAGCAGCGGGGGCGCTTGTCGCGTACCGGGTCAAAATGATAGGCTGAAGCACGCTACCGAAATCGCGCGGCGTTGGGCGCGTCCGAAAATGAACCTCTTGGCCTAAACGGCAGTCCACCCAACGGCGAATCGCTCACCCTCGAGTAGACGGCTGCAGCTCACCTAAGCGGGGATGGTGGAAGTGGCCACGACAGGATGTCATCGCAGGCCATGCCGCACGGCATGGGGAAGTAACCAATGTGTAACGGGCGCGGCGGATAATGGGGCGCCAATGAGGAGCAAACATGAAGTGGAACAGGGCACGAGCCACCAAGGGATTTACCCTAATCGAACTGTTGGTGGTGATCGTGATCATCGGCCTGCTGGTTGGAATCGTGGCGCCGCGATATTTCGGTCAGGTCGGCAAATCAGAGGTGAAAGCAGCCCAAGCGCAGATCAATAGCCTTGAAAAAGCCCTGGACCAATATCGCCTGGACGTGGGCCATTACCCGACCACCGAACAAGGGCTGGCTGCCTTAAATACCCAGCCAACCGGCGAGACACATTGGCAGGGCCCCTACCTCAAGAAGGCCGTCCCCAATGATCCCTGGGGTCAGCCTTACCAATACCGGTCCCCGGGCGAACATGGGGACTTCGACCTCTTATCCTACGGCAAGGACGGGAAGCCCGGCGGCGAGGGTGAGGCGGCGGATATCGTCAACTGGTAGGCCATGCGCTATCAGGTCAAGGCGATTGATCGTCAGCAATGCGTCGTGTCACTGACGCTGGAGGCGCTCGATGAGGAAGATGCCCGCAATCAAGTGACGTCTCAGGGTGCGACGCTTCTCAGCGTGCGACCCCAAGGATTTAGTCTCGCGGGCCTTACGTCGGGCACCCGGTTTTCACTTACGCTATTTTCGCAGGAGTTGATGGCGCTGCTGGACGCCGGACTGAGCTTGGTCGAGTCGATCGAAACCCTGGCGGACAAGGCAGAACGCAGCGATGCGCGTAGCCTGCTTGAACAAATCACCCATCATCTTTACGAAGGCAAGACGTTCTCGCAGGCGCTGCAACCGTTCCCCAGCCTGTTTCCACCCTTATATATCGCAACCATCCGGGCGGCCGAACGAACGGGCGCGTTATCGCCAGCGCTTAAGCGTTTCCTTGATTATCGGGAACAAATGGACGTGGTTCGGCGCAAGATCGTCAGTGCGTCGATCTATCCACTGCTGCTCTTGGCCGCTGGCGGACTCGTTACCGCCTTCCTGCTTGGTTTTGTGGTTCCCCGCTTTGCTCAGGTGTACGAAGACACCGGACGGCAGATGCCGTGGCTTTCCCAGCTACTGCTGAGTTGGGGCCGGTTAATTGCGGAACATGGGCTTTGGATACTGGCCATAATCGGCCTCTTGGTCGCGGCGACCGTTTACCTCTACCGGTTGCCGGCGTTCAGCCGCCGCCGCTCGGAACTCCTGTGGCGTTTTCCCGTGGTGGGCGAGCGCTTCAAGTTGTACCAACTCGCACGGTTTTATCGGACTA
The DNA here is from genome assembly GCA_052145875.1 of Thiobacillaceae bacterium. Classification (GTDB taxonomy): domain Bacteria; phylum Pseudomonadota; class Gammaproteobacteria; order Burkholderiales; family Thiobacillaceae; genus DASQBT01. Next base: position 61,739 of record JBKQNQ010000145.1, read on the forward strand.
CGGGGATGTTGCTGTCAGGCGGGATGCCGATCATGACCAGCCTGAACATGGCTAAGGACTTGTTGCCGGGGGCGCTTGCGCTGCAGCTTGAGCAGGCATCTGAAGACGTTCGTACCGGCAAGCCAATTTCCTGGGCCATGGATAAACGTGGTTTGACCACTCCAGTCGCGTTGCGAATGTTGCGGGTGGGGGAGAAAACGGGACACATGGACCAGATGATGGAACGCATTGCGGCCTTTTATGACGACGATATGGCGCGTTGGGTCGACTGGTTTACCCGATTGTTTGAGCCGGTGCTGATGGCCGTCATCGGGCTCGTGATCGGTGGGATTGTGGTACTCATGTATATGCCTGTATTTGATCTGGCCGGGAGTCTGCAGTGATGGGAAAGGGCGCCTTGGTCACGTCCGAAGTGTTGCATGCCGCCCAGGCAGAAGCGGCGCGCAGTGGGCGCCCCCTGCCCGAAATTCTCCAAGCGCGCCTCGATCTTGACGCTGAGCCGTTCGCCGCCGCTTTGGGCGCCCATACGCATTACCCGGTGTTGAGCATGAGCCAGCTCACCGGCATGACCCCGGCATTCGACCATCTCCCTTATGCCGAAGCCGCCCGCCGACTGTGTCTTGAGGTGAAAGATGGGGATGGCCGTTGCTGGGCGGTGCTGGCCAACCCGTATGATCGCGCGCTACTGGACTGGCTGGATGACCGATTGCGCCTCCCCCATCAGTTGGCCCTCGCTCACCATGCGGATATCGCCGCGTACTTGGCACGTCAGGAAGAAGGCATGCGTGCGATGGACAGCCTGGTGTCGGGGGCCGAATCGGGCAACAAATCCACGCATTACAGTGAGCAGATTTCGCTCGCCGCCATTGCGGAGGACTCAAGCCCGGTGGTGAGGCTGGTGCATTCGACGCTCTACGATGCGCTCAAGAGCCATGCTAGCGACATTCATCTTGAGACCGATCCTCAGGGACTGGTGGTGAAGTACCGCATCGATGGCGTGGTGGGGGCGGTCGCTCGGGCCAATGGCCAGGAAATGGCCGAGCAGGCCATTTCAAGAATCAAGGTCATGGCAGAACTCGACATTGCCGAACGGCGCATTCCTCAGGATGGTCGCTTCCGAGTGACCATGGCCGGCCGCGAAGTCGATTTTCGCGTGTCGATTATGCCGAGCGTGCATGGTGAAGATGCCGTGCTGCGAATTCTGGACCGGCAGGCGTTGACCCAGCAGATGACCAATCTGAATCTCGAACAGGTGGGGTTCGATCCGCTGACCCTGGCGCGCTTTCGCAAGCTGTGCCTGGAACCCTACGGGATGGTCCTGGTGACCGGCCCGACCGGTTCGGGCAAGACCACCACCCTGTATGCGGCGCTCTCTGAAATCAACCTGGGTCGGGACAAGATCATCACCATCGAGGATCCGGTTGAATACCAATTGCCCGGTGTGCTGCAGATCCCAGTCAATGAGAAGAAGGGCCTGACCTTCGCACGGGGCCTGCGCTCGATTCTGCGGCACGACCCGGACAAGATCATGGTCGGTGAAATCCGGGACGCGGAGACGGCGCAAATTGCGGTGCAGTCTGCGCTTACGGGCCACCTGGTGCTGACCACGGTTCATGCGAACAACGTATTCGACGTCATCGGACGCTTCATGCAGCTGGGCGTTGATGCATACAGCTTTGTGTCCGCCCTCAACGGCATCCTTGCACAGCGTTTGGTCCGCATTAATTGCACCCACTGTATTGCTGCGGTAAACCCGGATGCACAGCAGGTCGCCGATTCAGGCATCGCAACCGCTGTCGCGTCGCGCTACAAGTTCATGGCCGGCACCGGATGCGGGCATTGTCGGGGAACCGGATATCGCGGCCGTCGCGCCATTGCTGAAATGCTCAACCTCAATGACGAGATTCGTGAGCTGATTTCGGCGCGCGCGCCGATTCGCCAGATCAAGCAGGCCGCGCGCGCCAATGGCACCCTGAGCTTACGCGAGGCGGCACTTTCTCTGGTGGCGGCCGGGGCCACGACCCTGGAGGAGATCAACCGTGTCACGTTTGTGGCCTGAAGAACTGCGCGGTGTGATGTTGTCCGGGCAGGTTGCGCTGGTCCGCAAACCTTTGTTGGGCGGTTCACCTAAAAAGGGGGGCGCGCTGGTCTTGCCGGTGGATCCCGAAGATCAGGAACAACTGCTGCACGCGCTGGACCAGGCATTGCCACGACTGTCCGCAGGCCATTCCCGGCTTGGACTGGTATTGGCGGGTTCGCTCACGCGTTATGCGCTGACGCCTGCAGTCAGCGCGCTGCTGTCGGTTCAAGAAGAAACTGCATTGGCAAGGCAAGCGTTCATTCAACGATATGGCGATGCGAGCACTGACTGGACGGTACGTCACCAGGTACAGGGCTTGAATGATCCGTTCATTTGCAGTGCGGTGGAGACGGCTTTCCTGCAGAAGCTTAAAGCCTGTTGCGACCGGTGCAAAATTCAATTAAGCCAAGTGGAGCCACTGCTGGCGGTCGTATGGCGCAAAGCGCGTCGTCGGATACCGGAGACGGCAAACTGGCTCGCGGTGGCCGAACCCGGCCGCGTGCATCTGGTGTCTCTGCGCAGGCGCGCGTGGATGAGTCTTGCGAGCGTACGCACCCATGGCGATTTTGAGGATGCACTTGCCACGGTGCTGCAGCGTGAGGCTTCCGTCTTGGAAGCCGATGCGGACGCAACTGTCTGGGTGATGAGCGCAGCGACAGGCGTGAGCCTACCCACTTCGCGGCCGTGGCGCTGGCTGAACCAGCGGGACAGCACCACCCCTTGCCTTGATTTTGTATTGGCGTAGCGCATGAACACTTCTGCCCTCGACTTTATCGATGCGCCCGGGAATCGTGCGAGTCGCATTTGGTTGGTGCTGGGCGGCGCCCTTTTGGCCACCGCCGTGGTTCATTTTCAACGGTTGTCGAATGAATTGAATGACGCCCGGCATGATTGGGACACGCGCACCCAGGAAAAGTCCAAGACCGCGAAAGCGCCGGTGCACGCTGAACAAAACCCGACCCTACAGGCTGCGATCAAGGGTCTGAGCCTAAACTGGCAGCCATTGTTCAACGCGGTCGAAGGAGCGACCAAGCCGAAGGTTGCCCTGCTGACGCTAGAGCCGGATGCGAGCCGCGGATCCGTACGGCTCAACCTGGAAGCCAAGGACAAACAGGCCATGATGGAATACCTCGCAGGCATGGCCGCGCAGCCCGGGCTTGCCAACGTGAGTTTGATGAACGAGGCCACACAGCTTGAGAATCCCCAACAACCGGTGCGTTTCAGCGTGGGGGCGACATGGCGGCCGTGATTCTTGGACTGCGATGGCACCTGGTGCAGAAGATTCGCCGCTGGGGCTGGAACCGTACCTTGGGCTTAGCCCTGGCGGGGGTTGCGGCACTGTTGGGGCTTGCTGGGGAACACTATCGTGCCGTGCCCCTTGCTAAGTTGCGCGATCGATTGGCGGTGCAGCAGACTCAGACGCGCCCTGTCCCGGAAGAGCCACAAATTGTGGCGCTCAAGGATTTGCCGCCGGCGTCCCGGGTCATCGCCAACTTGACGTCCCTGCAAGTGTTGGTAAAAAAGCGCGGCTTAACCCAGGAAAGTGGGCAATACAAGTTGGAGCGGGAGGGGGGGCTCATACGTTATCGCCTGAATCTGCCCGTTACCGGAAGCTATCCCGAGGTACGGCGGTTTCTCTCGGAGGCGTTGGCGGATTTCCCGAATCTTTCGCTCGATGGTGTGCGGATAAATCGGGAAGAGATCGGCATGAGCGAAGTCGATGCCGCCTTGCAACTCAGCCTGTATTTCAAGCAGTGAGGGCGACGCTGAGAAAGTTTCTCTTGTATGGCGCGCTGGCAGCGACGCTCGTCGCGGTATGGTGGTCCTCAAATCTCCCCCAAAAGGATACTGAAGTCACCGCACCGCCTCCTGCGGTGGCTGCCAAATCGCCGAAGTCAACCGTACGGCCGGAGCCAAGCGAGCCGCAGACGCGCCCGACTGAACGCATGTCCGTCGCCACGCTTGACGCGTTTGCCACCAGGAATTGGACACCCCCTGCGCCCCCCCCTTCCCGGTTGAAATTTATCCCCCCGCCGCCACCGCCGGTTCCGGTGGCACCCCCGTTACCGTATCGTTACCTGGGAAAACTGCAGGAATCCGGCCACTTGGTGGTCTTCCTGAGCAACAATGCCCAGCCGCTCCTGGTAAGAGGTGGCGAGGTATTGGACCAGCAGTGGCGCGTCGACGAAATTACCCCGCGCCTGGTGCGCTTTACCTTTATCCCATTGGCCCAATCC
>JBKQNQ010000146.1:0-31613 GCA_052145875.1 Thiobacillaceae bacterium
AGGGGAAGAAAACCCGTTCCAGTGGGCCCCGTATCTTGCCGAAGAAGCAGCATGGGCTGTCGCGGGATGCCATTCACCCCTGCGCGCTCAAGGTTTGCGAATCGCTACAGCAGGAAGGCTTCCAAGCGTTTGTCGTCGGGGGCGCGGTCAGGGACTTGCTGCTGGGCGGCAAGCCCAAGGATTTTGACGTGGCCACGGATGCGACCCCGGAAGAAGTGCGGCGGCTGTTTCGCCGTTCACGCGTCATCGGTCGGCGCTTCAAGATCGTTCACGTGATGTGTGGGCGCGACACCATCGAAGTCACCACCTTTCGTTCGGCGGGCAGACCAAGCGGCGATGACGATGACGAGCGCGAGACGGACGAACATGGCAGGCTCCTGTCGGACAACGTCTTCGGGAGTCTGGAAGAGGATGCCGCGCGGCGCGATTTCACCATCAATGCGCTCTATTACGACCCGAATAAGGAAGAGATCTGGGACTACCACGGCGGCGTGGCAGACAGCAAGCGATCCGTCTTGCGCATCATCGGTGACCCCGAAACCCGCTTTCGTGAAGATCCCGTGCGCATGTTGCGGGCCGCCCGGTTCGCTGCCAAGCTCGACTTCAGGATTGACCCGGCCACCCGCGCACCGGTCGCGCGCCTCGCCCCGCTGCTGGAAAACGTCCCACGCGCCCGCCTGTTTGACGAGGCGCTTAAGCTGCTGCTCTCCGGTCATGCCTTAAGGGCGGTGCATCAATTGCGGGCGGAAGGCCTGCATCATGGCATGTTGCCACTCCTTGACACCATTTTGGACGACCCGCAGAGCGAGCGCTTCATCAGCGCCGCGTTACGCAGCACCGATGAACGTATCCACGATGATCGCCCAGCCTCGCCAGGTTTTCTGTTTGCATCGTTACTGTGGCCGCAGGTGCAGCGTCGCTGGCAGGCGATTCAGACCACCGGCGAGAGGCCAATTCCGGCGCTCTTCATCGCCATGGATGAAGTACTGGATACCCAACGTGAGCGGCTGGCGATTCCGCGCCGATTTGACGGATTCATCAAGGAAACCTGGGCCCTGCAACCCCGCTTTGAGCAGCGTGCCGGACAGCGGCCCTTCAGACTGATGGAGCATCCCCGGTTTCGGGCCGGCTACGATTTCCTGTTGATCCGCGCGGAGTCCGGCGAGGTGGCCGAAGAACTTGCACAATGGTGGACTCGGTTCCAGGAAGCCGATGCCAACGAGCGCGAATCCATGCTCATTGCCGACTCCTACCCGAAGGCACGCAAACGTCGGCGCCGTAAGCCCGCAGGGCAGTTGCCCAACACCGCCCAGCCAGGCGCTGACGCCGCACCCACTGCCAAGACCGACACCGCATGAGAGTCGCCGCCTACATCGGACTGGGCGCAAATCTCGACGATCCTGCCGCCCAAGTCAGGTACGCGCTTGGTGAGCTCGCCCGCTTGCCGGCCACCAGCCTCATCGCCCAGTCGTCACTCTATGTGTCTGCGCCTGTCGGCTTTGACGAGCAACCCGACTTTATCAACGCCGTGGCGAGGCTCGAGACCGGACTGTCACCGCGCGCCCTGCTCGTGGCGTTGCTCGAGATCGAGCACCACCACGGCCGCGAACGCACGTTCCGCAATGCCCCGCGCACCCTTGATCTCGACTTGCTTCTCTATGGCGCGGCATGCTTTCATGAACCGGGTCTGGAACTGCCCCATCCGCGTATGCATGAACGCGCCTTTGTGCTGGCTCCACTGCTGGAGATCGCCTCCACGCTGACGATCCCGATCCATGGCCCGGTTAACGCGCTGCTTGCCCGGTGCCTCGACCAGTCGGTTCAACTTTATGAGCCACCGATCCGGATTGCAGGGGCAATCCAATGAGTTTGTCGCGCTATCACTATATCGTGGTGGAAGGTCCGATCGGCGTCGGCAAGTCCAGTTTGGCGCGCCGCTTGGCCGAGCATCTCGGGGCAGAGGCGCTGCTGGAAAATGCCGCGGACAACCCGTTCCTTCCCCGCTTCTATCATGACCCCCAGCGCTACGCGCTTCCCACCCAGTTGCATTTCCTGTTCGACCGTGCCCGACAGGTCAAGGAACTGGCACAGGGCGATCTGTTCCGCAGCATCATCGTCTCGGATTTCCTGCTCGACAAGGACATGCTGTTCGCGCGCCTGAATCTGGACGACGATGAGTATGCGCTGTACGAGAAAGTGTTTGCCGATCTGCGACTTCAGGCGCCTGAGCCGGATCTCGTCATCTATTTGCAGGCACCCGTGGATTCCCTGCAAGAGCGAGTCAAGCGCCGTGGCATTGACTTTGAGCAAGGCATGAAGGGAGATTACCTGAAGCGTCTGACAGAGTCCTACAGCGAATTCTTTTACCGCTACAACGCGGCCCCGGTCCTGATGGTCAATAGTGAGAATTTGAATTTTGTGAAGCAGCAAGGGGATTTTGACCTTCTGCTGGAGCGCATGGCAAAAATGCGTGGCCGACGAGAGTTCTTCAATCGTGCTGCCGGCTAGATTACATGGCTGAATTAACTAAACCCGTGACGCTGTCGACGCTGCAACGTCTGCGCGAACAGGACGAGAAGATTGCCGTGCTCACCGCCTATGATGCCGGATTTGCGCGACTGGCCGATGAGGCGGGCGTGGATGTCGTGCTGGTTGGCGACTCGCTTGGCATGGTGGTGCAGGGACACGGGTCGACGCTGCCAGTAAAGCTTTCCGAGATGAGCTATCACACGCGCTGCGTCAAGCAGGGTGTACGGCGCGCCTTCATCGTGAGCGATCTGCCCTTCGCCAGTTACCAGCAAAGTCCCGAGCGGGCATTTGCCTCGGCGGCGCGGCTGATGACGGCGGGTGCGCACATGGTAAAGCTGGAAGGCGGGGCAGTGATGGTGGACACCGTAGCGTTTCTGGTTCAGCGCGGCATACCGGTGTGTGCCCACCTCGGCCTCCTGCCCCAATCGGTCAATCAGTTAGGCGGCTACCGGGTGCAAGGACGCGACGAAGCCGGCGCCGCGCGATTACGCGCCGATGCCCGTGCCATGGAGCAGGTCGGCGCGGGCCTGCTGGTGTTGGAATCCATACCCGCGAGTTTAGGGAGGCAGGTCACGGAGACAATATCCCTTCCGACCATCGGCATCGGTGCGGGGCCGTATTGCAGCGGTCAGGTCCTCGTGTTACATGACGTGCTGGGTATCTACCCTCGGGCGCCCAAATTCTCCCGGAATTTCATGGCCGGCGCCCCCTCGATCCAGACCGCGCTGAAGGACTATGTGGATGCAGTAAAAGCCGGTTCTTTCCCGGGGCCGGAACACTGCTATCAGTAGCGCTGTGATCCTCGCATCAACCGTGGAAGAGCTTCGAGCGAGCCTGGCAAGCGAGCCCGCCTTTGCCCTTGTGCCCACCATGGGCAACCTGCACGCGGGCCATCTGTCCCTGGTCAAGCAAGCCAAGCGCACCGGCCGGCCGGTTGCCGTCAGCATCTTTGTCAATCCACTGCAATTTGGTGCCGGGGAAGACTTTGATCGCTACCCCCGCACGCTGGATGCCGACATGGCATTGCTCAAGGGCGAGGCCGACCTGATCTTCGCACCCTCAACCCAAGAGATCTATCCGGTACCGCAACAGTTTTGTGTGGTGCCACCGGATGAATTGGCAAACGACCTGTGCGGCGCGTTTCGCCCGGGCCACTTCCGGGGCGTGGCGACCGTTGTGCTTAAGCTCTTCAACCTGGTGCAGCCTGCCGTGGCAGTGTTCGGAAGAAAGGATTACCAGCAACTGGCGGTGATACGGCAGATGACCCGCCAGCTCAATTTGCGCATTGAAATCATCGGGGGTGAAACGGTGCGCGCCGAAGACGGTCTGGCGCTGTCCTCGCGCAACGACTACCTCAGCGCGCAGGAACGCCAGGAAGCGCCGCAGCTGTTCCAAACGCTGGTTCAACTTCGCGCGCAGCTGGAACGGGGAAACCGTGACTTTGCATCGCTCGAATCAGCGGGATGTCGGCTACTTAGCGCATTAAACTGGGGCGTGGACTATGTCGCGATCCGTCGCCCGGACCTGTCACCCCCGCAGGTGTCTGACACCCGATTTGTCATCCTGGGCGCCGCGCACCTGGGTCCGACCCGCCTGATCGACAACCTTGACGTTGGGCTTTGAGTTTACCTCGGTTATAATTTAAGCCTTCTCTGATATATGAAAAAGGAGCACCGCTCATGCAGCGAACGATGCTCAAATCCAAGCTACACCGGGCCCGAGTCACGCACTCGGAGCTTCACTATGAAGGCTCCTGCGCGATTGACCTAAGATTGCTCGAGGCGGCGGATATTCACGAATACGAACAGATCCAGATCTACAACGTCTCCAACGGAGAACGGTTCACCACCTACGCCATTGGTGCGGAACGCAACTCCGGCATCATTTCAGTAAATGGTGCCGCCGCGCACAAGGCCGATCCCGGCGATATCATCATCATCGCGACCTACGGCGCGTACAGCGAGCTGGAACTGCTGCGCTACGAACCCAATTTGGTGTACGTGAACGAACAGAATCGTATCGTTGACCAGCGCAAGTCGATTCCGATTCAGGGCAGCGTGAATCTCGGATCCGCAGCTAAGCACCGCAATTGACCTGATTCAGTTCGCCCGCGCGGGTGGCAACATCCCGGTGCGTATCCTGCAGCGCGCAACCGCCGTCTGGGCCAATGCACTAAACAAGCTGAGCCGCCTCCGTGGGCGCGTATCGCCTGCGGCCTTGATCAAGCGTTCGAAGTATCAGTTCTGTGAAAAAAAGCCCCGACCTCAAAGGAGGACGGGGCTTCGCAACACGACCACGCTCACCGCACCCCAGCCCGGCGCTAGCCGGATTGGGATGGGACGTCGCGCGGATTTATTTCTTTGCCGGCGTCACTTCGATTTCGACGCGACGGTTGGGCTGCAAGCACGCGACCAGTTCGGCCTTGGGCAACTTCATGTCGCAGTCCTTCACAGGTTGCGTACTTCCCTTGCCAGCGGTAATAAACTTGGCCGCCCTCACGCCTCTTGACTTGAGATAGTCGGCCACCGAGCGTGCACGTGCCAGCGAGAGCCTCATGTTGGACGCTGCCTTGCCGGTCTTGTCGGCATGGCCGGTCACGCGGATCGTATCAATGCTGCCCGCAGCCCTGATTTTGGCGGCCAACTCATCCAAGCTCTTCCTGCCCGCTGTGGTCAGGTCCCGGGTCGACGCTTTGCCGGAGCGAAACAGGGCATCACCTGCTAGAACCAGCTTGGAACGAACGCCCGACTGAAACGTTGGAACAGCTTCCGGGGCTGCCTGGGGCTGTGCCGCCGCGAGATAGGGGTTGTTTGCCGCGGTACCGAAACCCGGAAACGCAAAGCCGCCTGGGGCTGCACCCGGCGCGGCCGCACCCGCCTGGGTGCTAAACGGCATCATTCCGCCGCCGCCAAAACCGCCAAACATATTAAGCATATTGGTCCAGGTGGACGGATCCATCACATTGATCGGGAGGGTCACGGGCGCAGCCGGGCCAAGAGGCACAACCGCCACACCCGGCTTCATAAAGGTCGTCCAATTGTTGCCAAACATTGCGGGGTTGATAAACGCCCCCATCATGCTGCCATACAATTGAGGATTCATCGGGGCGAACATCAAGCTCATGCCGCGCGGATCGGTGGGCGCCATGACCCATTTCATATACGTGTTGGGGTTCATCATGGCCATGCCGGTCTGCCAAACCTTCGGGTTCATGGGAACCATCGCCCATTGCATCATCTTGCCGGGATCGGCGAACGACGTCATCATCCGCGTATAGAAATTCGGATCCATCATGGCACCCGTCCAGCGCATATAGACCGACGGATCCATAAATCCCATGTAGTTATTCACCGCGCTCGGCTGCATGGCGCTGCCCGCCATGTGCAGCCAGTTACCCGGCTCAATCATCATCGGCATTGCAGAGGTCATCATCGACGGATTGGTCATCGCGTTCATCCATGCTTCAAACGTCCTGGGATCCTTGAACGCCGACGCATTCTGGGTGAAATCGGTCATCCGCGCCAACCACTGGTCCGGACCTTGGGGAATCTGGCCCTTGGGCAACTGAACCATGTTGGCGGTATATTCGCCATTTACGCTCGGGCCCTGGACCGGATAATTTCCTGATTCGGCAGGTGCCTCTGAAACAGCCTTGGTCTTGCTCGCGTCGTCGATGTCGGCCAGCGAAGTCGCTGAGGCCAGCGCCATCGCCACTGCTACGCTTAGATATTTGATTTGCATGGTGGGCTCCACTTGAAAATAAATTGATTGCCGATACTCCCCCGCGTCGAGCAAGGAAGGGAAAAAGTTGGGGAAACTGAACATTATTATATTCTAATTATTCTTAATATTGTCTCGCTGCTCCGGACCGGGGGATGTTGATTCAAGCGATGTGTCGCTAATTGAAGACACGTTCATGTCCGTCCAGTCAATTCAATCGGGTCACGAAAGCCGGCATTGCATCGCGCCATCAAACCGATCCCCGGTAACGTTACCGCGCAGGGCCCCATCGAGAGCCAATACGAGCCACTGATCCTGGCCAGTGGCCGCGAAGCCACAGCCCTCGAGTCAGGCGACGTGACAGCGTTGCATGGTTACAACATACTTCGCGTCGGACGCCTTCCCGACCATCGCCAGAAACGCAGCCAAGAGGCGCCTCGCATTCGCCCGGGCAGACGCACAACACTAATTTAATCAATTGGTTACCATGTAGGCGCGCGTCATCTCAGTTCCCCGTGCGCCCCAACTGGGCACCTTGGGCCCGGATGGCACTTTGCCGGCGATTTCAGGTCAATCTTTTAAAGGGCTCGGGCCGACTGGGGGCCCGAGCCGTTGGCTGACATCGGAGGAAATGCTATGGACAAATCGATGTTGAAAGGGATGGTGATCGCTGCGTCGGCCGTGACCGCCGTGGGTGGCATCGCCGGTTACACGAGGTGGGAGCGGCCATCGTATGCCGAAGTTCTCAAGATCCAAGAAGCCACGACAACAGTCCGCACGCCGCGTGAAGTCTGCCGGAACGTGCTGGTGAGGAGACGCGCACCCGTTCGGGACGTAAGTCGGATCGCGGGGACGGCCATCGGCGCGGTGCTGGGCGGGGTGCTTGGCCACCAAATTGGCGGGGGCACCGGCAATGCCCTTGCGACCGTGGGGGGTGCGGCGGCGGGCGGGTATGCGGGCAACCGCATTGAAGCCCATCTTCAGGCGTCTGATCGGCAAACCCTGCGGAAAACACGCTGCAAAACCGTTTATGACACCGAGCCCAAGCACTTGGGATATGACGTCACCTACCGGCTCGGTGACACGCAAGGCGTGGTGCGCATGAGTTACGCGCCCGGACCAACCATCCCGGTCAAGAATGGCCACTTGGTGCTCACTCCACCGGGCGCGTCCTAACGCGGGGCGAATCGGCTTGCGACCCTTCGGTTCGCGCACCCAGGAGTGGGAAGTGGGGCCCCGGGGAGCGCAGCTCACTGTGTAAAGAATCCCAACAAGTCTTCTGCCGGCGCCCGCGAGCACGCTTCGTGTCAACGGAGCCCGCGCGACGCCATGGGCGGGAGCCTCAACACCCAGGGTCGTCTTAACGAGGCGGGTTTCCAGCCCCGTCTGGCAACACTACGGGTACGCAGCTGCACGAAGGGCCAGGGTACAGGCGTGACGCAGCCACTGCGCGTTACGTGCTAATTTGCTGGCACGGCGAATGTGGCCACCGAGGATGTTGCGTGATCTGGCAAGGAAGCGAATGGAACGGTTCCCGGATCGGCCCACCCTATCGCAGCCGTCGATCACACCGCGGCGCGACATATGGATGCAAGCGACCCACAACCCGCCTGGGCGGCACGGAAGTACCCCTGCGCCCCCATTTCTGTGGCTTGGACATCGGATTTCTGGGTGGGGCAAGCCACACGATTCATGCGCAAGCATACTTCGATCAGCGACTCGATCGGGCACGCAGTCTTTGTCCCGATCGTCTGCTTGGGTGGAAACGAGCAGCCGCCCATTACCAAAGTGCTTACGTTTGTTGGTGCCGGGAGGGGGACTCGAACCCCCACAGTGTTACCACCGGCGGATTTTGAGTCCGCTGCGTCTACCGATTCCGCCATCCCGGCTAAAGGAGCAGGAGGCGCGGATTATCGCGCAAGGTGGGCGGCCGGGCAAGGCGTGGGGCACATATAATGCTGGCTTTTGGTCATGTTAGCACCTCGAGGCATGCGGCTTTCCGATTTCGATTATTTTCTTCCCGGCGAGCTGGTTGCTCAATCGCCGACGGCGGAGCGCACCGACAGCCGCCTGCTTCACGTTGATGGCATCGCGCTGTCAGATCGGATGTTTGCCGAACTGCCCAGTCTGGTGGTACCTGGCGATGTGCTGGTGTTCAACGACACACGAGTGATCAAGGCCCGGCTTTTCGGCCACAAGGCATCCGGCGGGCAGGTGGAGATTCTGGTGGAAAGACTGCTGCCAGATAATGAGGCGGTGGCGTTTCTGCGCGCCAGCAAAGCAACGAAAACAGGGAGCCGGATCCGCATCGCGCCCGATATCGACTTTGAGGTTCTTGGCCGCAGCGATGATTTGTTTCATCTGCGCTGCCACGCCGGCGCCAGCTTGACGGACGTGCTGGATGCGCATGGCCAATTGCCGCTGCCACCCTACATCACCCATGCCCCCGATGCGGCGGATGAATCTCGCTACCAGACTGTTTATGCCGCGCAGCCCGGCGCGGTCGCTGCACCCACCGCAGGGCTGCACTTCGATCGCGCCATGCTGGACCGCCTGGATGCACGCGGCGTAAACCGCGCAACCGTCACCCTGCACGTCGGGGCGGGAACATTTCAACCGGTTCGCCTGGAGAACCTTGCGGAGCATCGCATGCACAGCGAACGCTACTCAATTCCCGACACGACGGTGCAAATGATCGCCCGGGCACGCCAAAGTGGGAAACGGGTTATCGCGATCGGCACCACCTCATTACGTGCGCTGGAGGCTGCAGCCGCCTCGGGCCAGCTCGCCGCAGGCAAAGGCGAAACCGATTTGTTCATTACCCCCGGCTATCGCTTCCATATCGTGGACCGACTGCTGACGAATTTTCATCTTCCCAAATCGACCTTGCTGATGCTGGTGTCAGCCTTCGTTGGCCCGGATACGATTCGACGTGCGTATCAGCATGCGATTTCCCAACGCTATCGTTTTTTCAGTTATGGCGATGCCATGCTGCTCGAACGTTCGCCCGCCCACAACACCCATGCGATTTGAACTTATTGCAACGGACGGCGCCGCCCGCCGGGCCCGGCTGCATCTGGTGCATGGAGCCGTGGACACGCCGGCATTCATGCCGGTCGGAACCTACGGCACCGTCAAGGCCATGTCACCCATTGAACTGAGAAAACTGGGCACCCAAATCGTCCTCGGCAACACCTTTCACCTGTGGCTACGCCCGGGGCTGGAGGTGATCGAACGCTTCGGTGGGCTGCATCAATTTATGGGCTGGGATGGCCCCATCCTCACTGACTCCGGGGGGTTTCAGGTATTCAGCCTGGGTGCGCTGCGCAAGATAACGGAAGAAGGCGTACGCTTCGCGTCGCCCATCAACGGTGATCGATTATTTCTCACCCCCGAGGAGTCGATGCGGATTCAACGAGTCATCAACAGCGATATCGCAATGATTTTCGACGAATGTACACCGTACCCGGCCGAGCACCTGCAGGCCGCAGATTCCATGCAGCTGTCCCTACGCTGGGCGGAGCGGTCAAAGCGTGCCCACGAGGGCAATAGCAATGCACTGTATGGCATTGTGCAAGGCGGCATGTACGAAGACCTGCGCGACCAGTCGCTGGCGGCGCTTAACAAAATTGGATTCGACGGCTTTGCCATCGGGGGATTGTCGGTGGGCGAACCGAAAGACGATATGCGCCGCATCCTGCTACACACGGCGCCGCAGCTGCCTGCGGACAAGCCCCGTTATCTGATGGGCGTGGGCACACCCGAGGATCTGGTTGACGCAGTGGCCACGGGCATCGACCAGTTCGATTGCGTCCTGCCCACCCGCAACGCGCGTCACGGCATCGTGTTCACCCGGTTCGGTGACCTCAGGATCAAGAACGCGCCGTTTCGCAGCGACACCCGCCCGCTGGAGGAAGGTTGCCATTGCGATACCTGCCAAGGATTCTCGCGGGCCTATGTGCACCACCTCATTCGCTGCGGCGAAATTCTCGGCGCGCGCCTCGCGACGCTGCACAATTTGCATTACTACCAGATACTGATGGCAGAAATGCGTCAAGCGATCGAAGGTGGCCGTTTTTTGGCCTGGAAGTCTGCCTTTCATGAAGCCCGTGCCAGTGGATGTTAAAATCGCGTAAGTTCATTTGGAGAACATCATGATTTCTGAGGCATTCGCGGCCGGCGCTCCGTCCCCAACCGATCCGTTGATGAGCATGCTGCCGCTCATCGTTATATTCATTCTGTTCTACTTCATGCTCATTCGCCCACAGATGAAGCGATCCAAGGAGCAAAAGAAGATGCTGGAAGCCATCCAGAAAGGCGATGAAGTCATTACCGCCAGCGGGCTGGTTGGCAAGGTGACCAAGGTCGGCGAACAATATGTTGGCTTGGAAATCGCCACGGGTGTCGTGACAAACGTCCAGAAGTCCGCAGTGGCCACACTGCTCCCCAAAGGAACCATTAAGAACCTGTGAGGCGGCGCGCGTGAGGCGAAAGCAAGCCGTGCCTCACGGGCCATTCCCGCTCCCTATTCCTGACACCTGACTCGCAACTATTAAAACATGAACCGATATCCTCAGTGGAAGTACGTGATGATTGGCCTAATCCTGCTGATTGCGCTGATTTACACGCTGCCAAACTTTTTCGGAGAAGTGCCGGCCGTTCAGATTTCTCCCGTCAAGACGACAGAGAAGGTTAACGAAGCGCTATTGGATAGTGCGGAAACCGCTCTGAAGACCGCCGGAATTCACTATGACGGTGCATTCATCGAGGACAACAGCATCAAGGTGAAGTTTGCGAGTCCCGATGACCAGCTCAAGGCCCGCGATGCCATTCAGTCCGCGTTAGGTGATCCGTATACGGTCGCACTCAATCTCTTGTCCGCTTCGCCACAGTGGCTCACCTGGCTGCATGCGCTGCCGATGTACCTCGGCCTCGATTTGCGCGGCGGCGTGTACTTCATGCTGGAAGTCGACATGCAGGGGGCGCTGGACAAGGGAGCGATCCGTACCGAAAACGACATTCGCTCGACCCTGCGCGGCGAGAAGATCCGCTATGTACGGGTAAGCAAGGAAGGTCTGGCCGTCCGGGTGAGTTTCAGCACCCGCGATGTGCGCGACGACGCCCGCGACAAACTGGCAAGTACATTTCCCGACCTCGTGCTTACGCCTTGGGATGCCCCCGACCAATTCGGTCTGGATGCAACCCTCAAGCCAGAGGCGCAAAAGCGCATTCAGGATTTCGCCGTACAGCAGAATATCCAGACTCTGCGCAACCGCGTAAATGAGCTGGGTGTTGCCGAACCGGTCATCCAGCAGCAGGGGGCCAATCGCGTGGTCGTGCAATTGCCTGGGGTACAGGACACGGCCAAGGCCAAAGAAATATTGGGCCGCACGGCGACGCTCGAAATCCGCATGGTCGATGAAGAAGCGGACATCAAGGCCGCATTAAGCGGCCAGGTGCCGTTCGACGACGATCTGTACAAAACCCGCACCGGCATACCCATTCTGGTGAAGAAGGACGTGGTGCTAACCGGCGATTCCATCACAGATGCGTCCCCGGGCTTCGACAACCAAAGCGGCCAGGCAGCGGTGCATGTCAATCTGGATAGCGCCGGCGCGCGCATCTTCAAGGATGTGACTCGCGCAAACGTGGGAAAACGCATGGCGATCCTGCTGTTTGAGAAAGGCGTGGGCGAGGTCGTTACCGCACCGGTGATTCGCGAAGAGATCGGCGGCGGCCGCGTGCAGATCACTGGCATGGAGTCGCCGCAGGAGGCCTCGGATGTCGCGCTGCTCCTGCGCGCCGGCGCCTTGGCCGCCCCAATGCAGATTGTTGAAGAACGTACCGTTGGCCCGAGCATGGGTGCGGACAACATCCGCAAGGGCTTCCACTCCAACCTTTGGGGCTTCGCCATGGTGGCAGCGTTCATGCTGTTCTACTATCGCATCTTTGGCTTATTCTCAACCGTGGCCTTGGCCACCAATGGCTTCCTCCTGGTGGCCCTGCTTTCGATGCTTCAGGCGACCCTCACCCTGCCAGGTCTGGCCGGTATTGCGCTGACCCTGGGCATGGCCATTGACGCCAACGTGCTGATCAACGAGCGGATCCGAGAGGAATTGCGCAACGGGGCAACGCCGCAGGCTGCGATCAGCGCAGGATATGAGCGCGCCTGGGGCACGATTCTGGACTCCAACCTCAGCACCCTGATTGCCGGTATAGCATTGTTCTGGCTGGGTTCCGGACCCATACGCGGCTTTGCGGTGGTGCTGTGTCTAGGCATTCTCACTTCGATGTTTAGCGCGGTGATGGTCTCCCGCGCCATGGTTAATTTGACCTACGGGCGCAAGGCTCGCCTTGCCAATCTCTCGATTTAAGGACAACTGCCATGCTTCGTCTTTTTGATGTGGACCGCGTTATCCCGTTCATGCGATACGGGAAGATCACCACGGCCATTTCCCTGGCCACCTTCTTCTTTGCTGTCTGGGCATTAGCCTACAAGGGACTGAACTTCGGGGTCGACTTCACCGGCGGGACGGTGATGGAAATCAGCTACCCGCAACCGGCGCAACTGGACAAGGTACGGACCACGCTCGAGGCAAGTGGCTTTAAGGAAGTTGCCGTACAAAACTTTGGCACCTCGCGCGATGTGCTGATCCGCCTGCCAGTGAGCAAAAGCGTGAGCGCGTCACAGACCAGCAACCAGGTCATGGCAGCACTTGCGGCGGCGAGTTCGGGCGTTGTGCTAAAACGCGTCGACTTTGTTGGCCCACAGGTAGGCAGGGAACTCTACGATAACGGCGCCCTGGCCTTGATGGTCGTCGCGATGGGCATCATGGGCTATCTGGCACTGCGCTTTGAGTGGCGATTCGCCTTGGCTGCGATCCTCGCCAATATCCACGACGTGGTCATCATCCTTGGCATGTTCGCCTTCTTTCAGTGGGAGTTCACCCTTACCGTACTCGCTGGCGTGCTGGCAATTCTTGGTTACTCCGTCAACGAGTCGGTAGTCGTGTTCGACCGGATTCGTGAAAATATCCGCAAGATGCGCCAGACCACGATTCCGGAAATCATCGACCACGCCATCACCACCACGATGAGCCGTACCCTTATTACCCATGCCATGACCCAGATGATGGTGCTATCGATGCTGTTTTTCGGCGGAGAGGCCCTGCACAACTTTGCTCTGGCGCTCACAATCGGGATTCTGTTCGGCATCTATTCTTCGGTACTGGTCGCCTCTCCCCTGTTGCTAATGTTGGGCGTGAAGCGCGAGCACTTCATCAAACCGGAGAAGCGCCGGGAAGGCGTGAGCGCCGACGGTGCACAAGTCTGACGGGGCATGTGGCGCGCCCCTGAATACTGCGACGCGCATCGGGTGCGCCACCGGGTGGTAACTTTTCGCCGCATGAAAAATCGAAGTGCGGGTTGGCCGCCCGCCCAGGCGCCCGGCAATCCCCCCCAGGGCCGAACGCGATGCACTGGCACCCGCCCGGCAGGGTCGGCGCGTGAACCAAGAGCAATCGAAAGCCCGCTGCGCCGACCACCTCACGCCAACGAGGGGGGGTGATCATGCTTCGCCATTTTGTCGATTGGGTGCTTCATACGGTTCATGGATGGGGATATACCGGCATCTTCATTCTCATGGCGCTGGAATCGACCGTGTTTCCCATTCCATCCGAACTGGTGCTGATTCCGGCCGGCTATCTTGCTTACGAAGGCAAGATGAATTTCCTCGGTATCATCTTCGCATCAACCCTGGGCGGCCTTGTCGGGGCATCCATTAATTACTCCTTCGCCTTGTGGGTGGGTCGACCATTTTTGGAGCGCTGGGGAAAATATTTTTTTGTGCGCCCTGCGCTCCTGCACAAGACCGATGCATTCTTCCTCAAACACGGCGCGATTTCGACGTTCAGTGGCCGGCTCATTCTAGGCATCCGCCACTTGATCTCCCTGCCAGCCGGCCTGACCCGCATGCCCTGGATAAAGTTTGCCTTCTATTCCTGCCTGGGTACCGGCCTATGGTCAACGATATTGACGACCCTCGGGTATTTCATCGGTGGCAATGAGGCGCTTATCAGGCGGTATCAGTTCCACATTACGGCCGGCGTCCTGACATTCGTGACCCTGGTCATCGCTAGTTACTGGTGGTGGCAAAAGAAAAGCTCACGCTGATATGCGCGTGTGGCAGTGGCTTAAGCTATCAGAGCTGCTGCGGCCGCTATCACCATGGCGAACCCGTCTGCGATGCCGAGTCCCTCATGCGCTCACGCTATACGGCCTATGCGATGTGCCTGGAAAGCTACCTGCTCGAGACTTGGCATCCCACTACCCGCCCAGCGAGCCTTGACCTGGTGCGAACGCCTCAGCCGCAGTGGATCGGACTAAACGTGACCTCACATCGACAGCTCGACGCGGACCATGCCACCGTCGAATTCGTTGCGCGTTACAAGATCAATGGGCGGGCCTCTCGGATCCAGGAAGCCAGTCAGTTTGTACGGCAAGCCGGACGCTGGTTCTATATCGGAGACGCGCGTCATTAGGGCCTGGCCAGACCACGCGCCCCGCCGGGATCAATGGCGCGACGCCGGAGGAATCCATTCATGCTTCTCGAAGATCACGGCTCGGGGGCCAATCGACTCCGGTCGCTCCAAGGCCAGTGAGATCGTATCAGCTGCGCCAACCGTTCTTCGATTCGTCAATATCCCGCATGCCGGCCGGGGTCCCGTATCCGTTCATGCGCGCGAGCCGTCTTGGCGCGACGGCCCCGCCTCATGACGCTAACCTGCCGCGTCGAGCATTAGCCGTTTCATCGCCCTCACGGCCTCACCCCAGCCCACAAAGACTGCGTGCGCCACAATCGCATGACCAATGTTGAGTTCATGGATCCCGGATATCGAGGCAATGTGATGAACGTTATGATAGGTTAATCCGTGACCGGCATTGACCGTGAGTCCCAAGCTTCGCCCGTACGCGACGGCTTTGCGAATCCGCTCCAGTTCCCGCACGAACGCCTCCCCCGTTGCATCCGCAAAATGGCCGGTATGGATTTCAACGACGGGTGCCCCCGCCTGCAGTGCGGCGTCAAGCTGCGCGAAGTCGGCGTCGATGAAGAGCGATACGCGAACACCCTTCTTGGCGAGCCGGCCACAGGCGTCCCGCGTCTTGGCCAAGTGGCCGGCCACATCGAGGCCACCTTCGGTCGTCAGTTCCTCACGCTTTTCCGGCACCAGGCACACATCCTGTGGACCGACCGCTTCGGCGATGCCGAGCATTTCCTCAGTGGCGGCCATCTCCAGATTCATCTTGGTTTTCAGCACCTGGTGCAGGATGTGCACATCTGCATCCTGAATATGGCGACGATCTTCGCGTAGATGCAAGGTGATGGAATCGGCGCCCGCCGTTTCCGCCGACAGCGCAGCTTCCACCACACTCGGATATCGGGTCTTTCGCGCCTGACGCAGGGTTGCGATGTGGTCGATGTTGACGCCCAGATAGATGCTCATGATGTGCCACTCTGATTGAGTTCGACTAACAGCTGGCGAGTATAAAGTGCCTTGCCCCCGAGGTGGTGAGCGATGAGGTAGCGCATCAGCCGCTTCGCCTCCTGCAAGGTCTGGGCCGAATCAAAGCAGTCTCCCGCGAGATCGAGCAAGGTCTGGCCCGAGACCGGAACGCCGGCACGATCCGCGCTGTACGGATAGGGTCCGCGTTCCGCCTGGAAGACATACGATGCCGCGGCGTCGACGAGCCGGTCGGTTTCCGCCTGGTGACTGAACGTGGCTGCATACCCGATTTCCGCGAGCAGCCGGGATTCGAACCGACGCAGGACTATCTCGAGCGCAACGCTTTCCTCACCGAGCTGGCACAGCGCCTCCTGGTATTGTCCGAACAGGTGTTCGTGTGGATCATCCCGCGGCAGCAGCTTCATCAGCAGCTCGTTGAGATAGAAGCCGCACATCAGGGCATTGCCTTGCGGTGGCGCGACGCCGCCCTGCCATTCCAGATCATGCAGGGTGCGTAGTTCGTGCTTGCCAAACCAGGACAAGGTTAACGGAATAAACGGCTGAATCAGTCCGCGACTGGCGGAGCGAGGCCGCCGGGCACCGCGTGCAATCAGGGCAATCCGCCCATGGTGTAAAGTGAAAGCCTCGGCCACGAGGCTCGTTTCCTTGAACGGCCAGGTATGGAGGATGAAACCGGGATCGTTATTGACGCGACGGCCAGTCATGAAACGTTGAAACTGCAGTATGGCGGGATGCAGTATACGGGTTTTCGCGTGGGGGGCAAGGCGGAGCCTGTTCCAATGGCAGCGAAGTCTGAAAACGGCACCCGTGGGACGGGGCCCGGCGCATCAAAGGGAGGCGCGCGAGCCGGGGCCCTGACGGACCGCGAGCGGTGCTCAAGCGTTCGGCGCGCGTATCGTTTTCAGTTCCTTAAGCTTACCGCCCTCGAACGTCGCCAGAAACTCGAGCCTATGCCCGGCATCGTCGTTTCCATAAAAGCGGAGCGAGCCCGTCAGTGGCACGGGCTCCCACCGCTGGTGAACGCGGGCGATGGATCCCCACAGCTGCCCAAGCGGTCCGCTGGCGTTGGGCGCAATGCGCTGTTCCAGGTCGTAGTCCTGATGCCAAAGCGTCCCATCCTCGCGAATCTCATAGTTGTCGAGTTCCTGCGCGTCCGTATCCTTGGTCTGGTACTCAACGGCGTTCGCGCCGGCTACAGGCAGCGGAACGTAGCAGCGCATATTATCGAACATACCCATATTCTGGCTCCTCGGCGGACGACGCTTCATGCACGATCGATCCGCTTGCATTTTAGCGCGTCGGTCACGCGCACGGGTTGCCATGCCGGTGCAAGCACGTCTTCAGTGTGTTTCTGTGTCCGAACACGTCCGCGCGTCGCGACCGAGACACCAAACGCTCGCCAAAGCCGGTCCACACCGCGTTGCAATGTCAGTCCGGCCTCACATCGAGGCTTCCGGGTGGGGGGGCTTGTGCATTGCATCAATCGCAGCGTGGCGGGGTCCGGTGACCTGAGTGAGGCCGCCGCAACGATGTGATTGACCAAGCCCATCTCGCTTTCGACGGCCGAAATGCGTGTGGTCAATGGCGCTTCTAAAGATCGATGCCCAGTGATTTGAGCAGCCGAACATCATCGCTCCAGCCGCCCCTAACCTTGACCCAGACTTCGAGATAGACCTTCGCGTCAAAGAGCTTTTCCATGTCCTGTCGCGCCTGGGTGGAAATCTGCTTGAGTTTTTCTCCCCCCTTTCCAATCACGATCGCTTTCTGGTTGGGGCGGTCAACCAGGATCGTCGCGAAGATCCTCCGCAGCGGTCCTTCTTCCTCAAACTTCTCGATCATTACCGCTGTCGCGTAGGGAATTTCCTCGCCACACAGACGGAACAATTTCTCACGAACCAATTCGGCGGCCAGCATTCGTTCGGTCTGGTCGGTGTAATCGTCCTCACCAAATGCCGGCGGACCTTCGGGCAGATAGGCGGCAAGCGTCTTGAGCAGTTCATCGATGCCTGTCCCCTGCTTGGCCGACACCGGAACGATTTCAGCGAAGGCATGGGCTTCACTGGCTAACTTGAGAAATCGCAGCATCGCCGCCCGGTCCTTCAACCGGTCGGCCTTGTTCGCAACGAGCAGCACGGCGCGATCCTTCGGAAGCAATTCCAACACCGCTTTGTCGTCTCCGCCGATTCGTCCCGCTTCAACGACCATCAGCACCGCATCGGTATCGGAAAGGGCCTGTTTGACAGTGCGGTTTAGCGCGGTGTTCATGGCTCCGCCATGGCGGGTCTGAAACCCGGGCGTATCAACGAATATAAACTGTGCTGTCGCCTCCGTTCGCACGCCCAATACTCGATGCCGGGTCGTTTGCGGCTTGCGCGAGGTAATGCTGATTTTCTGGCCGATGATGCGATTGAGCAACGTGGACTTGCCCACATTGGGCCGGCCGACGATGGCGACATACCCGGCGCGAAATACCTCGGTCATTCCGGTTCGACCACAGACAGTGCCCGAAGCGCGGCTTCCTGCTCCGCTGCACGGCGGCTTCTGCCGCGACCCTCGGTGGAAACCTCGAGGGCCGCAATTACGCAGCGGACGACGAATTCCTGGTCATGCGCTTCGCCCAGCGTTCCGGCGAGCTGATACTCCGGCAGCGAATGGCGGTGGGCTTGCAGCCATTCCTGTAGCTTGGTTTTCGGGTCTTTGCCGGAGGCGGCCGGATCAATATCCGCTAATTTGGCTTGGAACAGGTGCAACACGACGCTACGCGCGGCGTCGAAACCCCCATCCAGAAACACTGCGCCCAGGATTGATTCGAGTCCGTCAGCCAGTATGGAGGGCCGTCTAAATCCTCCACTTTTGAGCTCGCCTTCCCCGAGTAGCAAATGGTCGCCAAGCGTCAACGCCTGGGCAATGGAAGCGAGCGTATCCTGCTTGACCAGATTGGCCCGCAAGCGGGATAGCGTGCCCTCGGGCAGTTCCGGAAATCGTTCAAAAAGCGCATGGGCAATGGTGCAGTTGAGCACCGAATCGCCGAGAAACTCGAGGCGCTCGTTATGCGGAGTTCCATAGCTCCGGTGCGTGAGCGCCTGTCGAAGGAGGCTTGGTTTTTTGAAGGCGTAACTCAGCCCAGCAAGCAGTCTGGAATCCTGCTTACTCACCTTGCTGCGCGGCGTCGCTCCCCACGCCATCGGAACTGGCATGGAAATCCACCAACAAGCTGACATTGCCGGCCAGCTTGGTCTGGAACTGGTAGTCCGCACTGATGACCGTCGCCCCATGCTCTCGGGTAATTTCCAGGTCATCCGGCTTGATTGAGTGGATCTCATCGATCAAGGTGCGCTTGAGGAATTTTTGCCGGATGGCGCTGTTATCCATTGACTTGATTTCGGCATCATTTCCAATATCCGTCAGCACGTGCTTGATGGTGAAGTATTCCACATAGGCCGGCACCAGTTTCATCACAATCAAGGCCACGAACACGACGATGATGCCAAAGAACAGCATGCTGATGAGCGTTATTCCCCGTTGCTGCTTCCGTTCCATGTGCCAGTCTCCTCAGTTTATTGAATCCGGGTCCCGATACGTTTCAGGTCGTCCAGATTAAGCCAGATGAAGACGGCTTTGCCAACAATGTTCTCATCTGGCACGAAACCCCAATAGCGACTGTCGTTGCTGCCGTCCCGATTGTCGCCCATCATGAAATATTCGCCGGCGGGCACCCGGCAGGAAAACCCGGTCTCATCATAAGCGCAGTTATCCTGGTGCGCAAAAGGCATAATCTGGCCTTGCAGTACGGGAGGGGCATCTGGCTCAATCATCTCCAAATGCACCCGATTGCCCAGCTTTTCCTGGTACAGCGCAGTCGTCACGTAATTCAGGCCGGCCTTAACGTAACTGTAGGTCCCCTCTGGCTGATACTCCAACGGCTTGCCGTTGATGGTCAGCTTCTTGTTCCGGTATTCCACCAAATCCCCCGGGAGGCCAACCACCCGCTTGATGTAATCGAGCGAGGGATCCTGTGGGTATCGGAACACCATCACGTCACCGTGTTGCGGGTCGTTGAGCGCAAAAATCTTCTTGTGGATTACCGGCAGGCGAATTCCATACGTGTACTTGTTGACCAAGATGAAGTCGCCCACCAGCAAGGTGGGCATCATTGACCCTGACGGAATGCGAAATGGCTCAAACAGAAATGAACGCAGCAGGAAAACTGCCAAAATTACCGGGAAGAAACCCCGCGCATACTCGGTCAGTACCGGCTCCTTCCCGGCTTTGCCGCGTCCGCGCTCGAGCAGCACGCGATCACCTAGCCAGATTGCTCCGGTCACAACCAGAGCGATGAAGAGGATGAGTTCAAAGTTCATTATTTATCTCCCACCTGCAGGATGGCCAGGAAGGCCTCCTGCGGAATTTCCACGTTGCCAACCTGCTTCATGCGCTTCTTCCCCGCCTTCTGCTTTTCCAATAGCTTCTTCTTCCGCGTGATATCGCCCCCGTAACACTTTGCAAGCACGTTCTTACGCAAGGCTTTGACGTTCTCGCGCGCGATGATGTGGGCGCCTATAGCCGCCTGCACCGCGACATCGTACATCTGCCGAGGTATCAGTTCACGCATTTTGCTGACCAACTCGCGCCCCCGGTATTGGGAATTGGCGCGATGCACAATGAGTGACAGGGCATCAACGCGATCTCCGTTGACCAGCACATCCAGCTTGACCAGATCCGCTGCTCGAAATTCCTTGAATTCGTAGTCCAGTGACGCGTAACCTCGGGATACAGACTTGAGGCGGTCGAAGAAGTCCATGACCACCTCATTCATC
Organism: Thiobacillaceae bacterium; assembly: GCA_052145875.1. Lineage (GTDB taxonomy): Bacteria > Pseudomonadota > Gammaproteobacteria > Burkholderiales > Thiobacillaceae > DASQBT01. Next base: position 20,591 of record JBKQNQ010000146.1, read on the forward strand.
GGCATCTCATAAGTCAGCATCACCTGCCTCCCCATGTATTTCATGTCGACTTGAGTCCCGCGCTTTTGTTCACACAAAGGAATCACCGACCCCACGTATTCTTGAGGCATGAGCATGTGCGCGGTGATGACCGGTTCGCGGATTTCCTCGATTCTGGAAAGATCAGGTAGCTTGGAAGGATTCTCCACTTCCAGCAGCGTGCCATCCTGCATCAACACCTGATAGACCACGGTCGGTGCAGTCGTAATCAGATTCTGGTCAAATTCGCGTTCCAGCCGTTCCTGCACGATTTCCATGTGCAGTAGGCCCAGAAACCCGCAGCGGAAACCGAATCCCAAGGCCTGCGAAACTTCCGGTTCGAACTGCAGGGCGGAATCATTCAATTGCAATTTGGTCAGCGCATCGCGCAGGCCTTCGTAATCGTGGGACTCTATCGGATACAGGCCTGCGAACACCTGTGGTTTCACTTTCTTGAATCCCGGCAACGCCTTGTTCGCAGGCCGGCTATCCAGTGTGACCGTGTCGCCAACCTGCGCCGCTTTGAGCTCTTTGATCCCGGCAATGATGAAACCCACGTCGCCCGCCGCAAGCTGGGGCAACTGCCGGGACTTGGGTGAAAACACCCCAACCTGCTCGCACAGATACGTGGCGCCCGTTGCCATCAGCCGAATCTTGTCCTTCGGTTTGAGCATGCCATCCACCACCCGTGTCAGCATCACCACACCCACATAGTTGTCGAACCAGGAATCGATGATCAGCGCCTTGAGGGGCGCGTCACGGTCACCGCGTGGGGCCGGGATCTTCGCCACAACCGTCTCGATGACATCCTGTACACCCAGCCCGGTCTTGGCTGAAACCCGCACTGCGTCGATGGCATCGATCCCGATGATGTCCTCGATTTCCTGGATCACGCGTTCGGGGTCCGCTGCCGGCAGATCGATCTTGTTTAGCACCGGCACCACTTCCACACCGAGGTCGATCGCCGTGTAACAGTTGGCGACCGTTTGTGCCTCGACGCCTTGCGAGGCATCGACGACCAGTAACGCCCCTTCGCATGCGGACAGGCTGCGGCTCACTTCATAGGAAAAATCCACATGTCCCGGCGTATCGATCAGATTGAGCTTGTAGAGCTGCCCGTCGCGCGCCGTGTAATCGAGCGCCGCCGTCTGCGCCTTGATGGTGATACCGCGCTCTTTCTCCAGATCCATCGAGTCGAGCACCTGCGCTTCCATCTCACGGTCAGACAGCCCCCCGCACCATTGGATGATGCGATCCGCCAGCGTGGATTTGCCGTGGTCAATGTGCGCGATGATGGAAAAATTACGAATATTCTTCACAGACAGCAAAAAGGGCACGTTGCCGTGCCCCAGGTAGCAATTTTAACTAGGCGAAGTTTAACGGATCAGGCCCAAGTCAGAAAGCTGAATCTGGAAACGCTCCAAATCAAAAAAATGCCGGCAGATTTCCTCGTCGCCGCAGGTCAATACTGGAATAGCGGTCCCAAAACGCGCTTCAAGCCCCGACTGGCCGGAAATGTCGATCCGCACAAGCCCCAGCCCATTGCGCTCCAGATGGGGTGACAGTTCCGCTTCCATCGCTTCGCACAGATGACATCCTGCCCGCCCGTATAACACCAGCTGGAGCGGGGCCGGAATCATTCGTCGGATGAGATCTTCAGCGGAATATAGAGGGCACCGTCATTTCGGCGCACCAGAATGGCTGCGCTTTTACCCTTGGCCACCTCCTTGATCAGCGCGTGAAACTCCTTCACGGTTTTGACCGGGGTGTTGTTAACTGCCAGGATCACGTCCCCTTCGCGAATACCGGCGCGCAACGCGTCGCCTGTTGCAGCTTCGACCATGAGGCCATGGTCGATCTTCAAGGCTTGCCGCTGGTCGGATGACAATTCCGAAAGGGTCAAGCCACCCCGCGATGCGAAGTCGGCTTTGGCCAAGCCTGGTTTGCCGTGATCGTCATCGGGGATCGCCCCCACTGCCACCGTCAGTTCCACGGCCGCGCCGTTGCGCCAAACCTGAATTGGCACCGAGGAGCCGGGTTTGATCCCGCCCACCAGGCGGGGCAGGTCACCCGCGTTTTCCACCGGCTTGCCGTCAAAACTAAGAATCACATCCGACACCTGTAGGCCGGCCTTCTGCGCGGGACTATCGTCCTGCACGTCCGCAACCAACGCGCCAGCAGGGCGGGAAAGGCCAAAGGAATCCGCCAGATCAGCCGTCACCTCCTGGATCGCAACACCGAGCCAGCCGCGCGACACCTTGCCACCCGCTTTGATTTGGTCGGCCACATCCATCGCCACATCGATGGGAATCGCGAAAGACACACCCTGATAGCCGCCGCTGCGGCTATATATCTGGGAATTGATACCCACGACTTCGCCCTTCAAATTAAACAGCGGCCCACCGGAATTCCCTGGATTGATCGCTGCATCGGTTTGAATGAACGGCACATAATTCTCGTCCGGCAGCGAGCGGCCCTTGGCGGACACAATCCCGGATGTCACGCTATTCTCAAACCCAAACGGCGAACCAATCGCAACCACGGCTTCGCCCACCCGGAGCTTGTTGGGGTCGCCCATCGTCACTACCGGAAGGTGCCGTGCATTGATCTTGATCAGTGCCACGTCGGTGCGCGCATCCGTGCCCACAACTTTGGCGGTGAACTTGCGTTTGTCAATCAACTTCACCTCGACCTCATCGGCACCGTTCACCACATGCGCATTGGTCAGAATGTACCCATCGTTGCTCACGATGAATCCGGAACCGGCACCATGCTGGGGAATTTCCCTAGGAACCGCCTGGTGGGGATTGTCGCCCCCCTGCGGGAAGAACTTGTGGAAGAAATCGAACATGTCCTGATCCTGCGGCATCTGGAATGGCATGCCATTGATTCCATGCTCGACCAGCGTGGTGGTTGAAATGTTCACCACCGCCGGCCCCTCCTTTTCCACCAGATCGGCGACGTCGAGGGTTTGGGTGGGCGCAGCATGCACCCAGCCGGCAAACAGGATCGCAAAACATGTAACGGTTGTTCTAAGCATTTTCACCTCATTCAATGACAAACGGAGAAACAAATTCGACCGGATGTTCACCATCCTTGCGCACGATAACCGGAAGCGCAATCGTCCTTCTGCCGAAAACAGCAAGGATCGCCAGCCCTGCCAGCAGGCCCACCCCCGCACCCAGTACGGCGCCTGCATCGTCAGAAAATCCCAGCTGCCCCAGGACTGCACCCAGAAGCACCAGCACGAGTGGCAATCCGTATGCGCCCAGCGCTCCGTGCCAGATCGAGCCAGCCGGATGCCCGACCCAAACCCCGTCGCCGGCCTTTACCCCCACCGGATCACGCACCTGAAATCCCCTGGACTTGGTGGAACGAAATAGCTCGGCGAGCTGGCGGGTGGAGCAGCCCTCGCCGCCGCAAGTCCCGCAGCCGGAAGGCTCCCGGGCCTCAACCCAGGCGATCCCAGCCTCCACCTGCGTCACGACGGCATGCTGTTCGAGCAAATTCATTTGGGTCGTACTGAATCTCCGGTTTCGATTAATGCATCCGCGGGAGCTTCACCCACCGTGGTAACTTTGACGTTGCCCAGATGGTGGGCATAGATTCCGATCGACCCCTCGGTTGACAATCCGTCCATGCTCCTGCCTTCGGGCACGGGTTCAATGAACAGGGAAATCGCGCCCATGCCATCGGAATAGACCAAGTGCGTGACCGGCTGGGATCGGCCCATCAGCGGTCGATGGCTTTGCATCACCCGCACATATCCCGGCGGCGGCGAGACCTGCCACCCGGGACCGACCATTTCAGGGTCAGGTATCTCCAGGCGCTTGCCGGCCAAATTCTGTATAAACACGCGCGGGTCCGGCGCTTTGCCAAAATCGACTTGGGTAAATGTCGAACTGGAAACCAATGAACCCATATCATTGATTGTGCGTGCCTTGAGTGGCAAGCCCGTCAATGTATCCAAGCATAGCGCATGCGTGAACCGATAACTGTCCTTGGGCTCCAATAGCACCACCTGGCAATCGCGCTCCGCGGCACGGTCAACCCCAGCCATCTTTGCTGAATAATAATTCAACAAACTCGCAGGCGACAGTGGCAACACTGCAGGGAAAAGACGACGTATCGCGCTCTTTTCGAGCCGCACGGTCTGGCCGTCCGCGGAATGGCAATACAGCACGTCGTTGAGCCTGAGAAAAATTCGATGCGGTCCATCCACGACTTCAATCTTGTTTTTCTCTCCGGAATCATCAACCCGCTGCATGACCTTGAGCATCTCAACATGGTCGCCATGCTGATAAAGGTATAGCCCCGTATAATTTAGCGTGTGGGCTGCCTTGGAGGCGCGATTCAGCCAATCCAGCGCATCATCTGACCAGACCAGAACAGGCACGCATAACAGCAGCACCAAACCTGCCAACCGCACCGCCATTAACGCCGCACCTCGGCCACCAAAACCGCGCGCTGATAAGGCGAGGCGGCCGTCACCGGCGAGAGTTCCTGATATGCCGCCAAATAGGGCGCCCAGCGAACTTCGGCGGCAAGCGAGGGTGAATTGGCCGCCACGTCTTCAATCGCTGGATTAATCGCCGCCTTGGCAAGAGGCTGGGGCGCTGACACGCTGTCAGGCCGCTGCGACGGCCAGATGACCAGTGCCCCCACCGCAACAAAAACACCTGCTGCGATCGACGCGATCGTCCGCCCATTGAGCCGATGCACTCGTGGCGCAAGAATCGTCGGCTCGGCCGCAAGGCGCTGCGCGAATCGGGCAGTGAAGTCATCCGACAGCGGTTCGGCCCCGCGCATGACATCGCCAATCAGGTGCCAGGTCTCCCAGCGTTCCTGGTCCAGCGAATTTTTCTTCAGGCGGTCTGGCCAAACAAGACCATGGGTATCACTTTCCCCATCAATCCAGGCAGATAGAGAAATACCGCCGTCATCGGAATGGGAGCCCTTTGTCGTAGCCAGGTTCTTCATCTTTACCACCTCTTGTCCTTGCTTATGCCCAGCATTGGGCGAATTCTTACCGCGATCGCTTCGCGCGCACGAAAGATGCGGGAGCGCACCGTGCCGATCGGGCAATCCATCATTTGAGCGATTTCCTCGTAACTCAATCCCTCAAGTTCCCGCAGCGTAATGGCTGTGCGCAACTCTTCAGGCAACGCCTCCACCGCTTCATTAACCGCTTTGGCAATCTGTTTGCTTTGGAGTTCCGCATCCGGCGATGCAATATCATGTGGCATTAAGACATCTTCCACCGTTTCTCCATCCTCATCCATCAGGTCGGACTTCACGATTTCGCGCTTGCCCTTGGCCATGAGGTAGTTCTTCGCCGTGTTAACGGCAATCCGGTATAGCCACGTATAGAAGGCGCTTTCGCCGCGAAATTGAGGCAGTGCCCGATAGGCCTTGATGAAGGCCTCTTGGGTGATGTCATCAATTTCGGCCGAGTCCCGCACCATCCGAGACAACAGTCGACCAAGCTTGCGCTGATATTTGATCACAAGCAGTTCGAATGCCCGCTTATCACCTTTCTGCGCCCGCTCCACTAACTGCTGGTCGATTTGGCGATCCAACCTTCCCCCTGAGTCCAACTTGAGATCGCCTAATATATCAGGCTGCTTGTATCAAAAGGACACCGGCACGAATGAAAAGTTCACCGGCACTCTGGCGAAACGGCTGCGCCACCCGTGTTTCCCCTGATATGATGGCCCGACCATGCTGACCTTCGACGTTCTGATCATCGGCAGCGGCCTGGCCGCTCAGACTTGCGCGCTGCATCTTCCCCCGCAGCTTAAGGTGGGACTCCTTACCAAGCGCAATCTGATCGACGGCGCGAGCAGCTGGGCCCAAGGCGGCATTGCGGCGGTCATGGATCCGCAGGATAGCTTCGACAGCCATGTGGAGGATACCTTGGTCGCAGGAGCGGGGCTTTGCGACGCAGCGGTTACGCGTCATGTGGTGGAAAACGGCCCTGCCATGATCGCCTGGCTCACCGCTCAGGGTGTCGTCTTTGATCCTGACCCTTCAACCGCATGCGGGTTGCACTTGACTCGCGAGGGAGGCCACAGCCAGCGGCGCGTAGTGCACGTCAAAGACGCAACCGGATTTGCCGTGCAAAGCAGCCTGATTCGACAGCTCCGCGCCTGCCCCAATGTCACCATTCTAGAAAATCATGCGGCGGTGGACGTCATCACCGGCCGCCACTTCGGCGGTGAAGAGCGGCAGGCATTCGGCGTCTACGCGCTCAACAACGAAACCGGCAAGGTGGATACCTTTGCCGCCGGCCATACCGTACTTGCCACAGGCGGCGCGGGCAAGGTCTATCTTTACACCACCAATCCCGACACCGCGTCTGGCGATGGAATCGCCATGGCGTGGCGCGCGGGCTGCCGCGTGGGGAACCTCGAATTTGTCCAGTTCCACCCCACCTGCCTCTACCATCAGGAAGCCAAGTCGTTCCTGATTACCGAAGCGGTACGTGGCGAAGGCGGGCTCCTCAAGCTGCCCAACGGGAAGCGCTTCATGCAGGATCATGACCCCCGCGCGGAGCTTGCGCCGCGTGACATCGTCGCGCGTGCCATCGATTTCGAGATGAAAAAGCGCGGGCTCGATTGCGTCTATCTCGACATTTCCCACAAACCGGCCAAATTCATCGTCGAACATTTTCCGACGATTTTCCGCCGTTGTCAGGAACTGGGCATCGACATGACTCAGGAAGCCATCCCGGTCGTGCCAGCGGCCCATTACACATGCGGCGGCGTGGTAACCGACCTGTCCGGTCGCACCGATTTGCGCAACTTGTACGCCATCGGCGAAGTGGGTTTCACCGGCCTGCACGGTGCCAACCGCCTGGCGTCCAACTCTTTGCTGGAGTGCCTGGTATGGGGCAGATCGGCCGCTCAGGACATTCGGGCGAACCCGAGCGCGGCGAGACCGAGCTTGCCCGAATGGGATGAGTCGCGCGTGGCGGACGCCGATGAAGAGATCGTCATTTCGCACAACTGGGCGGAATTGCGCCGCTTCATGTGGGATTATGTTGGCATCGTGCGCACCAACAAGCGCTTGGCGCGCGCCGCCCACCGAATTAAGCTGTTGCAGGACGAAATCGACGAGTTCTACCGCAACTTTCGCGTCACCCATGACTTGATCGAGCTGCGCAATCTGGTGATGGCCGCAGACCTGATCGTGCGCTCCGCCCAGTCGCGCCATGAAAGCCGCGGCCTGCATTTTAGTCGGGATTATCCCGACTTGCTGTCAGTGGCCCGCAGCACATTCATCAAGCCGCGGCAGAGCACGATCGACGCTGCGCCCTGCCACCCGGCCGCTTAGGTACGCCGCGAGCCTCACCTGTCCCCCATCACAGCGACGTCCTCCACCTCAGGTATCCCCATCGGGCGACCCGACCGTACCCCCGGGGGCCTGCCGCCAACCCACTGCGGCCCGCTGGCAACGTGCTCGACCTCGCGTGGCGGGAGCGAACCCGCATGCCCTGGGGCGGAAGGCTGCGTCGCCCGGGCCGCGGCACGAAACGTGGGCGCTCGCGTGACCGTGGCGACCTGCTGTGCCGACCGCTGCCGCGCCCCGAGAAATTCGGCAATGTCGGACTTGCACGAAAGGCCAACTTGCGAGCCAGAAGGATTTAAAATGAAGTTACTCATCCATATCGAGCGGTGGGCGAGCAGGGTTAGGGTCGTGGAAAGCGCGCACCGCAAACCAGCTTCCGCACCGCACGCCGGTGGCATTCAACACGGTAATCTTCCCATGACTTGTCGGGCGAGACGAAATCCGTATTCTTGAAGGAGCGCATACGTCATGATCGAAAGCTGGAAGGTGTTTCTCGCGCAACAAGGCGCCCACATTGGGGAAGATGTCGTGTTGGATTTTGGCGATCCCACGGCCGAACGTGAATCCGCCGCAACGGCCACCGTGATGGCCGACCTGTCGCAACTGGGTGTGCTCGCCTTTGCTGGCGAAGAGGCTTCAGACTTTTTGCAAAACCAGTTAACCAACGATGTGCGTAACCTGCACCCCGATAAGGCTCAGATGAGTGGTTTTTGTTCGCCCAAGGGTCGCCTCCTTGGTAACTTCCTCATGTGGCGCAGTGGGCCCGATTTCTGTCTGCAGCTGTCGGGGGACATCACGGAGGCGGTCCTTAAGCGGCTGAACATGTTCATCTTGCGCGCCAAGGTCAAGAGCCGCGACGCCTCCGATGACTCCGTGCGCATCGTGGTCGCCGGGCCACGCGCCGCAGCTGCCGTGCAGGCGGCCACCGGTCTCCAGCCGGGCGATGCCATGACCGTTGCGCAGCATGCGCAAGGCCTTGTCGTCCGCCTTGCAGCGGACAAGTTTGTGCTCGCGCTCGTGCCTGAAATTGCACACACGATCTGGGCCACCCTCAAAGCCTCGGCGCGTCCGGTTGGCGCGCAGGTCTGGGACTGGCTGCGCCTGACCCATGGCATTCCCATGATCACGACGGGTACGGTCGATCAATTCGTGCCGCAAATGGTCAACTTCGACCTGATCAACAGTGTCAGCTTTAAGAAAGGCTGCTACCCGGGGCAGGAAATCGTCGCGCGCACCCATTACCTGGGCAAGCTTAAACGCCGCATGTATCTGGTTCATCTCGATGGCGACACGGTGCCCGCGCCCGGTGACAATCTGTACACACTCGATATGGGTGACCAAGCCTCCGGCACGGTGGTAAATGCCGCCCCCGCGCCCGCGGGTGGATTCGACCTACTCGCCGTGGCCCAGATCGAGAGCATCAAAGCCGGCCAGCCCCTACACTGGAAATCCGTTGACGGCCCCGTGCTTACGGTCCACCCCCTGCCTTATTCGCTTGATTGACGGGGCGCCGCGTCGCGAACTGCTCGCCATGGCCGTCGTGCCCAAAGCGGACATCGCGACTTGCTCCATCCAGGCATGCTGCTTCGCCGAGCGTGCCCACACCACGCGTCATGCATGCATTCATGACGAGCGGCGACGGAGGAGCCCGCGAATGTGTCACATCCCCCGCGGCGCGCGAACGCCTCACCGCCCGTCCGCTCAACCGCGCAGGAACCTCCCCGCTGTGGCAAACCCGGTCATTTCAGGATCAAGACCCGGATAAAGATGCGGCGGTTGTTGTGTCCATAGGGGTCAAGTGGCTTGGTAGCCCCGTAGGAAACGCTCGACATGCGGTTAAATGAGATTCCCAGCTTATCGTGCAGATAGCGCTTGACGACTTCCGCACGTGCCTTGCCCAGATGGTAATTGTTGTCTTCCGTGCTCAGGTCATCGGTGTGGCCTTGGATATCCAAGTGGTATTCCTTGCCCAGCTTGCTCAGCCGCTGGGCTAGATCTTCAAGCTTCGCCACGTCGCCAGGGGCAATCCGAGGATCGTTCTGCGGATACAGCACCTTGTCGTCGGTCAGGGTCACGGTAAACGCTTCCTTCCCATTGGCAAGGAAGATTTCCTTTGCTGCCTCTGCCATGGCCTCCTGGACCAGCGCAGACAGATCATTCAGACGCTGTTCGACATGGGTGAGGCGACCATCCAGGGCGGTCTCCGAATTAGTCTGAGCCACCGAGTCGGCGTCAAGCCGATCTTTGACCATCCCGGTCTGGTCGCTCAAGGCCTTGGACTGATCCTTCAGCAGTTGTTCATCCTGGGTGACCCGCTTCGACAGGGCCATAAGGGCGTCCGCGTCAACCTCCTGCCGGGTCCCGTTCGCGGCAAGTTGCCGAGTCACGCCTTGCGTTGCGCTGTCCAAGTCCTCGACTCGTTTGTCGGTCTGTTTAATTTGCTCATTGAGGCTTTGGGTTTGCTCGTTGAGGCGCTGGTCGGATTGTCGGGCGTGCTCGTCTTGGACCTTGACCTTGTCCTGCAATGCCTGGAGATCCGCCTGCATGGCTGCGACTTGCTTCTCCAGGCTATCCTGCCTCGCGATGAGGCTGGCGGCTTGTTCCCGGGTCTCACTTAGGACAGCCTTGTTTGAGCTGGACAGGTCTTGTTGCAAGCTGGAAATCTGATCATGGAGAGGTTTGGTTTGTTCACTCACCGCCTTGTCGGTGGCACATCCAGTAAATAGCAGCGAGCAAAGCAGGGCACTGACGCCAATGGCGCGGGCCGAATACGGTTTGGGGGACATGGGCTTCTCCACGGAGTTTGAATTTGATTTTCCGGATGAACGGATCGATAGGGTCATTACACGACGCGCCCTGCCTGATACGTGTCTTGGAACGGGGACAAAGGCGCGAGTAGGTAGAGCATGGCGGCAGGTTTGGGATTAGCCCGGCCGCTTGAAGTGCTTCGCTTTGTTGCAAGCATGAAACCGCTTATGCCTCGAAATTGCAGATTAATTGACGATCGGGTCGCGCTCGATTGCTTCCACGGACATCGTTGCCACACAGCGTAAGCGCCGGTCTTTCGCCTAGCAGAATTTTACCTGACATTTCACCAGAAAGGGGCCGACGGCCAAGCTAGACTGACCGCATTGTATGTCATATCCGTTACATAAGCGGCGCGAACCGACCACGCGCCCCGTTCCGGTAAGTGGCGTCAACGAGGCCCGGGAGCCAGGGTCGCCGAGGTGCCAGTCCAAGCCTTGGCGCCGGACTTCGAAGTTCCATCTGACACACGGGAACAGCAGTCGATCACCGCCCATCTGGACAGCCCTGGCGTGGCGCTGACTCAGTTCAAGTGCCGAATTGGGCTCTAAGCGTGCCAAGCGAACTTAAAATAAGTGAACAACCGGCGGCCGTTACCCACGGTGCGGATCCGGCTCGCGCCGATTCAAGTAGCGCATGGCGGGGAAATCGCAGTACGATGCGAATGAATTTTGCTGGAGGCGATTCCCCCCCTGCAAAGACCAAGGTTGCGGCCAAAGACACCGCCGGTTAGGCGCGGCGGCGCCCCCGGGCGAAATTGCCTTTGGCCGTGTATTTCAATCCAACTAGAGGGAGCCATGATGCAGACGACCGAAATTACCGCGGATATGATTTTTCAATGCTTTGCCGC
>JBKQNQ010000147.1:0-7779 GCA_052145875.1 Thiobacillaceae bacterium
CGCATGGGACGCAAGCCAAAGTCGTCGATCGCAATGACGTCAATTTTTGCGAGCTGTTGAAGCTTGCGCTCATAGGTGTTGGTGGCCCGGGCGGCATGCATTTGGGCAAGCAGCTTGTTGTGGGTAATGAACAGGACATCGTGGCCGGCACGAAGGGCACAGTGTCCGAGGGCTTGGACCAGGTGCGATTTCCCGGTGCCGGTCGGTCCGGCAATGAGAACCGGTGCATGTTCCGTGACGAAGCGGCAGGTCGCGAGTTCGGCGATCAGGGCGTGGTTGACCGAGGGGCTGTGTGAGTAATCGAATCGCTCCAGGGTCTTGTCGCCCGAGACTTGGGCTTTGCGCAGGCGTTGGCCGAAATGACGTTGATCACGACGCGCCACCTCATCCTGGATCAAGAGCGCCAGGAAGTCCGTGTAGGCGAGCTTGGACTCGATCGCCTGCTGGTTTCGGACACTCAGCGAATCGAGGATGCCGGACAGGCGCAGTTGCTTGAGCATGGGTTCGAGTTGAGGCATGGGGTTCATTGATTACTCCAAGGTTGGGTGGTGTGGTGAGTACGACGAGGGAGTCGGTGCTACGTATCGGCGCCGACGGCTTAATGCAGCAGGTCAGAGGGGTCGCGACTGAATCGCCCGCGACCCCGGTAGGGGGCTTCCAGTTCGACGGTCTCGATCAGATCGGGCTGCTGGTCCAGCCCTTGGCTGAGGATCTGCTTGACCGTCCGGTACTGGGGCGCGCCAAATGCCAGGGCGCGAGCGCAGGCGGATTCCAGCCGATGGCGACCGTATTGATCGCTCAGACGGATCACGCCCTGAGCCGCCCGCAGGTGGTCGAGGACGCGGTTACCAAACAGGATCTCGATAAGCGCCAGGCAGGCGGGGCCGATTCCCTTGGCCTGGGCCAGGCACCACTGCGGATTCCGCATGAGGTAGGCCTGCGCGTCGGGCGGGAGGTGATCCGGCACCGTTGATTTGTCGCCGTGCTTGAACAGTCGGGGATGGACGGCAACGAGTTCGTGCTCGCGGTAGAGGCGCAGGGCATGCGACGTGATCTCGAGCCAGAGGGTCTGGCCGATCAGGCTAAACGGCGCCGAGTAAGAACAATACTCAAACTGGACATGGCAATTGGGATGGAGCTTGGCTTTGCCCCAGGTAGCGCACTCGGGCGCCATCGCGGGCAGCGATTGGAGCAATGCCTGTTCGGTCTCGGCAAACAGGGTCAAGGGACGTTCGCGCGTGCTGCCGTGAATGCGGTTCCCTGCCTCGCCCATGATCCATGCCTGCAACTGCTCGTTGGCATGGGCGACGCCATGGAATTCACGCAGCGGGACGAAGTTGTTCTTGACGTATTTGACCCCCGATTCCACGCGGCCCTTCTTCCTCGGGTCCTCGACGGGACAGGGGTCAACCAGAAATGAATATCCGACCGCCAATTCAGCGTAGGAGCGCTGTACTGTCGGCTCGTAGTAGCACGCCTTGGTGATTGCGGCCTTGAGGTTATCGATCCGAATCTTCCGCGGCACCCCGTTGAACCACTCGAAGGCGTGGCGATGGCATGCGAGCCAGGTCTCGATGCTCTGGTTACGCACGATCTCTGCATACTGATGACGGCTCCATGCGAGGGTGCACACGAAGATCCAGGTCTTGAAGATCTCACCGGTCTTGCGATCGGTGATGCCCGGCCCCAGCCCAAAGTCGACCTGGGCCATTTCCCCGACGCCAAACTCCAGCTTGATCGTCGCTTCCGGCGTCTTGGGAATCGCGTGATTCAGAAAGCGATACAGCGCATACACACTGCCGCCGTAGCCATGCTTCTGATGCAGCGCCCGTCGTATCGTCGTGGCATTGATTCCCTGGGCGTGCCACTTCAGAATCTCGTCCCGAAACGACTCGACGCTCGATACATTCTGCGCGGTCTTGCGGGGCGCCTTGAAGAACGTCGCGAGAACGCCGTCCCCTGGAATCTCACCCGAGGCTTCCAGCCATTTCTGATTCAGCGCAATGGCACGAATCGAATCCACCGTCCCCCGGCCCACATGGTGTGAGCGAGCAATCTGGCGCGTGGATTCACCCATTCGCAGGCGCAGAATGATCTGCCGTATTTCGTACATCTCGAACCTCCTGTAAGCCATCGCGTTCCCCCGGGCAAAATCCCCTAAGGTAACGCGATCAAGAAGTCCAAGACCGCTAAAACGTCACGCCACTGGCCTCATCTGGCCGCAAATCAAGTGGCCCTATCTGGCCGCAATTCGGGTGGCCTCATGTGGCCGCAACTCCGGTGGCTCCATCTGGCCGCAACTCAAATGGCTCTATGTGCCCGCAAATTCACAGACCTAGAGTGATGCAGGAGGTACGAAAGGCAGGAACCAAGCCAAGAGCTGGCACTAGCCGGCTGGAAGAATCGCATTGTTAGACGACAGCTCGAGTCCGAGGGAGGTTCGCCACGATGCTTGTGCAATCCCAGCTATTAGATACGGTGGCCGGGACCGCATGCCAATGCGGATCTTTGAGAATGTGCGAAAAATCCGCCGTTGAGTTGTGAATTGATTTCGCGTGAAAGATAATAGGCCCCGCGTCTGTCCCAGCTGGAGTCTTGATGAAAGCAATCCTGTTTGGGGTCAGATGCGGTTTGCTTTGATTTCTTGCGGGTGATGAAGGACATAATCGTCATTACACAGTAATTGCAGTTAATCAATTTCTTTAAGCCAGGGAGGCTACTTTGAAGTTAAGAGTATTCGCATTGACCCTTGCAGTCGCAGCACTGGCAGGATGTGCATCCCCTCAAATGTCTCTGACCAAACAGGCCCAAGCAAACATTGAGCAAGTCGAAGGCATATTGACGATTCCCCAAAGCAATCTCGACGTTACAGTTCAAGCCACAAATCCTGGCAATACTGGGTTAATTGGTGCGCTAATTGCTGTTGCTATTGACGCAGCACGTCAGTCCAGCGCTGAAAAAGCAGCAGCTCCTTTGCTAGAGCCACTGCGTGACTACGATTTTCGGACAGCCATGCTGAATGCGTCGACCGATGCGCTAACCAAGATGGACAAGGTGAAGATCATGATGCCACTACATGTCGAGGTGGTCGCATCAGACGCTTCCAAGAAAATTGCGTTCGAACAGACAGCAGCAAGCGCAATACTATTCTGTAATGTCGGCTACCACCTCGAGTCGGGAAACCTGATTGTTACCGCTAACGCGGAAATGTATCCAAAGATAGAGAAGTTAAGAGAATTCCGGAACAAGCCGGACGAAACTAATCCGCTCAATGGCGGAAATGCAATTTACCGTAAGACATTCACGTTTGTTAAGCAAGCGGTCGCACCAATTACTATCAAGGAAGACCTATCTGAGGCAGCAACTAGTGTCGCGAGTCAGCTCGCTGCCGATTTAAACGGCGGTATCTGATTCAGGGAAAGTCGGGTTTCAATCTGACGAACTGGCAAAGCTACATGCTTAAAAAACGGGGAACATAGTGAGAATACTAAAGATGGCGGCCGTTGCCATAAGCAGTTTGGCGCTTAGCGCCTGTGGTGGCGGCGGTGGCGGCGGCGGAACCGGAGGCACCGTGGGCGCGTCCACTGCGGCACCCTATATTCTTGCCGGAGTTATCAGTTTTCCCACCGGATCTGTTCCACCCGGATTTGTCTCGCCAGCATCCAACAGCTTGGCATCAGTCCAGGTCTTGAACAGCACCAGTAACGCTCCAATTACCAATGCGTCCGCATCGGTCAACGGCGTCGCGCTTGTCTACAACGCGGCCAATCAGGACTACGAAGCGGAAATGACGGTAGCGCCCGGGGGCAGCATTGCCGTGAATGTGATGGTTAACGGTACAACCTATACCGTATCCGGTACCCAATTCACCGCCTACCCCACGATTTCCTCTCCTTCAACCAATGCGACATGGTCATCGGCCACCGCGAATCTGGTAGCCTGGTCAGGCGTCGCGCCCACACCGAATTCGCTCTATGAACTCGGCATTCTCGATACGAGCGGCCAATTGGTCTGGCCATCAGGAAATAACATCGAGTCCCTGCCCACGACCACGACCTCGTATAGCATCAATGCCGGAAGTCTCACGGCTGGAAGTCGCTTCTTGATTGTCGGCCTTGCGACCTTTGTGGCGATACCTAATGCCGCTGCCAACTCCGGAATCGTAATTGGCGGTTTCAATTATGATGCCTTCACCGTCACCAGCGGAACGACTGCATCGCTGGTGTCCGTTGCGGTAACGCCAAACAATCCAACCGTTACAAATGGCAAGTCGCTGCAACTTACCGCGACCGGTACATACTCAGACAACAGTACCCAGGATTTGACCACGCAGGTCACCTGGATGTCGTCCGATACGACGAAGGCGACGGTCAGTAGCACCGGACTTCTGACCGGGATAAACTATGGATCGGCAACGGTCACGGCCAAATCCGGGGGCATTTCCGGCGCCACGGTGGCTGAAGATTTCCAGCCCAACCCGTCGCCGTCTCCACCGCTGAGTCAATCCGTTGCCTACCAAATTGATTACGCGCATTCCGGTTATGCTTCGTTTACCAACCCGATCAGTTTCCCGGCCAGTCCGACTTGGTCGGTCACTCTAAACGGTGCGGTGTCGTATCCACTTATTGCGGGCGGCAAAGTGTTTGTCATCACGGGGAACCCCGGTGCTTCGGGGACCAGTTCTTCTTTATATGCACTCGACGAACAGACCGGGAGCATAGTCTGGGGCCCCATAGCGATTTCGGGACTCGGTGTCTGGTCGAGCCACGCCTATGACAACGGCACACTGTTCGTGATCAATTTCGGCGGCGTGTTGAGATCCTTCAGCGCGGCCACTGGCCAGGCCGGTTGGAGCACAACGTTGCCCGGGCTCTATTCGTTCAATTCTCCGCCAACCGCCGCCAACGGCATCGTTTATGTGGGGGGCGGAAATTCACTGTTTGCGCTCGATGAGTCGAACGGTAACGTATTGTGGGCTAATGGCGTGATGAACGGCGATAACAGTTCGCCAGCCGTATCCAGCGATGGTGTGTTCGTCTCGTATCCCTGCCAAGTGTATAAATTTGACCCCATCACGGGATCTTCGCTTTGGCACTATTCGGGAGGATGCTCTGGCGGAGGAGGCAGAACGCCGGCCTATGCCAATGGTCTGTTGTACGTTAGAGATCCTTCTGCATTTCCAGGAGGTCACATCTTCGATGCCACCGCGGGAACTCAGGTCGGCAATTTCACCGCAACGCCTATTCCGGCGATCTCACCGCAAACTAGCTTTTTTCTAAATGCTGGAACCCTACAGGCTATCGACTTAAGCTCGCATAACGTCGTTTGGAGCTTCGTTGGCGATGGCGCCCTCGTCTTGGCGCCTATCGTCATCGACAAAACTGTTATCGTTGGGTCGAGTTCCGGTAACGTTTACGCCCTTGATGCAAGCACTGGTTCGCAGATATGGAGTGAGAACGCTGGCTCCACAATTACAGCACCGAACGAACAAGGTCTGTCAGAGCTACCGGGTTTCGGAGCGGGCGACGGATATTTGGTTGTCCCGGCAGGTAACGTGTTAACTGCGTGGCACATTTCCAATTAGGTTGAGCGCGATGACCCGCCGCACAAGAGGTGCGAGAAATCGGGCAGGCCGGTGAACGAATGGCTGCTTTTCAAAAGCACATATGACCGCTGAGGGTCGCGGAGAGCCTGCCGCCAATAACGATAGCTGCCATTCCGGTCGCAGTCAGCTGAGGTGGGTGTTAATCTGTCGCAATGCGGCCAGGAGCCGCCTTTCGAGAATGTTCTCCAAAGCCGTCACTCAAAAGAAAATTGGCCACTTTGCATATTGTTCCGGGTCAACCTGTCAGGTAGTGTAACCACCTCGGCACTTCAACGGTTGAATGAATGCGCGTCTTGTTGACATGGCTAACAGCCATATTGATCTTGTTTGTCGCATATGGCGTCATCCGTTTTGCGGTACTATTCGACGCGAACCTGTGCTACTCATCAGCACTTGACAATTTAGCTAGCGCATCGCGTAAAGTCTTGTCATCCGGCGATCCCAGGCTGAAGCTTGAATTTGAGGGGTTTGTAAACCACCTTCCTCTTGCTGGATATGAAACTGATTGCAGTAAAGTTGAATCGGCTACTGACCTTTTTCTGCAACATGTGAACGCTGTGGCTTCATTAAACTCTGCCAATGCTCGTCCCCGAGTCAGGTCTGATTTGCCGCCTAAGCCAGTGGGCGCTCGCTGATCTCTTGGCTTGCATATTTGCTTTTAGGTTTCTTGAAAGATCATTATGGCGGCGACAAGTTTGTGTCAGAATCAGACGGCACCCGGCCAGCTCCAGCCATTCATAAATGTTCCCGACAGCTGACGTTTACAATAGAAATTATGTGCCGGTGAGCATATAGTGTTTTGTCGGGGTTTCGATGAGCGTGACCGGCAAGGAAAATGCTTATAAGCGGGGGTTAGTTGAAGCGAATTACTGCGCTATGGATTTTGGTGGCAAGTTTTCCTGCCATGTCAGCGAATCAACCAATATGTGAGCAGTTAGCCAAAATGGCCAACTCTGGAAAGTTGTGGCAGCACACTCTGCCAGGACGTGCGCCCACCCAAGAAGAAGAAAGTCACACGATGGTTTGGAAATACTTTCGGCCGGCTGAACCAAGAAGAATATATGAAATTAAAGATGAGACTGGAATACATAAGTACGCCAGTTTCCTTAATCCAGATTGGGGAACATGTTCCGATTACAGGATTTGGAGCCTCGACTCGCATGCTGATCGAGTTACCCCGGATATGGAGGCGTCCTTAGGAAAGGATAACGCCGATGAAGACGTTGACCTATCCGACGCTGGAGCGCGTGATGAGATGGTCACGATAGGAGGGGATAATTTCGTTATTAGCACCTACTACTATTTCGACCTACGGACGCTGAAATCTGCCGCGATCGCTAGGGATGGATATATTGATCCAATTTGCACATTCACGTCCGAGGAGCGGCCACAGTTGGTTGTGCGTAAGGCTGTTGACCCGAGGCTCTGCCGCCGAGTTTCCCAGGGCCGGTTAAAGCCAGTGACGTGGGAAGATCATCCAGTAGGCAGCTCACTCGAAACTCCATATGGTTATGGCACTCAAGCCCCAAACAAACAAGTGGCCATAGATCTCAATATGGAGGGCAAGGACGAAATGCTTGGGTTGTTTGTGGAAAGCTCTGGTGGTGGATGTGGGTCTACTAGGATTTTGTTGAAGACAGATAACGGTGTTCTGAATGAGCTACTGTATTCGCCGGACGACAGGTATGGAAAAGGCGTATGGGGACACGATAGCTATGGAGGTGATGATTATGATGTTCAAGTTTTCGTCGAGAACGGTAAACCCTACCTCTTAGGAAAATCCAAGCTAGTCTCGCTCTGGGGAAATCATCTGAAAACATGGTGCGAATTCGATAGCTTAGTGCAGCATAACGTCTTGACAGTCTATAAATCCGTGAAACATTAGGTTTGGGGTTTCTCACGACGAGTGTCCGCTTTCGCGGATCTCCAATGACTCCTCAGGGTCGAACTGAGTCAGATGGGTTTCCCGAAAGAAGCCATTCCCCAGGATTCATGTTCATCGGCCGGTATCCGGCATACAGCAGACTTAATTCACACATTACGTCAGCGTCCGCATAGGCGTGCGCCGTGCAAAGGCGGCGCTTCCCAGTGGGTGCAAGCCCCACCCGGCAAAATGCTCCAGCCGGAAGTAACCGGAGCGGACATGGAGGTAACGAAATGTTTGAAGCCTTCGG
>JBKQNQ010000148.1:0-4575 GCA_052145875.1 Thiobacillaceae bacterium
CTGGAGTTGGTAGCAGTGCCCGACCATTTCCCAATCAACCTCGCCTTGGAAATACCGTCGCCTGCCATGGCAGTACCTAACAATAGGGATAGGAGGCAAGTGAAGAGGATTTTGCTCATCTGGATTCCCAAATCTGTTGACCGCCAGGAGCGGGAAATACTCGGCAAACCAAGTCCGCTTTGAACCAATTTCATACGGCTACCTCGCCAAGTCATAGGTCGTATCTGCAACCTTACCATTGATTGTAAGTCGGACTCCGTCATCAAGAAGTTGCACTGCCTCGGGGCCCACGTAGTAGGACTTTATTTTTTCATATTTACGCCGAATTACTTTGGCAAACAAAGCGTAGATGTCTGTTGCCAGATCGTCGTTTGTGGCCGTTCCAACATATCCCGCAATCAAGCGCTCCGCATCAAGCATCCCACCGCCGTCAAGAACCACTGTCTGCGGATTCACAAGTTGATCTACAGCATATTTCACTCCGCCTCTGCGTTGAGAAACCGGTCTAACGGCAATGGTGCGCCCCTGGTCGAAAGCAAGGTAACTCCTGAGTGATAATAGTTTCTCCGGATCGCTCACGATGGTTGGGGCAGATTGATCGAATAGCCCCATGACAGCAAACTCAAGAGGGCGCTCAGAGCAAACCATTCTTGCGACCACCCTAAGGTCGCTCTGCGTGGCATATATAGGTATTTGCTTTGCTGGCATCGTCACTGAAATCAAGGTTTTGGGATCAATAATACGTGCTCACCGGTTTGAGTCCTAATCCTAGCTGCATTCCTGGCCTCCCGTGTTGTCGGCTTTACGCCATCAGCATAAGTGTCGACAGTATTTACTCTCAAAGTCTTGCCGTTCTTGGTGGCTGTGATGTCGGGATAGGAAGACCCTTTCCGGCCGCCACCTGGCCCTGGCAAGTACTCCTCAGGACGACGACCCCCACCGTGTGTGATCCTCCAACCGCGATTCTCCAATTCGGTGGCAACTTCATCGACATGCTGCCGTGTGGATTGACTGCCTAAGCGTCCTCCAATTTTTTCAGCAATGCCCCCCTCCTCAGCTGCCCGCTCCACCTTACTAAGAGTGCGCAACGCTTCAACTCCCTCCACACCGCGCGCGTCGTTTTTATGACCTCGCCTACGCCCGGGACGGGACTTGCCACACCCACAATGTCTAAACCCACATCCAGGAGTGCCGACCCAATGGTCTGGCATTTGTAGGTCGCCACGCCCAGCTTGCCAACGTCGTAGGCTAGGAAGACGACATCGAGCGGGCTATGCCCGTCAGGGTCAACGAATTTGTAGGGGTTGTTGTTGGCATACGCGTAACGATTGAAACCATGAAGATCGTCGGGTTGAACTTCCTGAGGATCAACCCCAATGAAGCGGCCCACCAGAGGGTCGTAGTTCATAGGCCACCCCGAAATACCCATCCACATTAGGCAGAGATGTTTGGTAGACCTTCCAACCAGAGGGAATAGGGTCCCCATAAGCCGCCGCACTTAACTCAGCCAATTCCAGTATTGTTACCATTGATGCCTCCGCTCAGTTAATTGTGGGCAAAGCAATCACTTCAGTTGCCAAACTGAAATATTCTTGAAGCTACCTGCAGCAAAATAGCGTCCATCTCGCGAAACAGCGAGGCTACCTAGGTTGCCCGCAATTTCTTGCAATAATTCACGATGCTGTCCATCCCAGATACGGACTCCCAGTCCACTCCCTAAGGCGTCCATGTCACCCTCGATTAAATATCTCCCATCAAGGGTGTAGCGTAGAGATGGATGCCCTATTCCCTCTAATTGCTCACCTGCAATTTGTTTTCCAGAATGCGCATCAAATACCATCACCGTATCCGGCCCACTAGTGTATGCACCCTGGCCGTCGTTAGCCCTGCCATCCCACCCACGTGGCCCCATCGCAGTGATGTAATTGCCATTCGGACTCCATGCGATACGACCAAAATCAAAATCGACTGTGTTTGGAATAGTACGAATGATTGCGCGTTGCACGAGGTCCAGTAGGGCAATTTGTTGCGTCAATGACCCACCATTGTTATATGCTCCCCCCCCAACCGCGGCAATCTTTCCATCTGGACTGGTGGTCAAGGTTTTGGGGTAAAAAGGCACTGTGCGTAGACCCCACACGGGCTGCCACGTGATCGTGTCATAAATGACCACGTTGTCGCCTGGCTTCGTTGGATTTCGATCAAATATCCCGAGCAATGATTTGCCATCCTGGGTAAAACCAATGGCGTTGCAACTACCATAATTAGAATCGGTGACGTCATGAATCACCGCCCAGGTTTTGGTGTCCCAGATTCGAATAACAACATTTTCTGAACGACCATGGCAAGCGGCTAGGAGTCGTCCGTCCGGACTATAGCGAATCGGTTCCGTTGTCAGTCCAGTGTTCGCTCCTGGAACTTGCTCCAATGTGCGTACGATGCGCCTATTTTTCCAATCCCATATCTGAACCTCCACTTTGTTGGAAGACATCGATACAGTATTGGGTGAAGTTGCCGCCAGATACTTTCCGTCCGGACTGAAATCCAGCCCCCAGATGTTAACGTCCTCGTCTTCACGTAACTCGGCCACCTTAACCGCGACTTCGTTCATGCTTTTGCCTTTCAATCCAAACAGATTATTTACCCACCCAGTACCAGAATCGCAATAGCCGGTTACGGGTAATACTAGAGCTATCAGAACAAGTACAGATTGAACAGCAAATGCAAAAAACCGAAATCGTTTCCTTTGAAAGAAATCGATAATTATTTCTTGGGGGAGATAATCTTCCCCGAACGACAATCCACCCTGCGCTAAGTTGTACATAGCGTGAAGCCTAGTCATAATCCATCCTTGATAAACGTAATTTTGCCGAAACGCTTGGCTTAGCTCTTTCCGCCCAAAGAACTCGTCAGAATTCAGATCATTCATTCCGACCCCCATCCATTCATGCCCCGCTGTTCGGGCTTACCTGCGCAACCGCACTCAGGTTCCCCGCCCCGATCCTCACCACTTCATCCACCTGCAAATTTTTCGGCAGCGCATGTGCAATAAAAAGCATGGTCACCTTGCCTCTGAGCTGGTTGACGGTAGCGGCGAAGTGTTCGGATGTCTGCGCATCCAGGCTGCTGGTGGCCTCGTCGAACAGAAGGATCTTGGGCTGTTTCAACAGCGCCCGGGCAATGGCGATGCGCTGCTTCTGTCCGCCTGACAGGCCAACGCCTCGTTCGCCGATCTCGGTCTGGTAGCCCTGCGGCAGCTTCTCGATCGCCTCGTGGATCTCCGCCATGCGGCAGGCACGCACGATGTCTTCGAAGCTGGCATGGGGGTTGGCCATTTGCAGGCTGTCGTAGAGGGTGCCGGAGAAGAGGATGGTCGGTGATGTGCGTATCGGAGGGCACCTACTGCCTTGCTCCCGACTGAGGACCAAGCGCTTCACGCCATACACCGGCGTCATCGACATACACCGTGCGGCTGATCTACGAGTGCAGGGCGCGTAGCGCCGCTTCGGGCTCTTTCTCCACAATGGTCAGCAATGCGGCAGCAGGCCCGGTGGGACGCCGCCGATGCTGCTCCCAGTTTCTGAGTGTGGCAACTTTTACCCCAATCAGCTGAGCGAATTCGCTTTGGCTCAAGCCCACTTTGGTACGCACGGATTTTGCGTCGGGGAGGGTCACTTCCATCACTCGACCTGGCGCAAGTTTGCCATGCCGAATGGCTGCCGCTTCTTTCAAGCCTTGCTTGAGTGATTCAAAAAGTCCTTTGTCCATTGCTTATAACTCCTTCACCAGGTTGCGCAGAATTGCGGTTTCCTTGTCAGTCAACGTGTCCTTCACGCTCTTGGGGTACGCCGCGAGCATGAATATCTGGTTGTCTTCGGTGAGCCAGTAGTAGATCACCCGTATGCCACCGCTCTTGCCTGTACCCGTTCGTTTCCAGCGCAACTTGCGGATAGCCCCGCCATTCTTGATGAGATCGCCAGCGTCCGGTCGGTTGCTCAGCTCTATTTGCAGCTTTGAGTATTCGTCGTCGTCCAGCAGCTCGGTGATTAAACGGGTGAATGTCGGGGTCTCAATGAAAACCATGGGTCAACTATACGCCATTGGCGTACCTCGTCAAGCGGATTTGCGCACGGTACATAGCATGGAGGCCACCGCTGCCAATGAAGCGGACATCAGCACGTACCCAGGGTGCGGAGGACGGAGGACGTCACCATTTTAGACGAAGCCATCATGCCAGGAACGAGTCCAAGCGTGGCTCAAGCGGATTGGCGATTTCTGGTGTGCGCACTGCAAACCAAACGTCGCAGGACAGAACGTCTCGGCGTGTCAGAAGACGCGCAACGGGAAGCCTGCTTCGATCCGGCGACGTTAATACGGATTTCGCGGTGCAACAGGCGGCTAGAAGTTTTCCCCGAGGAATTTTCCATACATCACCGGCGGACCCTCTCCAATCGGTGCCCCGTACTCGTTCATCGGGCGCCCATCCACATAACGCCCATAGGGCGCGGTCGGGTCAATGCCAGGCAGGAGGGAATAGCGATCGGTATTGATAACATACACCGTCACGCCATCCGA
>JBKQNQ010000149.1:0-3745 GCA_052145875.1 Thiobacillaceae bacterium
TCGTTACCGTCTCGAATCAATACGCGCCACCGCAGATTTCCGCCGCGGTCTCTCCCATGCCCAGCCCAGCGGGTTGGAACAACACGAGCACAACCGTTACTTTCACCTGTACCCCGGGCGGGCTGCCAATCGCCAGTTGCACCAGCCCGCAAACCCTCACCACCGAGGGCGCCAATCAGGTAGTTACCGGGACGGCGACGGATACAGCCGGCACTCCCGTCTCCTTGAATGTCACCGTGAACATCGACAAGACGCCGCCGACGCTCACTCTGGCGTCGCCTGCGGATAGCACGACATTTTCGTCTTCCCCGTTGGTTGTGTCGGGAACGGTGTCAGACAACTTTGTTCCGTACCCACCAGTGACGTGCAATGGGAACACCGCAGTGATGAGTGGGAACAGTTTTTCTTGTAACATTCCGCTCAATATCGGTGTCAATAGTATAGTGGTTTCGGCATCGGACTGGGCCCGCAACGTCTCATCCGTGATACTGCACGAATTCCTGACCGGAACGTTACCTGTGCCGAATTCCGTGAGGATTACGCCCGTGGGAGTCAACATGCAAGTGGGCGCTACGCAACAATTCACGGCGGTAGATGATTACGGGCGTCCGCGTACCGATGCTGCGTGGACAGTTGATAATACTGGCCTTGCGAGCATCACGACAGACAGCTCGCCAGTTTTGACGGCACTCGCTCCGGGTACAGTCACGCTTACCGCAAGTGTACAGGGGGTTTCCGCGCAAACTCAGGTTAACATCTCCACTCTCACAGTGCTATTGCCAGGTACGATTCTATGGTCCACACCACCCGTTCCGGGCTATTCTCCGACCGGCCTCGTTCAAGCGGTACCGTCAATCTACGGACCCAGCTCCTACTCACTTCAGGGAAGCAGCGATGGTACGTCCACCCTCGTGCAGGGTTATACGTCAGACGGACAGCTGGTTTGGGAAATCACCTTACCCGCGCTGACCGGCAAGCCGGTGCCCGATGGCTTCGGCGGCCTGCTGGCGACGGAAGCATGCAGCGCCAGCGATCCGCTGGACAATCCGCTCAGCATTGTGGACCTGGATGGGGCGACGGGCATGCCGATGTGGACGTACTCCATACCTTCCTTGGCTTTGGGCAACACGGGGGTTTGCCCACTTGGCGTGCCGAAGATGGCAATTCGCCAGGATGGGGCAGTGGTGATGTCCAATATGCTGCAAGTGTCGCCCGCCCTGGTCGTGCTGGACGGTTTGACAGGACAACCCATTCTAACTCCCACGATTCCGCCGTCGACGATAGGGGGCGGCATCGGACAATCAACAAGCTGCGATTGCCTTACACCCGTGGGTCAACCGATGGTCAATTCAGACGGCACGACCAACGTCGAATACTATGCGAGGCAGCTTAACAGCAGCTCCCCGAATCCAGTCCAAGGTACTCTCTCGCTCATGCAGATCGCGCAAGACGGAACCACAACCACGACTCAGCTAGCTTCTTCAAACACCGCGAATCTCTGGCCAGGGCAGATCATCCCGGACGGCCAGGGAGGAGTCCTGGCGACGTGGGCGAATGATCCAGCCAATCCTCCTGCGGCCCCCAGTCCTTATCAGGCGGCAGATGTGGTTGCCGGGGCAGTTGCCAGTAGCTTCGATATGCCCAACGCACCGCAGAACCTGTCGCGCGACCCAAATACTGGAATTCCCCTCGATCTGCCCCTTGTTGGAGGAGAAAATGGCACCGCGTTTGTCGCATACGGTACGAAACTCGCTTCCTTCAACGTCGATGGAGGGTCATCCAGTTGGAACTACCAGAGCCCACAAGACATAATCTACGAAGCTTCCACAACGGGAGGCGGACTCACTTTGGTCGATGCTCAGTCGAATGTCATATGGCTGGATTCAGGGGGGAATGTGGGCTCAACAGCGGCCCTACCGTCGCTTAGTTCTCTCCAAGCGTCCTGGACTGGCGCCTGGCAAGGAAGCTCGGTGTCGTCAGGGCTAAGCTTAGGTCAGATTCAATTACCGCCGGTTGTTTGGGATCTCATTACCACTTGGGCTACACGTGCGGGTAGTCCAGCCGGAACCAAAACTGCCGTGATTCGTTGTGCACCGCTGGACCCTACAACAAGCGCTGCCGTGGAAAATGCTTATTCGAACCTGATTAGTTTCTTGCTACAGTCTCCTTGTCCATTCTGCATTTCGTCGATTTTTACGCCCCTCAATACATCTCAAGCGGAATTTGCGACATTTCTGAACCAAGGCCACACATTCTGTGATGGAACCAAAACTACCGAACCGGGAGGATCCATCGGTGCATCTGGAGGGACCGTTGCAGATTATTTTCGAATACACGAGGCAGACAAGACGGCCGCGATCACGGACAAGTTAGTGCAAAAGGCCTTTGGCATGGTCGGCCACACCTCAAACCTCAAAGTCTACTTCGCACCCTCGGTCGTTGACGCGATGGACTCAATGACAGTGGAATCGATGGACTTCCACGAGGCGCTCCATGGCTTTAGTGGTTTGGGTGACGGTGGGGCACCGCCGCTCACTGGGTTCGGACTGTGCGACATACTGGGCGCAACTTCGCAAACAAAAATCGTGCAACTGTACCCAGATTGTTGGACCAACACAGGAAGGATCACGCAGTGGATTCATGACAATGTTTTTGCACCACAGTGATCGGCATCGGGAGGGGACATGCAGCTCCGAATTATTCTGCCACTGGGAAATGTCATTCTTGGAGTGTTGTTGTTTCACTTTGGCGATATTCAGGTGCTAAGAATTGTTGTGGGGAATGGTGGTGCCCCTGAAGGAATGCCTGACGGTGCGGCCACAGCCAAGTATGTCCACTATGCCCTTAATGCGCCGGCTTGGGCGGCGCTGGGCGAAACACGTCAGCTGCGCTGGGACCCGAGCACGTACTGGAGGGGGCATGACCTGTATTACTTCCTTGCCGTTATTGTGATCTCGTACCTGATCGGGCTAGGACTCGACGATAGGTTTGGCACAAGAACTGACGAGCGAGTGCCGAGCAAAGGACGATGGAATCGCGTGCTTGCTTCGGCCTTTCTCCTATACGGGCTCTATATTTTCTACCGAGTGATTCCAGAATGGTCTTCTCTCATCAGTATGAAGGCAGGTACACTCGCGCTGCTGAGTAGAGCGCCGGGGTGGTGGTTTGTGGCCGCCGGACTGTCGTGGGGCCTGGGATTGGTGTCGCTTGGTTTATGGACACTTCTTCGCCCTCACAAGTCGGCAACTTGAGCGTTTTGATCTATCCGTGTGGTCGCGGGCCACCGTGAACATCGACCATCATATCCAGTTCGAGCGCAGCTTCTAGAGCGTGCCCTAGGCCCCCGTGCGGGGGTACCGTTTACATGCGTACAATAAGATTTTGCGTCATCCTGCCAGCTCTGCAAGTTCCGCTCGCGCTGGTACTTTGGGAATGGGAAGGCAGACTCCACCTCCGACACCTGGGTCCAGGTCAGTACAGTGCGGGCTCACACGTGTGTTTTGGGATTGACGCTCCGGCGATATTTCTGAGGTTCGTCGTCTTTCCCTTTGCGCGCGGTCATCCCAGTTGGCCCCAAGTATCCGTATTTGGCTACGGTTTGGAAGACCTGTCTTTTTTCGTAAGCGTACGGTCTGTGACGTCTTGACTGGGAAGTGGGATGGGTCAGGAGGCGAGAGCTAGGTTTGTGGCCGATTCAGCAGCGAGGTTCCAGGGCAAGAGATGCTCGATGCGGTTGATGGGGTGG
>JBKQNQ010000150.1:0-9372 GCA_052145875.1 Thiobacillaceae bacterium
GTCGCGGATTTCGCGCCGAATGGGGGAACCAGTCACGCTTTGCGCTGCGTGGGTGGTCGGGCCAGGCGTGCTTTCGTTCGTCGGTGGCATCGGGGATTTCCCAAGGTGAGGTTCTGGTGCCAATCGATCAGCAGGGAAATTGTCGGCGGCCGCATCGGGATTGACTTCGGTCTCCTCGCGGCAAGCGTCCGGTGGGGGTCCCGATCCAACCCGTCCCGCCCCCGTGTGGCGACCCGCCGAGCGCGTCGCGATCCGACCCCTCCGGTGCCCTTGCACTGACCGGGCGCGAATTAACTGAGTCTGTTTCCGTGGACCGGGATTAGGCATAGGCGGATCGACAGATGGGATCAATCGTGCGATTTTATGTATATTGCACCGAGGGTGAAGTGGGCGCGATCCGCGCGCGAGCGCGGGAGGCAGGCGTGAGCGTCAGCGTATTCTTACGCCGAGCGGCGCTGGGGCGGGAGCTCATTTCGATAACCGATCAACGCACCGCCGGTGAGCTACGCCGCTTGGGCGCGATGCTCAAGCATCTTTATCCCAAGAACTCGAACTGGACCGCGCAGGAAACACACCGCTACTGGCTCGGTCACGCACAACTGATGTTACTGGCCCGGAATATCGAGCGTCGTATCGCTGAAGTGGCATGATTGGCAAGGTCATTGCGCTTCGCAAGCGGAGCGCCGCCAAGGGCGCCTTTCGCGACGCAGTGAACTATATTGCTCGGGAAGGTCCCGACGACCTGCCGCAAGATCGCATTCCCGCATCGGATATGGGCGTCATCAATCTCGATGCAGATGTGGATACAGCGGAAGACCGCAGGAATGTCTGGTCGGCGATGAACGCGACGGCCCTGACATCCCAGCGACTCAAGGGCAGTCCCGTCTATCATCTGTTGCTATCCTGGCAGGAGCATGAGCACCCGGGTCGCGAGCAGGTCATGCAGGCCGTGCGCCATGTGATGTGCGCCCTGGCCATGGCCGAGTGCGAAGCCATTTGGGCCATCCATCGGGACACGATCAACGACCATGTCCACCTGGTCGTTAACCGGGTGCATCCCGAACATGCAACTGTAGCCGGTCCACCGTGGCGTGATTATTGGGTGATCGATCGTGCGATGCGGGAAATCGAGTTGGCTCAAGGATGGTGTCATACACCCGGCATGCATGTGGTTTGTCATTCTGAACGCGCCGCGCCCGAGATTGTTCGGCTGTCCCGGTCAAAGCGGCGTGCGCTCGGACTCTTGAACGAGGCGACGATCAGCCATCGTGCCAAGCAGGCTTCCCACAGCGAAGGTGCGCCGTCATTTCAGGAATGGGTTGTGGCGGCTTCGGCCCAGATATTGGCCCATACAGTTGAAGCACCCGATGCAAACTGGGCATCGATTCACCAGGCCGCGGCCCGGTTTGGACTCAGGCTTAAGACCAAAGGCTTGGGCATGGTCATCGTCTCGCGACTGGGAGATCGGTTGGTTGGCGCCAAGGCCTCGCTGCTGGGCCCGTGGGCCAGCAAGCGGGCGCTGGAGCGACGTCTTGGCCCGTTCCAGCCGTCCGACCTTGATATCACGCTCACTGAGATCACCTACGCCCAGTTTCTGACTTCCCGGCAGCAAGGGGAGATACCGGTGAGCCGCCCTGCCGCTTTAGCCGACACGGTGCAGCGCCAGGCGCGCCGGGAAGCACGGGCGCAGGAGCGAGCTGAACTCTACGACCGGTACTGCCAGGAGCGGCGCGCCTTAACGACAAGGCGCAAAGCGGAGCGCGTCGCCCTTCGGGCTCGCCAACAACGGGAACGTGAGCACCTGCGCGTGGCGAGCCGCACCCTCAGCGTCGAATTCAGCGCACGTCGCAAGGCAGCCGGTGCATCTGCGGTCATCGCGGCAAGCTTGTGCGCGTTCTTGACGGCGCAGGAGAAGCGGGCCATGCAAGCGCGCCACGCGCGTGAGCGGGTCGCGTTAACCCGCCGCCTCCCGAGCAGACCGGCCTGGAGGCATTGGCTGGAACGTCAGGCGGGGCAGGGCGATGAAGCTGCCAAAGCGGCGCTCCGCGGGATTCGTTTTTGGGAGCAGTGCCGGAACAATCGGGACCAGAACGGCTTCGAGGGTGAGGAACTGGACCCCTTGCTACCGCTGCGGGTGGGCTTGACGGCAGAGCCCGACCCCGGGGCCATGTGCGTCCATTATCGCGACGACACGGGGCGCGCCGCTTTTAGCGATACCGGGCCGCGCATCGATGTCCATGACCCCGCCGATGAAGTCCTTATGGCGGCGCTGCACCTCGCAGCGACGAAATTTGGGGCGACCGTGGCAATCACCGGATGTGCCGCGTTTCGCCATAACGCCGCCAGAATGGCTGCCCGACTCGGCATGGTCATCGGGGACGGGGATCTGAAGGAGATCGGGAAGGATGAGCGTGCCCGGCGACCGATGGAGCCCGGAATTTTCCAGGAACAAAGTCGGAACGTGGATCCCGAAATGCCGGGGAATGCCCCAACGCGCTAAGACACTTCGCTGCTGTTGGGGCCAGGATGAGACACGGCTGCGACCGTATGACGCGATTGCGAAGCCCGAGCTGGAATCGGTGAATCGCGCCGCATCGTGAATTATCCTTCCCTTGAGGGCCCTCCCGTCTACGCTGCTGCCGCAGGTTTAGGCGGGACACCGATTACCCCTCGAGCAGGTGTTGCCAGTCCCTTTTGACAGTGCTAAAGTGCGCCGGTCTTTCTTTGACGGAGTCCGATCTGTGGGCAGTTGCAGTAGTCGATCTTGCATCGACCTTAGACTGGCAAGGTAACACAGGCGTCATATGTCGCCGCTACCTTGCCGTGATGGCGGGTAGTGGACCAAGCGCAGCGTCCTTCTGGCTGCCTCATCTGCTTCCTAATTGATTTGTTGTAACCGGCCGCGACGGCTGGGGTTCGGTCAGATGTCGCGTGCGCGTCTGCCGAGGAGGAACCATGCGTCTTCAATCTGTGCCGCGGCACCGTTTTGCGCGCCGCCTCCCCGGTAACCCTGCCGATTCGGTCGCGTGGGTGGCGATAAGGAGAACAATATGAACTTCAACATTTTGAAGGAACTCTTCGCGGGCTTTGTGCGTACCCGGCATCTTGCGCGCCACTTTCGGCGTTTTGCAATTCTGGATGCGATTGTCGGTCCAGGGGTTGTGAAGGAACTGCCGTCGTCGCTGTCGCAAACGCTCTTGGCTGCTGCAAAGCGCGATCCTGACGCCCTGTTCAAGCAACTCAACAGCCACGCGGATGGCCTGTCGGAATCGCAGGCCGATACGGTCCGTGAGCGCGTCGGACTCAATGAGATCGAGCACGAGAAACCCCTCCCCTGGTGGGCGCACCTGTGGCACTGCTACAAGATTCCTTTCAACCTGTTACTGACCCTGCTCGCCGCCATTTCCTATTTCACGGAAGATATGAAGGCCACGATTGTCATCTCATCGATGGTCTTGCTGTCCACGCTGATGCGGTTCTGGCAGGAGGGCAAGTCCAACCGCGCGGCAGACAAACTCAAAGAGATGGTGAGCAACACGGCCACCGTCATTCGTCGTGACATCTCTGAGGATGCCGCACCGATCTTTGAGCAATACTATGGCGCGCATCTCCATGTGAAGCCTGCGCATAAGGTGGAAATTCCCATCAAGCAGCTGGTTCCGGGCGACATCGTGGTGTTGTCCGCGGGCGACATGATTCCGGCGGATCTGCGATTGCTGTCGGCCAAGGACTTATTCGTGAGCCAGTCAGCGATGACAGGCGAGTCGCTGCCGGTGGAAAAGTTTGCACAGCTCCGGGCCCCGGATACGGCGAATCCTCTGGAACTCGACAACATCCTGTTCATGGGCACCAACGTCGTTTCCGGCGCGGCGCGGACGGTTGTTGTCACGACCGGTAGCAAGACCTACTTCGGTGCGTTGGCACAGCGCGTGACTGCGACCAACCGTGCGCCCACCGCATTCCAGGCAGGGGTGAACAAGGTGAGCTGGTTGTTGATCCGCTTCATGTTGGTGATGTCGCCCTTGGTCCTGTTTATTAATGGCTTTACCAAAGGGGACTGGATGGAGGCGTTCCTATTCGCGCTCTCCGTCGCCGTGGGTCTGACCCCTGAGATGCTGCCGATGATCGTCACGTCGACCCTCGCCAAGGGTGCGGTGTTTCTGTCACGCAAGAAGGTCATCGTCAAACGTCTGGATGCGATCCAGAATTTTGGTGCCATGGACGTCCTGTGTACCGACAAGACCGGAACCCTGACCCAGGACAAGATCTTCCTGGAGCGGCATACGGATGTGTTCGGGACGCAGTCCGACAACGTCCTTGAGATGGCGTACCTGAACAGCTACTTTCAGACCGGACTTAAGAATCTACTGGATGTCGCCGTGCTGGAACATGTCGAAGTGCATCAGGAACTGAACCCGGCGAGGAACTACCGCAAGGTGGATGAAATCCCGTTCGACTTCTCGCGTCGCCGCATGTCAGTCGTGGTCGCTGAACGCGAGGATCATCACGAGCTCATCTGCAAGGGCGCAGTGGAAGAAATTCTCGCCGTGTGTTCGCGGGTGCGCCATGGCGAGGCGAACGAGCCGATGACTGCCGAGCTGCTCGCGCGGATGCGCGAGGTCACGGCCGCACTCAACGAGGAAGGGCTCCGTGTGGTCGCGGTGGCAGCGAAGGAGTTGCCGCCTGCCAAGGACACTTACAGCGTCGCGGATGAGTCGGAACTGACATTGATGGGCTACATTGCCTTTCTCGATCCGCCAAAGGAGACCGCTGCGGCGGCGCTCGCCGCGCTCGCCGAACATGGCGTTGCGGTGAAAATTATCACCGGCGATAACGAGCTGGTCACCGCGAAGATTTGCCGCGAAGTGGGCCTGACCATCGAGGCCGCGCTGATTGGGTCGGACATCGAGGCGATGAACGACACGCAATTGGCTGCGGCGGTCGAAGCAACCAACGTCTTTGCCCGACTCACGCCCACCCACAAGGAGCGCATCGTCCATGCACTCAAAGTCAACGGCCATGTCGTTGGGTTCATTGGCGACGGCATCAACGATGCCCCAGCGCTGCGCGCCGCTGACATTGGCATTTCGGTTGATACGGCGGTGGACATCGCGAAGGAGGCGGCCGATATCATCCTGCTTGAGAAAAGCCTGATGGTGCTCGAAGAAGGCGTGCTGGAGGGGCGTCGCACCTTTGCCAACATGCTCAAGTACATCAAGATGACTGCCAGCTCGAACTTTGGCAACGTGTTTTCGGTCGTGGTGGCGAGCATTTTCCTGCCGTTTCTGCCGATGTTGCCGCTGCAGCTCCTGGTGCAGAACCTGCTCTACGACATTTCGCAGATTGCCATCCCCTTTGACAACGTCGACGCGGAGCTCCTGAAAGCCCCGCAGCGTTGGAACCCGGGTGATATTGGACGCTTCATGGTGTATTTCGGCCCAATCAGCTCGGTTTTCGACATCATTACCTTCGCCATGATGTGGTTCTACTTTGGTGCCAAGACCCCGGCACACCAGACCTTGTTCCAGTCGGGATGGTTTGTGGTGGGACTGCTTACGCAGACGTTGATCGTGCACATGATCCGCACGCCAAAAGTCCCCTTCATTCAAAGCCGTGCCGCCACGTCGCTGATGCTGATGACGGCGCTCATCATGCTGGTGGGGATATTCCTGCCGATCGGGCCGTTCGCGGATTATTTCAAGCTGCAAGCACTGCCCCCGGTGTACTTCCTGTTCCTGATTCCGATCCTTCTGGGCTACATGGTACTCACTCAGGCAATGAAGGGGTTCTACGTGCGCCACTATGGCTGGCAGTAAAGGCGGCGCCAGGGGAGGACGTCCGGAAGCGGGGCCCGTGTGCGGTGCTGCCCCAGGGGGGCTTGCCCGCGATTTCTTGGGCACGGATCCAAATGGCACGCTCTTCCAGGGCACTCCGGGACGTCGCCACTGCCCGGGTGGCTTGATGACGTGGTGCTTCGCCGTTCGATGGGGTGGACCGGGAATGGCCCTGCCACACCGGCGGTCGTAGGAGCGAGATCCAAGTGCCAGGCCGATTGTGAAAAAGTTCTCGCGTGCCGGCGGTAACGCCGTCAGCACCCCGATATTTAACGCAAGCGAAAGGTTTAAGCAAGGTTGAGCCTGTATCCTGCCCACACTATGAAGCTATCCGTGCCTGATCCGCTGACCCCGCACTGTTGCCTGCTGCTGCCGCCCCGGGCAACTTCCGGCCATGGCCGTGTGCCGTCATCCGACTGGAATTCCGGGGTTTGCGGCGATGCGTGAATCACGGTCCTCCCCGGGATTTGCCCCCCAATCGTGGCGGAATCCCCGACGCCTGGTCGTGATCGTCGCCCTGCTTGCGATCGGCCTCGTCCTGGCCCTGCGGGGACATCGTGATGGCCCCGCACCCGCTGAGCCGGTGTCAGGGCCGAAGGCTGCCGCCGATGGGTTCCAGCCGACGGCCGAGCAGCGGGCGGCGCTGCAGGTCCTGCCGGTATCGTCCATCGTTTTTCGAACCGAGGTGGTGACCGATGGCAAGATCGCTTTGAATGCCGACACCACGACGCCGGTGTTTTCTCCGTATTCTGGCCGGGTCACCCGTACCATTGCCAATTTGGGAGACCGGGTCAGACGTGGGGACCCATTGCTTACCCTGGAGTCATCAGAATCGGTCCAGTCACAGAATGATCTGATCAGCGCCGGTGCCGCACTCGAGGCGGCGCGTGCGCAACTTGGCCAGGCAACGGCAAACGAAATTCGCAAGCATGGGCTCTATGACGCCAAGGCCGGCCCGCTGCAGGATTGGGAGCAGAGCAAGGCGGACTTGGTGGCGGCCCAAAGCAATTGGCGCGCTGCACAGACGACCCTGGCCCTGACCCGCGACAAGTTGCGCATTCTCGGGAAATCTGCTGCGGAAATCTATGTCATCGAGTCCAGCAAGAAGATCGATCCGACGGCGGACGTCGTGGCGCCCATCGGCGGCATCGTCACCGACCGTCAGGTCGGCCTGGGGCAATATATTCAGGCGGGCGCATCCAATCCGATCTACACCATTGGAAATCTTTCGCGCGTCTGGCTCATCGGCAATGTTCGGGAGGCGGATGCGCCGCAGATGCGGCTAGGCTTGCCGGTGGAGGCACAAGTCCTGGCGCTGCCCAACCGGGTGTTCCGGGCAAAGCTGACCTATGTTGCCCCATCGGTTGACCCGAACACGCGCCGCCTGACGGTGCGCGCCGAGGTTGAAAACCCCGACGGCCTGTTGAAACCCGAAATGTTCGCGAGCTTCCGCATTCTTTCCGGCGGCGAGACACGGGCACCGGCCGTACCCGATTCCGCGATCATCTATGAGGGTGCGGCCGCGCACGTCTGGGTCGTTCACGCGGATGGTTCCATCGTCGCTCGGGAAATCCAGATTGGACTCAGCCGCGACGGGATGGCCGAGGTCCTTGCCGGTGTGGCCCCTGGCGAAAAGATTGTGACGAGCGGTACCCTGTTCATCGATCGTGCCGCCAAGAGTGAGTGATCAATGGATAACGCAGTGCTCCGAGTGAGCCCGCCTGAACTCGCCGCAGCATGAATTCCATCATCACGTTTTCGCTGAAGCAGCGGGTCCTCATCGTCGCGCTGCTGCTGATGCTCATGGTCGCCGGGGTCATCGGCTTCATGAAGCTCAACATCGAAGCCTACCCTGACCCGGTACCGCCCCTCGTAGACGTGATCACGCAGAACTCTGGGATGTCGGCCGAGGAAGTCGAACGCTATATTACGATTCCAATCGAAGTTCAAATGGCTGGGATCCCGCACGTGAAGGCGATCCGTACGATCTCCCTGTTTGGGTTGTCCGACGTAAAATTGCAGTTCACCTACGACTTCACGTACGAAAAGGCCGAGCAGTGGGTGATCAACCGGCTCTCGCAATTGCCTCCCTTACCCAACGGTGCGCAGCCGCAAATCTCGCCCTCAAGTCCAATTGGCGAAATCTATCGCTATCGGATCGTTGGGCCACCGGGCTATTCCGTGACCGACCTGAAGACGATCGAGGACTGGGTGCTCGAGCGCCGATTAAAGGCGGTCCCGGGGGTCATTGACGTGAACGGCTGGGGCGGCAAGACCAAGACCTATGACATCACGGTTGACCTTAACAAGCTCATCGCCTACGGCCTCTCCTTTCCGCAGGTCCTTCAAGTACTCAACAACAGCAACATCAACATTGGCGGTCAAACCGTCAACATTGGTCCGCAAGCAGCCGTGGTACGTGGGGTCGGGCTTATTCATTCGATGGACGACATTCGCAACACGATGCTGAGCTCGAGCAACGGCGTTCCCGTGCTGGTGGGCGACATCGCCACCGTGTCTGTCGGTCACGAGCCGCGCCTTGGGATCGCCGGCCAGGACAACGAGGACGACATCGTCCAGGGCATCATCCTGATGCGGCGCGGCGAGCAGAGCCAGCCGACCCTTGCGCGGGTCAAGGCTGAACTTGAAAAGATTAATACGTCGAACATCTTGCCCCCTGGCGTGCACATCGACAAGATTTACGATCGCACCGATCTGATTAACGTTACCACGCATACGGTGCTGCACAATATGGTGGTCGGCATGGCGCTGATATTCCTGGTGCAGTGGCTGTTTCTCGGTAACTTGCGCAGCGCGATCATCGTATCAACGACGATCCCGTTCGCCCTGTTCTTC
Source organism: Thiobacillaceae bacterium (assembly GCA_052145875.1). Taxonomy (GTDB): domain Bacteria; phylum Pseudomonadota; class Gammaproteobacteria; order Burkholderiales; family Thiobacillaceae; genus DASQBT01. The sequence continues at coordinate 8,691 of JBKQNQ010000150.1, forward strand.
GCGATTCTTATCCTGGTGTTGCGCGGCGAATCGGCGAACCTGCTGTCGGTCGGCGCCATCGACTTCGGTCTTATCGTGGATGCGACCGTGATCATGGTCGAAAACATCTTCCGACATCTGTCAGAAGGCCCGGCGAAGCGGCATGCGGGCTTCGATATTCTGAACATCGTGCACTCAGACATGAGCCTGCGGGGCAAATTTGCAGTCGTGGCAAAGTCGGCCATGGAGGTCAACAAGGCCATCTTCTTCTCCGCCGCAATTATCATTGCGGGATTTGTTCCGTTGTTCACGCTCTCGGGCGTCGAGGGCCACATTTTTGGACCGATGGCCAAGACATACGCCTACGCCATCATGGGTGGCCTCATTGCCACGTTCACCGTGGCGCCCGCACTCAGCGCGATCCTGTTGCCCGAACAGCTCAAGGAGACTGAGACGTTTACGGTCCGGTACTTGCGGCGCCTGTATCGCCCCATCATCGAGTTTGCCATGGCCAATCGGGGCCTGACCTTTGGCGCCGGACTGTTGCTTATGGCGCTTGCCATTGGGGCAGCCTTCCAACTGGGTTTGGAATTCCTGCCCAAATTGGAAGAGGGCAATCTCTGGATCCGTGCGACGATGCCCGCTTCCATTTCGCTTGAGGAGGGCAACACGTACGTCAACCAAATGCGCAGGGTCATCGGGG
>JBKQNQ010000151.1:0-2850 GCA_052145875.1 Thiobacillaceae bacterium
AACCTCCAAACAAACAAACGAGAATCAAATCGCGGCGCAACAGACGCAACGAATGTGCGCGGCCTGCGCGCGAAAATTTCCCGCGCGGCGGCAAATCAACCTACTATCGCTGAATAAGACGGGCTAAGCTCCTGACGGCTCCCACGGCGCTGCGAATGCTCAGAGCCAGGGCAGAACTTAGCCGTGCGCTGCCTGACCTGAAACTTGTCAGTGTGCAGGGCGAACCGCTCGATCCTGAGACCTTCGATTGGACAAGCGCGCATTTCGGGTCGGATGGCGGCGTTCCTGTTATCAATGCGTATGGCCAGACGGAAACGGGCTCAACCTGGACCTAGCCGGTCTATGGGGTTGATCCGTTGAAGCCCGGCTCCTGCGGTCGCCCTGTTCCTGGCCATGCCTGCGCAGTGTTGGACGACGATGGCAAACCAGCTCCCGTAGGAACGCGCGGTCATCTGGTGCTCACGCATCCATTTCCAGCATTGGCGCGCCGGCTTTGGGACGAGCCAGAACGATATCGGGCGACCTATCTCTCCCGCTTTCCCGGCTATTATTACTGTTCCGATTTGGCCGTGATCGACTGCGACGGCGAGCATTGGGTGCTTGGTCGCGCTGACGACGTGATCAATGTTGCTGCGCATCGAATTAGCACTGTCGAGCTGGAGTCGGTCGTTTCCCAAACTCCGGGCGTCGCCGAAGCGGCGGTGATCGCGATTGACGATGCCATTAAGGGGACGGTGCCGATCGCCTTTATCAGCCTGTGCGCGGGAGCCGATGCCGATACGGTGCGAAGAGATGCGGCCCAATCCGTAGAAAAGGCCATCGGCGGAATCGCGCGCCTGGAGCGCGTGGTTGTGACAAGCGCCTTGCCAAAGAGCCGCGCCGGCAAGATCCTCCGCAGATTGTTGAGAGAGCTTGCCGAAACCGGAACGGTCAAAGGCGACGTATCGGGTCTTGAAGATATGGCCACTGTCGATGCGGTACGGGCCGCGCTCAGCGTGCAGTGAGCGACGCCGGACCGAAGGCACCACGGGACGAAAAAGAAGAGAATAACCATGAGCGAGTATAAGTTGCTAATCGATGGCGAGCTGGTCGATGGTGATATGATGATGGATGTCATCATATCCAGCGACCGAGAAGGTGCTTGCCCGTTGCCCTCGTGCCTCGGAAGCCCGGTTGGAGCGGGCTGTTTCTGCTGCGCTGCGCGCATTCCCGGTATGGGCTCGAACACCATTGGTTGAACGCCGAGGCCTGCTTAACAAGCTTGCCGATGCGATCGACGGCGAAATGCAGAGTCTGGCCCATCTGCTGACCGGCGAGCAAGGAAAGCCGCTTGCGGAAGCCATGGGGGAAGTCGCCGGCGCAGCATGGTTCATTCGTGCCCTGGCGGCCCTCGATTTTCCTGTCCGCGTGATCGAAGACAGCGAACAGCGCAGGGTCGAAGCCCACCGCACTCCTCTGGGCGTGGTCGCCGGAATCGTTCCGTGGAACTTTCCGGTGATGACACTCGCGTTCAAGCTGCCGATGGCGTTACTTGCCGGTAACACCTTCATTCTCAAACCCGCCCCGACGACGCCGCTGACCGCGCTGAAGATCGGGGAGCTGTGCGCGAAGATTTTTCCGCGGGGCGTCGTCAATGTCATCGTGGATCAGAATGATCTGGGGGCAAAGCTGAGTGCGCATCCCGATATCCGCAAGATTTCCCTCACCGGGTCCACTGCGACGGGACGCAAGGTAATGAGTGCTGCGGCTGCTACATTGAAGCGGCTTACGCTCGAACTGGGCGGCAACGATGCCGCCATCGTGCTTCCGGGCAGCGATCCCGCCAAAGTCGCCCCGGGCTTATTCGCGGGAGCTTTTATGAATGCTGGTCAGGTCTGTCTTGCGATCAAACGTATCTATGCACATGACAGCATTTACGATTCTCTCTGCGCCGAACTTGCACGTCTGGCCGATGCGGTTGTCGTCGATGACGGCCTGGCCCAAGGTGCACAGATGGGGCCGGTGCAGAATCGCATGCAATTCGAGAAGGTGAGGAGCCTCATCGATTCGGCGAGGATAGACGGCAAGATCATCGCTGGTGGCAGGACGCTGGACCGGCCAGGCTATTTCATTCGGCCTACCATCGTGCGCGACATTTCCGACGGCGCCAGGCTGGTCGACGAGGAACAGTTTGGACCTGTGGTGCCGGTCATCCGCTATTCGGATCTGGACGATGCGGTAGCCCGAGCCAATGCATCCGAATACGCGTTGGGCGGTTCCGTTTGGGGGCCACGCAATGCTGCTTATCAGATCGCGACACGAATTGAGGCCGGGACCGTATGGGTCAATAAGCATCAGGATGTCGGTCCGCAGATTCCATTTGCCGGCGCCAAGCAATCTGGCATCGGTGTGGAATTCGCAGAGGAGGGGCTGTTGGAATTCACCCAGCTTAAGATCATCAATCAGGCGCGGTAGGAAGCCGGCCGCTGTGTTCCGGGCGCATCTGAATGGCATGATATAAAATCGCTTATGGCAACACTTAAGTAGACCATTGCTCGAGGAGACTTGCGATGTACGCGAAACAGACGTACGAAGAAAAGCCGATCCCCATGAAGGACTTCGATCCCCAGGCCCGGGTCAAGGTCCTGCGCAAAGTGCTCGAGTCCATCGCCGAGCCACGCCGCAGGAATATCCTGACGACCACCAGCCCCGCTACTGCCAAGGACCTGACACCGGTGGAAAACCAGTACCTGCCGGAGCTGTTCAAGGTAGCGGCCTGACCGGGGGCCACCAGGGCCGCGGCGACAAACCATAAACAGAGCAGAGGAGGCGCATCATGGGCGCAGCGATTTACCAGGGCTTGCGGAAGAT
>JBKQNQ010000152.1:0-7005 GCA_052145875.1 Thiobacillaceae bacterium
AATCGCCTTTGGGCGCCGCGATCATGCGGAAGCGCCAGTCTTCGGTGACGATGGAGACCCAGTAGCCCGTAAGATCGATGGGCGCGACCTCTTTCGCAGGCTTCGGCGGACCAGGCGGCGGACCTCCGGGAAACTGCGCGAAGAGCCCGGGCGCAAACACCAGCATCATCAAAAGGTAAATCGATTTGTTTCTCATTTCTCGCCCTTCAAACTCTTGTATACAGCTTCGACGAATTTGTCGGTGGTCCAGAAGCCGGTGGTGGATCCATACAAAGGATCGTAATCCTGCGTGGGACGTGCGGCCTTCACTTGCTCGAGCGTCATGCCCTTCTTGATCATGTCCTGCACACGATCGCGAATGATGATTGTCATTTCGCGAAAGTTGAGTACGTCGCCGAAATCGCACAGCCGCCCGTGCCCCGGGATCACCATCGTTCCGCCTTCTTGGCCGTAAATCGGGATGATCATGTCAACGATCTTCTGCAGCGCGTCGATCGTGCCTTGAATAGTGCCGCCGGCGGCGAGATCGATGATCGGGTAGTTGGTGGTGGTAAAAATGTCGCCGGTGCTGATGACATCGTCGCGGCGGAAGAAGACAATGCTATCGCCGTCGGTGTGAGCGGCGGGCTGATGCAGTATGTCGACGCCCTCGCCGTTGAAGTAGAGCTTCTTCTGATCGCCCAGGAACGTGTCGGTGGGCCAGCCCTTCTCGGGACTCGGCGCCTGCGTCCCGGTGGGCGCGCTCATGCGGTTCAGCACGTTGATGTGCGAAATGACTTGCGCACCCACGCCCGCGTCCTGAATGTCGCCCGTGACGTTAGCGCCGACGATGGTGCTGCCAGCCAGGCGGATCTTCACGTTGCCACCGGTGTGATCGGGATGGTAATGCGTGTTGATGACATACCGGATGGGCCCCGTCGAAATGGATTTGATTGCGGCCAGGACTTTGTCGGCCATGGGCGCAAGTCCGGTATCGACTACTAGAACACCGTCCTTGCCGGTCTGTACAGTGATGTTGCCGCCGGCCCCGACGATCATGTAGATGTTGCCCTGCACCGGCAGCACGTGGACTTCAGAATCCTGCGCGAAAATTAGGCCAGTGGATACGACGAAAAGCGCGAGAACGGTTTTCATTTCGCCGCCGCCTTCGCAGCCGGAGCAGCGCCACGGATTTTGTTCTGATATTCGGGGTACATAGTGTCGGCTCCTCCACGAGCGGCCTCGGGAGGGATGTGGTGCGCGGCCGGAAATTCGTCCAGGAATTTATTGGTGCCCGGCAGATGATGCGGGATCACGCCCTTCGGCCGGATGATCTCTTCCACGCTTTCGCAGGGATAGGGCGCAATCTGGCCACCGATTTCATACAGGTAGTCGCGCGTGCGGATGAACGGCTCGGTGAGATAAGCGGGATCGCGAATCACCGTCATGATGGTCAGATTGTCGCCGTGCCGGATGAAATGCTCGGTCACCACCGCGCGGTCGCTGCGTGGCAGCCCATTGCGGCGGATCCAGCCTTCTTTTAAGTGCGTGGTGGTGACGGCCAGAACGTCGCCTTCCCACTTGCCGGTGGAGAAGCCCTGCGATGTGTGCAGCGCATAGGGCGGCGGATGCGGGCGGCCGTCCATCCAGATGGTGCGCTCGGTGCCCCACGCGAAATGGTGGGTGTGGATAGCGATGAGCTGTTGCGTGTCCTTATCGAACTCTTCCCACATGCGCAGGCCGGCGAAACTGGGGACGTAATCGGACGGGTGAACGCGGCACTGGTATTCGGGCAGCGTGATGAGCGAGGCATCCCAGGCATCGGCGCGGTAGCGAGCGGCGCCATTGATGGGGACGCCCAGGTAATCGCCCAATTCAGGGCCGGGCAGGCGTTCGGGCTCGTCTTCGTGCAGAATCTGGAGATTGTTCCAAACTCCGGCGAGATTGACCTGACCGAACGCGGGGGCGTGGGCCAGAGTCAGCAATACGGGGAACAGCCAGGCAGACGTGGCTATTCGATAGGGTCTTTCCATAAACCTTCCTATGTTTAGAAGCCCAGCCGGGCATCCTGACAATGCCTTTGGCAGCGGCCGAGCAAGCAATTAGAACGTGACTCACATGATTGTATACAGGTCCGGGCGGTTTGTCGATTCGGGGCGGTGACCGTGGATGAAGCGATGACTCCGCGACCTAATGGGTCGTTGTAGTGGGCGGATCGCTCTTGAAGTCCGGGACGTACGGCGTCACCAATGCTGAGGTCAAGTAGACCTGAATACCGGTGGTATCGTCGTAACCCATCGGCAGGGTGATGATGGCGGTTCCCGAGGTTCCACCAGTGACGTTTGTCAGGGTGGTGGTTGTGGAGCCGACGACAACTTGTGTGTCGCCACTAACGAGGCCGGTTCCTGTGATGGTCAAGGTGGCCTGGGCGTTTGCAGCCGATCCTCGGGGCAAGGTGGCCTTCGTCACAACAAGCTTCGACATTGTGCTGGTCGCAATCGTGGAGCTGACGATACTCGGATTCGCGGCCGAGGCCAGGTGAACCGTCATACCGGAGGTGTAGTTGGCGGGCAGCGTGACATCGACGGTTCCCGTGGTTCCGTTTGATTTGGTCAATGTCACCGCGGTTCCTAATCCGATGACCTGTGTGTCGGTGGTGGCGAGATTGGTTCCCTGAACGATCAAGGTCGCCGGACCACTCGCGGCTATGGTAGCGGTCACCGGCTTGGGCACCAAGACAGCCTTCGTGAGCGTTAAGGAGGCCACGGTCGTTATGAAGGCGCCATCCACGCAAACATCGGCTTGATTGTAGGCGGTTTGCTTGTTGGCGAGGAAAGCTTGTGGATCCTTCCAATAATCCTTCTGCTGGGACCGGGACATTATTAAAGCTTCGGGTATGAAAATCGCGATGGTCTTCGCGCGCTGTTTGTCGACGAGCGTGTTCGCGATATAGGCGCTGTCGCTTAGACGGTTGAGTTGCGTACCGGTATGATCGGGCGCGATGCCGCTGTAGCCCTGAAGAAATGAGCCATTGAAGACCGCTACCGACGAACCCATGACGTCGGAGAACGCAGTGAGGCCGCTCACTGCGCCGGCGACGCTTCCGATTCCCGTCAGTACGTGCAAAATTAGATTGCGTCGATCGAGGTCTTGTCCTTTTTCTGGGATCCCGCGCAGGAGCGTCAGATCCTGACTGGAAGCCGAAAACCTGTAATCAGGTTCGAGCTTGGTCGTGGAATCACGGGGTGGCGGAGCAAAAAAAGGCGTAAGGTCCACGGTCACATCGTGGAGCAGATATTGGTAGTCCTTGTTGTCATTGGAAATCGTGACTTGGTAAATGAGATAGCGTCTTCCTAACCGATATCCAAAATCATCGGATGCGTTCTTCGGCGCCATAAGGACGCGATGCACGCGAATCAGCGCGTTGTCAGTCGCCGCCGCGTTATTGCCGCAAGTGCTGGGCGTATTGCTGACCGAGCCCCCAGCCTCGCCAGTGGGGCTTGGGCCGGGCGTGCTCTGCACACCCGCGCTCCGCGAAGCCGCGCCGCCGGGAGCGGCTCCGACTGGAACAAGCGGCGTTACGGAAGGCTGGACCTGCGTATTAAGCGCGCGAACGGTCGACTGAAGATCATTCAGCGCATTCACTTTCTCTTTCAGAATTTGAGTCCTTTGTTCGACACAAGTATTCTGCTTTTTTAACTTCTTAGGATTGGTTTCGGCGTCGTCTACATGGCAATCCGCTCGAATTTGCCTGATCTGCTCGCGGACCGCTGCCGAGTCTGCTGCTTCATCCGTTGCGCCAATGGAAGGGAGCCGCAGGAGAGAAGCCACTACTAAGAGGGCCAAGAGACGAGTTGGGCAATGAGCGGCGACAAGTTTCAATGTGCTCCTCCATAAACACGTTGATTTCAAGAATCAAATGCAATTTATTACGGTGGTTAGCACACTGTACTGGGAATAAACGTCAGTGTCAAGACCAAATTCTGCCGATATGTGGTGTTGGATTAAAAAGTGTCGCAGGAATGGCGCCCTGTGTAAGCATTCTTGCTCTTGACGCGGACCTTATCGCTTCGGCGCGGCAACGGGGACGCGCGCAGGCCTCAATTTCTTGCCCCGCTGGCCGAAAAGACTAGCAGGAGGGGTTGCATTTTCAACAAAACCCAACTCGAGGCCGCCCGCAGCCTGAGCAGGCAACAGAAACTGGACCTTTGCGTCGCACAGATCTCCCGCAGCGAAGGCGTGCCTCCGTTCTGCGACCATGCCAACGAGATCATGGTCCGGACGCTGGATCTGGATGGGGGCAGTCACACCAAGCTGGTGGAAGTGATCCTGCGCGACGTTGGCCTGGCCTCGCAAGTGCTGCGCCTTGCGAACTCGGCCATGCACAATCAATCCGGCCGTCCCATCATGAGTGTCGCCCACGCCATCACAGTGCTGGGGTGGCTTGAGGTCCGCAGCATGGCCAGCGCCGTGCGGTACATCGAACATTTTGCAAACCGTTCCCCGGGTTTGCGGGAACTCGTTCTCACCTCCGTGCTCACTGCGGTGCTGAGCCGGGAAGTAGCCACCGTCGTAGGCTATCCGCATCCCGGAGAAGCGTACATCTGCGGCCTGTTCCGCAACCTCGGCGAAGTGCTGATCGCGTGCAATTTTCCCGAGGAGCACTCGCGGATCATCGTTCTCATGGACCAGGAGCACATCCTGGAACGCGCTGCGTGCTCGCGGGTTCTCGACTACTCCTGGGACGACGTCGGATTGCGCGTCGCTGCCTTCTGGAATATGCCGCCTGCAGTGCGTCTCCCCATGGGTGCCCTATCAACCGCCGCAGCATCGCCGCTCGACCGCTGTCTCGCCTCTCTGACGAATTACAGCCATAAGCTGACCCGGGCGCTGTACCGGAAAGGCATATCCATCGACAAGGTGCATCTGGAAACCGTCCTGAACCCCGCGGGAGGGCCGGTTCTGATCTCCGTGCGGCAGTTGTACTCGATCGTCGATCTCGCCATGGCCGAGACCAAGGACATGTTTTCGGCGCTCCAGATCCCTACCGAAACATTGCGCATGTCCAAGCAAGCCGAGCAGGCACGCAAGGCCTTGGAGCCGACTGCGGTTGAGTAGCGCCGACGTGCTGGGTGAGATAATAACCAGTCCAACCCGAAATCATGTGGCGTCTAGAACGAGCGTGGGAAGAACGCAACCGAACCGCTGTGTTACTGGCGGCCGGAGCAATCATACTGACCATTGCCATCGCCGACTGGTGGACGAAACCCGACCTTTCGTTAGAGGAGCTTCCTATTCGGGCCGCCCGCAAAGGCAATTTGCATTGGATTGGGGAACTGCTCGACGAGCAAATCTCAGATGACCACATTGAGGGTGTTTGGGGTAAATGCGCGGTTAGCGCCTGATTTCCAACCGCGCCGTTCCACCGTTCGGATCGGTGAACTCGTAGACTTCCGGTTGCGACGAAACCTGCTTCACCATGTCTTGCCGCCACATCGGCTTGGACTCGGAGCCTTCCTGGTGCCAGCCACTCAGAACGTATTGCGGCGCTTCGCTCGATCCCCACTCATGGCAGGAGGCCAGCGGCAGGATGTCGCCGACTGTGGGCTTAGCACCCGGGGCGTTGCTCGCGGCTGACCACACGTCGTGCCAGCCGGTTCTCGGCTTATGCCAGCACTGAAACATGGTTTCCACCGAGCACTTGTCCGTCTCTAAGCGGCTCACGACGAACTCGCGCGCCGCGGCGGTTGTCGGTGCGCTGGATGCAGGCGCGCCGGACGAAAACGTCACCTGCACGTGGACCGCTTCTTCGGGCCCGCCATAGCCGTCGCACGGGATGCGGCTGTGCAATTGAACTGCCTTGGCGGGGTCTACCGGGTCGCGCGCGGCATGGCCCAGGCCAAAGATCAGGAGCAGTGCAAAGAAGTGAGCGTTCATGTCTTAGAACCAGTAGCTGCGATACGCCACCCACCAACTGAAGACGGCGATGGGAATCGTCGCGCCCAGCGCCCACCACAGCGGGAGAAAGACATCGGCCATTAGCCCCAGGATCGCGAAAGTGAGCCAGAAGATCTTTCGCTCCATGTGCCCAGTTTAGCAGGGCGACGCCGGGGAATCGGGATGGGCGAATTGGGGATTAGCATAGATGTGATGACGTTCGCGGCCGTTCGCAAGATAGCGCTGGCACTGGCGGGCGTCGAAGAGGCCTCGTCCTACGGCACGCCGGCGTTCAAGGTGCGCGGAACGATGATGGCCCGGTTGCGGCCTGAGCTCGACGCGCTGGTGGTGCTGATGAGCATGGAGGGGCGCGAGGAGCTGATCGCAGCCGATCCCGAAACCTACTTCATCACCGATCATTACCTGAAGTATCCGTACGTTCTAGTGAACCTGGCGCGCGTGCATCCGGATGCCATGCAGGATCTGCTGCGCGGGGCGTGGCGGTCGGCTGCGGCGGCCAAGAAGGGAACCAAGCGGCGCGGAACGAGAGGTAAGCTAGATGAGTAATCCAATGAGATCCTTATTCAATATTGCGCTGGTAGGGATGGTTCTGAGCGGAGTTCCGGGTTCATTGTTCGCACAGTGGCCGGATTATCCAACACCGGGCGTTCCCAAAGGCCCCGACGGAAAGCCGGATTTTACCGGCCCCGTGCCGAGGACCGCCGACGGGCACCCGGATCTGTCCGGGATTTGGACAATTGCTCGGCAGCCCCGGCCGGCCCCCACCGATGGAAGCATTCCCGGGCAACTGCCGCTCTCGCCCCCGGCAGCACCCCCGGCACTTCCGGCCGGATCACAATTTGCCGCGGGCGGGGTTGGCCTCGGACCGCCTCCCCCTGGTATTAATCAGTTCTTCAATATCGGGTCGACCTTGAAAGATGGCCTGCCGATGACGCCCTGGGCCAAAGAAGTGCGCGCACAGCGCAAGGGAGAGAACAACAAGGACAATCCGGATGCGCACTGCCTGCCGCTCGGGCTGATGCAGCTACACCTGCACCCGCAGCCGCGCAAGATCATTCAGACTCCGAA
>JBKQNQ010000153.1:0-3045 GCA_052145875.1 Thiobacillaceae bacterium
TGGCCCCGACAAAGGCACACATCAGGCCGAACATCGCACCCGCAGACGTCGAAAGCTTCTCCGCCTTTTGTAGCACCACGAGCGCTCCGGGAACCAGCAGGCCGATCAGCACGATACCGACCCAGAACAGCAGGGCGAGATTACCGGCCAGAACCCGGGTGGCCGACCGTGTAACATCCGGATGGGGCGCGACAGCCAGGACGACCAGATAGGCAACGATCAGCACGGCTTGTATTCCGAGGGCGACGAGCGTCGTCCGCTTCATGGTTAATGTCGTCCGGGTGCTTTCATTGCGCCCAAGCAACAAGTTCAAGCTGAAACAGCCCATGACGCCGGCCGAGGCCAGATAAACCAGGGGCAAAATCAGCGTGTCCCAGGCCGGCCGAGAAGACATCACGTAAGTATCGCCGACTGCAAAGGCGAGCAAAATCGCCGGAACAGCGCCGATCAAGGTGATTTTCTTCCGAGTTTGGCTGGAAGCATCCTTTTTGAGTGCGATCAGGTAGGCAATCAGGCACAGGCCGGTGAGGCCACTCAGGAGCGCCTCCATGAAAATTCCAGAGGTGGGATGCCCCAACGCGCCAAAGATCCGTTCGGGGTGCCCGAGGTGCAGGATGGCTGGGATGCCGCTGCAGGCCAAGGCAACGAGGGCCATGACCGCACCTGGTGCTCTGACATACTCCGCCTTGCCCCACCACTCGCTTGCGCCGACACCAATGAAAGTTCCGGTGCCCAACGCAGCCAACGCCGTAAAAAAGCCAAAGTCCATTCGTTGCCCATATCATTTCTCCTTCCAGGTGGCCGTCTTGCGGTGCAGGATGTAACGGACGCTAGGATGGTTTCCCACGTCAGGCATGCTGTGCACACTGCCGCTCCCAGCCTCTCTGATTGCTTTGGATACATCGCTGTTCGGGTCGTTGATGTCTCCGAAGAACCGCGCCTTGCCGCAACAGTTCTTCACACAAGCGGGCTTTTCGCCGATGGCCTGGAGATGCACGCAAAGCGTGCACTTTTCCACGACCTTCGCTTCCTTATTGAAGGAGCGCGCGCCGTAGGGACAAGCCATCATACAGTACCGGCAGCCTATGCATATCTCCTTGTCAATAAGGACAATCCCGTCTTCCGTCCTGTAGGAGGCCCCGGTTGGGCAAACCTTGACACACGGCGGGTCAGTGCATTCCTGGCATACGGCCGGGAGTAAGTACATTTCGAGATCCGGGAACGTGCCGGTCGGCCCTATGGTCAAGACCTTGTTGAAGTATACGCCGAGCGCGACGCCATTCTCCAACTTGCAGGACATCTCGCATGAGTGACAACCAATGCAGCGGTCCAGATCGATAACCAATGTCTTTTGCATCATGGCTAAAACTCCACTATTTTAGTCGGCTCCGCCGGTTGAGGAAGCCATGGCTTGAAGTCTTCCGGTTTTTGCCAGATACCGGCGGGCGGGCCGTCGGCTTTTGAAACTTTGACCTGATAACCTCGAAGCGTATACGTTCCGACGACGTCGTTAAACGGCGCATCGTTTTTAGTGAGAAGATTGACGTTCATTTCGCGCCATCCGCCCGTTTCGGTATTCAAATTCTCGGGGTTCCAGAACCGCTCCATGTAAACGACCCCTCGCGCTATGCCCTGGGTGACGCGTGCTTTCGCCCGAATTTTCCCGCGCTGCGACTCGACCCAGACCCAGTTGCCATGCGCGACGCCGTAGGTCGAGGCGTCAACGGGATTGATCCAGATCTCGGCTACGGGGTAGATCTCGCGAATGAACGGAGCATTCCTCAATGTTAGATGATGGAAGACCGGCAAGCGCCCATTGGTCATGACAAGGGGAAATTCCTTCGCGATCTCTTTGTTGGGACTCTCGTGAGGCTCCATGTAATACGGCAATGGATCATAGTCTTTTGATGCGGGAGGCAGGGGATAAGTGGCAAAGGGCATGCCGGTTCGCCCAAGAGTAATGAAACACTCTCCGTAGACTTCGATTTTCTTCGACGCAGTACCGAAGCCTATCGGCTTTCCGGTCTTTGGATCGATCTTTTTGTAGACGTAGTATTCCGACCACTTATCGTAAGGAAGGAACTCAAAGGGAGCCTTCTCTTTAAACTCCGCCCACGTCATGTGCATGGGAGCCAGGCAGGAATTCAAGAGTTCCTCCATCGAGTCCCAATATGGCTGATCCGGCGCCATTGCCTTGGCATCGAACGCCTTCTTGCAGTTCTCGTGGCCCAACTCCGCGCACCGCTTGGCGAGCTTGGCCCAGAACAGCGTTTCATCCTCCGTCTCCCAAAGGTGCGTGACGGCCTGTCTGGCGAAAACCATGTTCAGTGATTCCACCAGCATATTCGTTTCCAGCCACTCGTTGGCTGGAAGCAGGATATCGGCGTACGGGGAAAACGACGTCGGATACATATACATATGGACGATGAAATCCATCTGCTCGATGGCTGGAAGCCAGGACGAAATGTTGGCAAGCGAGGCCATCTTGTTGCCGGACCGCTCAATCCATACCCGCGGTTTATAAGGCTTCCCTGTTAAGATCGCCTCCAGAACGGCCGATGGCTGTCCAGCCCACCACTGCAGAAGTCCTTTGTACTCAATGCCTCCCAGACGCTTTTTGAGCTGTTCTTCCGAAAGCAGCTTCTGGGTAGGCGAAACGATATATGTAAAGAATGGAGTGATGCCGCTTTGGCTGAACCTTTGCATAAGCGCGCCGGGCTTTTCCACATTGCCCATGATTGTATTGAGCACCACCGCTCCCATGGCTGCCTGAACCGAGTTTGGATTTTGGTCGGTCGCAACGCCAAGCGAGATGCCTGAAGGCGTGTTCTCGGCATAGAGCTTGATGGCCTTCTCGATCATCTGCGGTTCGAGCCAGCAGATCTCCCCAGCCTTCGCAAGGGTGTAAGGTTCGGTCCTCTCTTTGAGCATGCGGAACCCCGTCTTGCATTCCACGCCCTTCACCGTGAAGGCGCCGTCAAGGTCAGGATCCAGATTGTCGTCCCAGGGATACGCCAGCGGTTGCGCCGATTGGGTTTTTTTGTC
>JBKQNQ010000154.1:0-14820 GCA_052145875.1 Thiobacillaceae bacterium
AGCGCGGTCGCCGAATGATCAATTGAAAGCTTAAGTTCTGTAATTCGCAACATGAATAGATTAAGACGGGCAGTTAAAGACCTGGAAACACCTTGAGAAAAGCGGCATTTAGGGCATCCTAATCTACCGGAGAATTTTTGCGGTCCAGAATTTTCCGCATCCTGCGAATGGCGAGGATGCGCTCATCCCGCGTGGTCAGCAATGGGCGGCCCAACGTTGCGTCTCTTAAGCATCTCTCAGCCGCGCAGAATTGCATGCGCCAACCACGATGATATCAAATACCCGGGACTGTCATCGTCAAATCCTGGCCGCTCACCCAGGCAAGTGCTCATAATCCGGGTAACTTCGGCACAGAAAGCGAATTTGCTGCAGGGCTCGCCCGACGCAGCATCAGCCGGTTACCTCGAACCTCGCTCCGGAGAGAAAGCCGTCGAGCAGGACATCCAGCTGGACTCGAAGTGCACCGGCAGGCGATCGATGTTTCCCTCGTTCATATCCCTCATTGCCGACGCACGTTCCAATTCGACCATGACGGACAGCGTTTCCAGTTGGTGTTGCGGCTGCCTGATGTTCTGGACGATGCCAATCGGCATTCCGTTTCTTATTGTCGATGTGCCTTGGCTGTGCAAGGTGATTCCAGATAGGCACCAGGCGCTTTTCCAGGCCAGTCGCATCCCGAGTAGCGGGCATCAAATGAAGCTGCCTCGAAATTCTCAGCGCGAACCTTACGGCCCTGCTCGAGGGTCAATGTTTAGCTGTGCGAGACAACCGGCGGCCCGCGCACCAGATGGGCGGGATTGTACGGACACGCATTAGCATCCTAGACACCCGTGCCTGAATTGGCTAACGCAAAATCGCGCAATGAAGCTTTCAGGCCCGGCACTGCAAAGCGGGTTCCGCTCTGGCTCGGCCAAACAAGATTTGAAGCATCGGATTAATTTGCACCCCTTGGATGCGGTTAGGGGAGGCGGTTTGCAAACGCCAGACCTTGCCGGATGAAAACTCGTCTGTCTTAAACGTCCAATAGGCCGAGCTTGGCACCGAGCCATCGTGTGGTCGTCGCCTGGATGAGGACGGTCATGAGCACCGCGATGAAGGTGACAGAAGCAATCATGTCCGCCATCGGCGCTTTGAGTCCCACTAGAATTCCCGCGAGAGCCGCGGGAATGACGCCCGTTTCACGCGTCCAACACATGAACAGCAATTCATTCCGGGTCCACTTTGCCCGCCGATCTGGCCATGCACACAGGAAAACGGTGACGGGCCGGATGATCAGCATGAAAACAGTGATCAAGACCACGCCCCCTGTGAGATCGCTGCGAATGCGGACAAAATCAACTTGGCTGCCGAGCAGAATAAAGATAAGCATACGCATAATGAAGGCTGTGGTGCGCATGAACTGCTCCAGCGTCTCTTCGTCATTAGGCTTCATCGCAAATCCGAAGAGTTCCTTATTGCCTAACGTCACGCCGAACACGAACACGGCCATGAACCCTGAGGCGTGCACGCCGTCCGCCATCATGTAGGCCCCGATCACCGCCATCAGCGTAACCACGGGCGCATATTCGGCCAGATACTTGAATCGTTCGTGCGCGATGAGCCACGCAGCGATGTAGCCGGCAAGCCAACCCGCGACAATCCCGAGCGCAGCCTCCTGACCGAGGTCCCGAACCGCCGCGCCCGGCGAAAATTTGTGCTGCCCCGTTAGAAGTCCAAATACGACCAGGGTGACCATCGCGCCCATCGCATCATTGAAGACCGACTCACCCAGCATCGTGTGTGCGACCCGGCGCTTAATCTTGACCTGCTGGAATACGGGTACCAATGTCGCCGCGTCAGTCGAGGCAATCGTCGCGCCGAGCAACAGCCCAATAATTAGAGGAACGCCAAGAACATAATGGGCAACCAGCCCCGTCGCAAAGGTTGTAAGAAGGACGCCACCTGTCGCCAAGACCGTAATGGTGATCCAAACCTCCTTCAGCACGTTGACCCGCAGGGCAGCGCCACCATCGAACAGGATGTAGCAAGAGCCGAAAATGAGGATAACTTGATTGAGCGCCGAGTCGGCTCTGATGTCGATCACGCCCAAGGCGCCGGAAGGGAGCACCTTTCCCGCAACCGCCGGCCCAAACACAATCCCCCCCAGCAGGAAGATCACCACATCCGGAGTTCTTAGCGTCCGCGCCACGAAGGCACAAATGGTTCCGATGGCAAGGATTTCCCCGAAAACCACCAGTACGTGCTTCGCCATGTCCATGGAATTGCCCGCATCCACGTCCTGTTCCCCCTAGACGATGAGCCACCTTGAGTTGCGCCACCACGATGTTTCAGCATAGAAGAAACTTGGCGGTGCCAAATCATCTTTAGGCCCGAAGTCACATCCCACTGCAAACAAGCAAGCGCACAAAGAGGCGCCAGCGCTTGATTCGAATAGATCGGCCATCCTGTCGCGTCAGGCGCTTTCACCGGTTGACCCGCACGCCGAGTTCCGCTTTGATGATATTCGTCCCGGCAGGAAGTTGGGGCGCGGCAAGTGGCAAAAGTCCTTTCCTCGGGGAGGCGGGCGTCCACCATTGGGCTAGAATTTGCGCTACCCGACGACGGAATTTCCAGCATGCCGTGACGCGGAATCAATGCCGGACCTGCAGGGGAGATTGCGGCACCGATCTTCTCTTCAAAGGAAAGCGACAAGCGGAAAGAATTGCGGCAACCCGAACCCGCTTTGGCGCGCCGCCGCACTGTTTACTTTTGGACCCTATGTAGGTAGAGTCTGCGCTCAAAGTCCCAATGGCACGTGGGGCGTTCGTTCCGCTGGTGGCAAGTCGTACGTCCGCTTTCCCTGTGGTGATACGTGCGTTGCAGCGAAGGGAATCTACGCACTGAACCCTAACCCAGTGGTGCTCAATGCACCGATGAAACGCGCGGATTTCGTGCCGTTGTGGCGCTTTGCTCAATGGCGCGTCACCCCGTCTGCATTATGGACGCATAGGGGGTAAGCATTGATAGGGGGTAAGTCGATGAGCGAACGCGATCTCCTCAGCGAGATGGTTCGAGTTCGTGGCGCGCCGCACATAACCCAGAAGCCGATGCCTGGCCTTGACACCATCGTGGAGTGGGGTCCTTGGGGTTGCCCAATTGGCGTGCGATCGAAGCCCTCGGCGCCATTTCATCTCCCCACGCCTGCGGCAACGTGGTATTCGTTGGAACAAGGCGAGGGTCCCGATCCTGCTCGGAGAGCCGTTCAACGATGAACTGGAATTTGTTAGGCCAGTCCAGCGAAGGGAACTGGCTCGTCCTATGCCCCCACCCGGGTGACTTGATGAACCTGATCCCAACTGTTCGCAACGATTGGATCTCGACTCGTCACGCCGATGTTTGCCTGCCCCTTGACCCGGCATTCAAGCGCTTGAGAGCTCGGCATTTGGCCCGCCGCGACGGGCGTAAGGCTGTTCCTCTGCACCCCGTTTCCCGCCTCCCAGGGCCCCAGCCATGACGACGCGTGCATATCCTGAAACGACCGGGCAACAAATCGAGCGCGGTTGGCGATCCGGCTGGATTGATCTGATCGTGATTCTTGCGGTCTTCGGACTGCTTTGGTTGCTGGTGGTGTTAAGTGGTGACATGCGCGTACAGTTCGACGAGCTTCACCCGCCCCAGCTTTCCCTCGATGTGGCGCTGATCCCCTATTACACCGCACGCACAGTGGTGCGGATGTTCATCGCTTTTGGGGCTGCGCTGTTGTTCACGTTCGCATACGGCTATGTCGCGGCAAAATATGTGCGTGCGCGAAAAGTAATGTTGCCGCTGCTGGACATCCTGCAGTCCGTCCCGGTCCTGGGATTTCTCTCGGTGACAGTGACCGGCTTCCTGGCGCTCTTTCCCGGTAGCCTGCTCGGCGTTGAATGTGCAAGCATCTTCGCCATCTTCACGGCCCAGGCCTGGAACATGACGTTCGGCTTCTACCATTCCATGATCACGATACCTGCTGAGCTGCAGGAAGCGGCCTCGGTGTATAAGCTCAATCCGTGGCAACGTTTTACCAGGGTTGAGCTGCCGTCGTCCGCGATTGGGTTAATGTGGAATTCGATGATGAGCTTCGGCGGGGGCTGGTTTTTCGTTGCACAAAGCGAAGCCATTTCGGTCCTGAACAAGAACATCAAGCTGCCGGGATTGGGTTCGTATATGGCCACGGCTGCGGAAATGGGCGACACCCATGCGGCGGTCTATGCCATCGTCGCAATGATCGTCACCATCGTCGTGTTCGATCAGCTCTTGTGGCGGCCGCTTGTCGCGTGGGCGGAAAAGTTCAAGCTCGAACAAACGGAAGGCAAGGACACTCCCACATCCTGGGTACTGGATCTGCTTCAAGGATCCTACGTGCTGGAGTGGCTTTCAAATCACGTCGGTCGCGCGTTTGGCGCCTTCTCGCAGCATGCTTCGATGCTCGGCGCGGATTTATCGCAGGTGGTTTCTGCGAGCACGCCCGCGCCCGCAAAAACCGCGTTGCGCCTGGTAATCCGGGGAGTGATCCTGGTGGGTATCGGCTGGCTCATTTTCGATGCGTTCAATATCGCAAAGCAGATTAAAACCGAGATGAGTGGCATGGAAATGCTCCACGTCGTTTGGCTCGGTGTCCTGACGCTGCTGCGTGTCGTGGCCATGAGCGCGATCGCAACGCTGATCTGGACTCCGATCGGCGTCTGGATTGGCCTTCGGCCACGTGTGGCGCGCATCGCACAGCCATTGGCACAAATCGCCGCGTCGTTTCCGGTAAATATGACCTTTCCGTTCATTGTGGCCTTCTTTATCGCTGCGCATATTCCGATCAACGTGGGTAGCGTGCTGCTCATGGCGCTTGGCACGCAGTGGTATATCCTGTTCAACGTCATCGCTGGCGCAATGGCAATCCCCACTGACTTGCAGGAGGTCGCAGCGTTGTTTGGCCTGCGCAGGTGGCGGCTGTGGAAATTGGTGATCATCCCGGCAATCTTTCCATTCTGGGTGACCGGTGCGTTGACCGCCACTGGCGGCGCATGGAATGCCAGCATCGTGGCCGAGGTCGCCTCCTGGGGCAAGCACAAGCTGGTCGCCGACGGGCTGGGTGCATATATCGCCCAGGTCACCGAAAAGGGCGACCAGCCCGCGATCTATTTTAGTATCATGGTCATGGCGCTCTTTGTTGTTGTCATCAATCGCGTCTTCTGGCGCCGACTTTATGGCCTCGCCGAACGCAAATTCAAACTGGACTGAGCCTAACTACGTGCAAATCATTCAATCACTGGATCGCAACGTCCTCGCCGTGCCGTGCGTCGCCCGATCGCGGGCGTAGCCTATGGAAGACGACGCCTTGATCGCCGAAAAACCCGGTCAAAAGGGTGGCCCCGCCTCCTCCTCGCCCCTGCTCGAGTTGCGGGGTGTCTCTAAATCCTACGTGGGTGCCGACGGGGGGCCGCCCGTCACGATCCTCGACGACATCAGCCTTGAGGTGCGGGAAGGAGAAATGCTTGCGTTACTGGGGCAGTCGGGATCGGGCAAATCAACGATCTTGAGGCTGATGGCGGGACTCGTCGCGCCAACGCGTGGCACCGTGCTCAGTCACGGAAGCGCGCTCAGCGGCGTGAATCGCAGCCTCGCCATGGTGTTTCAGAGCTTTGGCCTGTATCCCTGGCTCACCGTTCAGGACAACGTTCAGATCGGCCTAATCCAGCGCCGCCTCGACCCCCGCCAGGAGGAGGAGGAGATCGTGCGCGTGCTGGAGCGAATTGGGCTGTCGGGCTACGAGAATGCATACCCGAAGCAGTTGTCAGGTGGCATGCGCCAACGCGTTGGATTTGCACGGGCGCTGGTGGCTCAGCCAGAAGTACTGTGCATGGACGAGGCGTTCAGCGCGCTGGACGTCTTGACGGCCGAGAACTTGCGTACCGAAGTGGTCGAGCTCTGGCGACGTTCCCGGCACGCGGGCTTGAAGAGCATCTTTTTCGTCACGCATAACATTGCCGAGGCCGTCTTCATGGCCAGCCGGATCGTTATTATCACCTCCCATCCAGGGCGCATCCGCAATGTCATTGACAACCCGCTACCCTACCCACGCAACGTAAACTCCAAGCAGTTTGCGGCAATGGTCGACCAAGTTCATGCCGCGATTACCGCGCTGGTCTTGCCGGATGAACCGGTCTCTGGGGCAACCCCTGGGCCGGGACTGGAGCGAGCCGGGGGCGCCGGCAGCGCGGTACCGACTGCAGCACCGATTGGCGCTCGAGTCGAACCGATCCCGAACGTGCCGGTGGAGACCATGGTGGGTCTGCTCGAAATCCTCGAGGACGCCCAGGAAACGATCAATGTGTTTGACTTGAGCGCGCGCATCGGGAAGGAGTTCGGCGACACCATCGCGACGGTTAAGGCAGCCGAAATGTTGAACCTCGTGGACACGCCCAAAGACGACGTGTTGATGACCCAGGCAGGCTGGTACTTCCTCGCTGCTCCGCCACTCGCACGTAAGGCACTATTCAGGCAAGCTATCATGAAGCTGCGGCTCTTTCAGATGCTCACCGCGCGTTTGGAGCAAGCGCCTGATGGTCGCATTGACGCCGACAGTGTTCTTGAGGAGCTCAGCACGCTATTACCCTATGATCAGCCAACGAAGTTGTTGGAGACACTTGTCGCATGGGGCCGTTTTGCCGAGCTCATCGACTTTGATCAGAACACGAACGTCGTAAACCTTCACGAGGCGAGCGCGACGGACGATGAGGGAGAAAACGATGCAGTATCCGGATAATCCTGGCAAGCTCGGTTGGGCTCGTTGTATGCGAGTGCGCATGTCATGAACCCCGTAGGCGAACTGCTAAGTGTCGACGACATCGAACTGGACCTGGATGTGCCTGGCAAGGAGACTTTGCTCAAGCGGATCGCAGCCACACTTGCGCGTCGCCATCATCTCAACGAGGCGGAAGTTCTGGAGAGTTTAACGTCGCGGGAGGAGCTCGGATCCACGGCAGTGGGTCACGGGGTTGCGATCCCCCACGCACGCATGACCCAGTGCGGTGCCGCTGCCGGCGTGTTCGTGCGAACACGCGTTGGCATCCCGTTTGACGCCTCCGATGGCAAGCCCGTTTCACTTTTTCTCGGTTTGATCGTTCCACAACAGGCAAACGAGCGACACCTTAAGCTCCTTGCAACTGCCGCGGCAATGTTCAGTGATCGCAGTTTTCGTGACCAGATCAGGGCCTGTGCCAACTCGAACGCGATGCACGCGCTTCTTACCGCATGGCCAGACTCACCGCTATCGCAGGGGCGAGACAAGCCGAATCCAACCTGAGGCCCGAAGGACCGCGGGACGAATTGGGTAAGCCTAAGCTGCGGAAAAAAAGGGGGTTTCCTTCCAATTGCCAAATATCGGATGGGGCAGTGACGTTGCGGACGTCAAAATGCGCTCGACAGGTTTTGATCGGCAGAGATGGCGGAAATTCGAGGCGAGACAAATGTTATTTGCGCCGGTAAAGCCGATGAATTTGGCGCAAGCACCCGGTTGTGCCGAACTTAGGGTGACGATCCAGTGCAAGAGCCCGCCCTTGCGCATCGCAGCGACCACGACGTCGAGCGCGTCATCGCAGGGATACTGCTCGTGGTCGCTCCTGTCCATCACAGGGTAAAACGTTCCAACGTGCTTAAGCATGCATCGCACCTCAGACACAGGTCGCGTCAAGCAGCCGCGTGAGAACGCCACCTTGGCGCCGCGCTGCTTCTACAGCCCAGCAACAACGCACTCCATACGCTTGCAACCGCCAACATCAATCACTGTCTATTTGAGACAGACCAAGTATTCTGGCCGGGGGCGGCACGTGTTTCATTGGCCTCCTGCTTATCTTCACCCCATCCCCACCAGAGCCCAACGTAGGCAATTGTATGGCTCTCACCGCTAACGCTGTGGCCAGTGGAGAAAAGCAGATTGAAATCCGGGGTGAACTTGTAGTAACCGCCGAAGTTTACGAGAGTCGTGGCGTCGCCGTTATCGGTCTCCTTCGTCTGGCCGAAGACTTCGCCGCCCAGGGTCAACTTCTCGTCGATGTCGTTCTGAAGCAGCCAGCCGACAAAGTGGCAGTCCTTTTGCCCCGCGGCGTGATTGATCACAACGCCACCGCCACCATATGTTGTCCAGCCACCCCAGCTTTTCTGTGCCCAAACTGGCAATCGCCACCAGGTCTTTCCGTTCCCAAGTCCCTTGTCCGCATCCCCAGTATCCAGCTCCGCCATCGGGAAGATTCCCACCTGCGGACGGGTGTCCGTTTCCCGCAGGAATCTGTACTTCACCCCGACTTCGGTGTCCCCCAAGCCATATTCCGATGACGCATCACTTGGGGCGCTTCTGGAAAAAGGAACAACAATGTGCAGCTGGGTATTCTGGATGACACCAAAGTTATACTCGAATGCGGGAATAGCAGTCTGGCTTCCATCTTTGCTCTTATCATGCGTGGAAAAAACATAGAACTCGCTGTGCTTATATTCGACCGGCTCCGGATCATCCGTAAGAAACGGGGGACCGGCCAAGGCCAGCCGCGATGCGACCAGCAACGAGCCAGCCACCAGAGCGCGTGCGGCAAACACATTTATACGGGCGCGCATTTTCAAATGCTTTCTCTATGAGTGTTTTTCATACTATGATCCCATCAGGGTGGACTGCCAATTGCGTATACGCCGCTCGTGCTGATTGGAGTGAACGTCGTCTAAGCGGTTTCGGCCCATCTTTTCGGCAACAGCCTTCCGCCCCATCAGCCACGCCCCGCCACCGGCGCTAGGACTCGCATCCCCTGACCTGCGGCTAGGCCACGGATTCCGCCAAGTCATGTGCCGATCACGATCAAATAGGTCAGGCGCTCGTGACTTCGGTTTACTGCGTTCGTCAATTAACCATTGCGTCGCTCGTCTATTCCGATTCACACGCCCACAGTGAAACTCAATTAAATGGCGCCCCAAATCACCCGTAGCAAATTCGAGACGTTGCAAGATCAAGACTAAAGATGCTTCCTGCAAGTACCCTAAAACTTGTTGATGACATGCAAATTGTTGTGCCGGACTCCCAAGATTTGATCACCACCCATGTCTTCCGCCACCAAGCGGATTGGTCTGACGACGAAATCATACTGGTTGATCAGCAACGCGACATTGCGTACCCAGCGATTCTCATCGTGGTGGGGCAGAATCGACGGGGCTTGATACCATGCCTTGCTCGGCAGCGACACCAGGCTTCGTTTGTCTTGGCGTTGTTGCTCAGTTTTTCGCCCATCAAGGGCCCCACGTATATGGGCGAGGATCTGGCACGTTTTAGACGTTGCGGGGAGAGTCTCGTGCATCAATCGAACTAGCCCAATCTCTGTGTCGCACTCTCTCACGGTTCATCGCGCGCAAGGAATCGATCCGTCCCCCGAATGCGAGCCCAGCAGGCCCGTAAAGACAGGCAGATGCAATCTCTCACGGGTCTAGCCGAGAGCATGCATTTCACACGCCATTGTGGCCGCCGGCGGTCTGTTGGCGCGCCGATCAGGTGTTGCGTTCAGGAACCCAGAGGTTCCCCCACCCCACGCGCAAGCGCTGCTCCAAGCCGTGATGCGACGAGTTGAAGAATAACCTTGGGGTTGGTCTGAATGACGGTACGTTCTAGCCCATAGCAACCGAAACCTGTAGTATTTCATGACGGGATTGGGGTCTGGCTGCTCACCGACCCTGCCCCCGAGAACACGGAGGCTACCTTGATCGAAGACATGGCTAAAGGCGAATTGCGGCGCGGGGCGGAAGCGTCACTTGCCGCGGAGCGTTGCGCGGACACGATGCGAGGCGACGCGGTTGATGCCATGAAGATACTGCACGAACTCCAAATCCATCAAGTTGAACTAGAACTCCAGAATGCGGAACTTCGCCGGACGCGTGACGACCTGGATGCTGCACTAGCTCGCTACGCCGATTTCTATGACCTGTCACCCGTGGCGCTTATCACATTGAAGGGCGATGGTGGGATACGGGAAATGAACTTCGCCAGCAGGCG
Organism: Thiobacillaceae bacterium; assembly: GCA_052145875.1. Lineage (GTDB taxonomy): Bacteria > Pseudomonadota > Gammaproteobacteria > Burkholderiales > Thiobacillaceae > DASQBT01. The sequence goes on from JBKQNQ010000154.1 coordinate 10,037, forward strand.
CATGCTTGGCGCAGGAAGGTCGGCGTTTAATGGCCGCCTGGATACATTTATCTCAGCATCCGAGCGCCCCGATTTCAATGCCTGCTTGGCCCGGGTGCTCGGTGAGCAAGGCACAGGGACAATCGATGTACAGCTGGAACCGGTGAACGGCTGCAGCAGGCAGTTGCGAATGGAACTGACCGCCATGGAGAAGGGACGATCATGCCGCGTGGTGGCAATGGACGTCACCGAACTCAAGCAGGCCGAACAGGAACTGCGACAGGTCAACCGCACGCAGCATGCATACAGCAATAGCGTCCAGGCTCTGGTCCATGCCAGCGAAGAGACAGATTACCTACATGAGGTCTGCCGCATTGTCGTTGAGGATTGCGGACACGCCATGGTGTGGATTGGCTTTGCCGTCCAGGATGCGAGACAAAGCATCACACCGGTTGCGTTTGCCGGAACCGAGGAGGGGTACCTCGATACCCTTAACCTCACGTGGGCCGATCGGGAACGGGGGCGGGGACCGACCGGCACCGCGATCCGGAACGGTGAGTCGGTTATTTGCCACAATATACACACCGATCCGGACTTCCTGCCGTGGCGCGACGATGCACTGCGGCGGGGCTATGCGTCCGCCATTGCGCTGCCGATGATCTTTGACGGCACAACCCTTGGTGCACTCACCATCTATTCCCGGCAGCCCACGCGCTTCAGCGAGCGGGAAGTACGGTTGCTGCAGAAACTGGCTGAGGACTTGGCGTATGGCCTAAGTGTGCTGCGCCTTCGTACTGAGCGTGCCGAGAAGGAAGCCAAGTTAGAGGCGAGCGAGGCGCGGTTCCGCCTCCTTGCCGCAGCCACCTTCGAAGGCATTGTTTTCACCGATCAGGGACGAATCGTCGATGCCAATGACCAACTGCTCAATTTGCTTGGCTATACGCGAAGGGAACTGATCGGGAAGCAGGTTGCGGACCTCATGCCGGACGATGATCGTCGTGCGCAGGTGATCCGCAACATCGAACGAGGCGTCGAAAGCCGGGTTGAGCACGAGTTGATCCGCAAGGATGGCCGGCGGATACTGGTAGAGGCACATGGCCAGAGCTTTGATGGCGAGCGCCGCAAGACGCGCGTCACGGCCCTGCGTGAGATCACCGAACGCCAGAAAGCGCAGGAGGCGCTGCACGCGAGTGAGACCCGCTACCGCCTGTTAGTGGAGCAGACTGTGGACGGCATCTTCCTGGCCGATTCTCAGGGGCATTATCTGGACGTCAATTTAGCGGGCGAACAGATGCTCGGATACTCGCGTGACGAGATACTGACAATGAGCCTTCCGGATCTTCTTGTGCCCGACGAGGTGCCACGACTTCCCGACGCGGTCGCTCGCTTCGCCGGCGGCAACGTGGTCACCTCTGAATGGCGCTTCCGACGAAAGGATGGGTCCATCTTTCTGGGGGAAGTGCGTGGCCGCCAATTGCCAAACGGCCATCTTCAGGGAGTGCTCAGAGACGTCTCGGAGCGCAAGGTGATGGAGGACAACCTGCGGCTCAGCGAGCAGAGCCACCGCATTTTGTTCGACCTTGCGCCGATGGGGATGGGCACCGCAGGCCCTAACGGTCGATTTAGCAAGATCAACGAGAAGATGTGCTTGATCACAGGTTACACAGCCGATGAGTTGTTGGCGATGAAACTATCGGACGTGATGCACCCAGATGACGTGGCGCGCTGCGGCGCACAGATGGCAAACTTTCTAAGCGGTCGAATTCCTGCGTTCGAGATCGAAACCCGATTCATTCGCAAGGATGGAAACAATCGTTGGGTCACCGTTACGGCGCGCATGGTCACCGACACCAGCCAAAGGCCGCTCCACAGCATCGCCATGGTTCAGGACATCACTGACCGCAAGACCGCCGAGCTGGCGCTGATTGAGGCTGATCGTCGCAAGGACGCGTTCCTTGCCACCTTGGCGCACGAATTGCGTAACCCGCTGGCACCGGTCCGCAATGCGTTGGCAGTCTTGAAACGCCCGGACTCAACCAGCGCCGGTAGAGCGGCGGTGCAAGACATGATTGAGCGGCAGGTGCGACACATGGTGCGGCTTATCGACGATCTGCTGGACGTAAGCCGCATCACCCATGGCCGCCTGGAACTGCGTCTCGAGCGGATCGAATTGGCAACGGTGTTGCAACATGCCGTGGAGGCCTCGAGGCCTCACGTGGAGCACGGTCGGCACACGCTCAACCTCTCCTTGCCGCCGAAATCGCTTTGCCTGAGGGCGGACCCGGTGCGCCTGACACAGGTGTTCACGAACCTGATTAACAACGCCTGCAAGTATTCTGAGCCGGGTGGCAGCATTCATATCCGAGCCGAGTGCGACGGCGACGACGTCGTCGTCAAGATCATGGATTCCGGCATTGGCATCGCGCCCGAGCAACTCCCGCGCCTATTCGAGATGTTCACGCAGGTGGAGACGCACTCTGAGCGTGCCCAGCGCGGGCTCGGCATCGGTCTGTCCCTCGCGCATCGTCTGGTCGCCATGCACGGCGGTGATATCGTGGCGCGCAGCGAAGGCCGAGGCCGGGGGAGCGAATTTTGCGTGCGCCTGCCGGCCACCTCCGATCCCGCACCGCGTCTGGAGAGAGGACCGGCAAAAAGTGTTGGTCCCGCGCCGCAGCCAAAGCGGCGCATCCTCGTCGTGGACGACAACCAAGATAGCGCAGACTCGCTCGCTATGCTACTCGGTGCGAGCGGATTTAGCGTAGAAACGGCGCACGACGGGTTCGCGGCTGTTGATGCCGCAGCGCGCTTTCGCCCACACATCGTGCTTCTGGACATCGGGCTACCCAAGCAAGACGGCTATGCCGCCTGCCGGCAAATCCGGGAGCAAACCTGGGGAGCGGACATGGCCATTCTTGCCATGACGGGGTGGGGTCAGGAAGAGGATCGCATTAAGTCCAGGGAGGCAGGGTTCAACGAGCATCTTGTCAAACCGATCGCCCCCGATGCGCTGCTGCAATTGCTGGCGGAATTGGCCGGAGGGGCGACGCCTATTAACGAGGGCCCGTGAACCCAGCCCACGCCTGATTGCGCAAGCCGTTCGCGCCACGCTGGCGAACTCAAACGGACGTCCTGCACCGCCTAAGGTTTCAGTTAAAGACGTACTTGCTGACGAGCGAGCCGCGTGCGCAGACCACGACCAGATTGCAGGAATGCAGGTGGTCGCGCTTGGCGCTCGGGTCGCTGATTGACAGAAGCTGCCGTTGCTACCGAAATTAGTCAGCAACGATCCTCAGCTGCCGCTGTTGCGGTCTCGACATAAACTTTTGGGCGACATTGAAACGAGGGGAGTCACCTGCCTGAAGCATAAAAATGTTCCTCCTCCGGGTGGCGCATCGCGCTTGGCTCATTTCACGGCATGCATAACAGCAATTTTCACTACTTGTTTTGCCGCCGTTGCAACACCCGCTACGCGCTCGAAGTCCCCGATACTCCGTTAGGGATTCGCCGCAGTAATAGTATGCGTCAATTCAAGCAAAACGACCAGACGATCCTTGTTCCATCCAAGAGTCTGCCGCTTACAATTGAATGCCCAAAATGTGGAGCATTAGGGCCATGGGGACCGCGCGGACCTCTTACCGACGAAGTTCCATTGAAATGTCCAAGAGCTAGGGTGGAAAATGGTGGCGCCCACTGGAGAGGGTTGGATCACCTAAGATTCGTGCATAACGTGAAACTGAGCCCCTGAATCGACCGACCGTTGATCGCCTGAGCGTTCGTTAGCCATCATTTGGCGAGCAGGCCCTGAACAACCGATCGAGTCGGATTGAGAAACTCATTTTCTTTGTAAGCTGCCTGTTATTTCGTTAGCCCCATTTTCACCCAGATCGTAAGAGGACAATGATCACTAGATTCTGGCCACGGCTCCGACAACATCGCGTGCGATTGGAGCTTTCCTTTCGGGTGACCGTTGCCGCCCTCTTGTCCCTTGCCATCGCGCAATTCTTTAGCCTTCCGTTACCGCTCTGGGCAGTGTTGACAGCGATTATGGTGACGCAAATGAGTATTGGAAGATCGCTGAAGGTGATGATCGATTATCTTGCTGGCACAGTCAGCGGAGCGGCTTACGCGACCATTGTCGCCATGCTGGTGCCGCATTCAAGTGAAGTCATGCTTCTTTTGGTTCTCCCAATCGCATTGGGTCCGCTTGCTCTTATAGCGGCCATAAACCCGAGGCTAAACGTCGCACCAATCACCGCCGTTATCGTGATCTTGGTTCCCACATTTACCCAGGTGAGCCCGGTTGCCTCTGCCTATGATCGCGTGCTTGAGGTCGCGCTCGGTGGTCTCACCGGTCTCGTAGTTTCGTTTTTCATCTTTCCCTCCAAGGTCCAGCATTTAGTAATCACGACTGCCGCCCACACGCTTGACGAGATGACAGAAGCATTTGGTAAGTTACTGGCCGGTTTGCATCACGGTTTGGACACGGAATCGCTGCACCGAATCCAGGACCCTATCGGTCAGGCCATCGCGGAGTTGGACAAAACTGGCAAAGAGGCGGAAAGCGAGCGTTCGGCACGTCTTGCCAAGGAGCCCGACACCCGCCCCTTGTTGCGCACGCTTCTTAGGTTGCGCCACGACCTTGTCATGTTTGGGCGAGTTTCCCTGACACCGTTTCCCGACTCCTTTTGGACACGACTACAATTGCCGCTAGCCCGACTTTCACCGTTCGCGGCCCAAATTGGCGATTTTCGAGTTGATCGATGACGTAAGTATTTGACGGACAAGGGAGCGGCGGAAGCAAAACG
>JBKQNQ010000155.1:0-12596 GCA_052145875.1 Thiobacillaceae bacterium
CGATCCCCCATCTTATGGTTGATATCCCCGGCAGAATCGCGACTGGCACCGGATGTTCGACACATAGCCTCGAACAGAGACCAAATTGCTTCAATCGGTGAAGCGTTTTGGGCCGCGCTCGTAATACTCGTCTTCAGGCACGTCAAGGATTCTTTATTCCCCTAAATAAATTTCCAATTGTTCAGTCGCGGCAGTTCTCTATTATCCATGCGCGCAGTACTGGTATCAGCGGTCGGATGCCATTCAAGACAGGCACGGGGATCAGACTCAGACGCGCGGGACCGGAAAAAGGCCAGTAGGTTGCGCGCTGCAACCACCGTGTCACGAATTTGACTTACCTTAATTGAAGGGCACGAGAATCGCTGCCAAAAATCGGAAGAGATGCGCGACATGCGTAATAGAGACAGCTGCCTGATGCCGGCAGCGCGAGAAACCCGTACCCAACAATGGGGCGAGGTAGGTGACATGCGGGGTGAAACAAGGCGGCTCGCACCGGCGGCGCGAGAACCGCGTGACCAACAGTGGGGAGAACTGCGTGACGGGCTTGGTGAAAACATCCACCGGGTCGTGGACGCCGAGCAGCTGCCGCGCCATCGGTCTGAAGATACCACCCGACCCAGATCGACACCGGCAAATCGCGCGAAGACGGCCATTCTGGCGTGTAACTATCGCGGGCGGAACGTGCTCTTGATAAGCGATGACCCAATTAATCACAGAATAGCGGCAGAGCTACGGAGCGAAACCCGCCTCGTCATCGACGTGGCCGACAACGGTACCCAGGCGGTCGACATGACACAACATGTCGCGTATGACCTGATCCTCATGGATATGCAGATGCCGAAGATGGATGCTCTGGAAGCAACGCGAGAAATCCGTAAGATCCCGCGCCGGGAAGCCGTACCGATCCTGGCCATGACCGACGACCCGGCTAAACACCGGCAGCGCTGTTTCGATGCTGGCATGAACGATCTCTTGGCTAAGCCTCTCAAGGTGGATCAGATCTGCGACGCCATGCTGATCTGGTTGGCCCGGGCAAGAATCCGCGGGCGCTACGTATCGGAATGAACAGCCAAACGTAGGTGCGCAGAAGCGGCCCGCCTCGAAGTGCACGTCGCTTTGCGGCACCATGGTTGCGAAACTTGATGCCGTAAGAGAGATTCGGGCATCGGTGCTTTGTCTCCCAAAATGGCTGTCTCGTCCCGGCAGGGGGTCATTGGGATCTAACTTAGCGAAGCAGTCTCGGTCTCGCCAGGCCGTAAAATGACCAGTGGCGCGTGAGGCCAGCGATAATGGCCCGCGATCCAATTGCACGATAGACTTGAGATGAGCGAAGCACATCTCGACCCTCTTTTCATTCAATTCAAGACGTCGATATTCGAGCGTGTTTCTCCACAAAATCCGGCCCTAGCGGCGACTCGCACCATCCTGCGCCCAGTCATTACGAATCGTTCGCGTTCAAAGTGATGTATCGCCGCTTTCGCCGCAGGGAGGAAGCCTAATGGGTCATATGCACTGATCGCATGCTAAGTGCTTCGCCTGCGGACGTCGCGAGCGCGGTAATGGCAGTGGACAGCCTTCAGCAGAACAAGCAGCGAAGATCCAGGCAGAAGGGCGTAAGACCGAATGCGGGGGGCGTCCTCGATGCTCCGGCCGAGTCGCGGGCTAACACTTCCAGGGTGACCCGCTCGGCTCGACGCTTGCCGGCTTCGGCCAGATCTTCTGGCAGACCCGAATAAGCGTCGCCATCGGGACGCCATTCATGCAAGGTGACAGCATAATCCACGCTATCGCCGGCACGGCGCAGCAGCAATCGTAGCGGCACCTGGGTGCCCAAGGTCGGGTGCAACCCCCAGCCCGGGACGAAGCTCCGGTAACGCACGCCGAACACCTTGAGCGGGCCCTGAGCGTCCCGCTCCTGCCGCATTGGCAGTGCTACGCCTGCCGCGAGGATCTGCCAGTCGTGCCACTCCGACTCGTTGCCGTCCATCGGCCGAAGCCGCAGTTCAGTCCGAGCTACGCTGGCGTCCACCAGGCGAGAACCGCCGCCCTGTTCCGGGCTCGCTGCGTCACCGAGCAAGGGCCAGAATTCAAGAGCGCGTCGCACCTCCAAAGTGCAGCCGGGCAAGGCCACCTCTCCCCAGCGACGGAACTCGTCCCGAAGCAACACCGCTTCGATCGTCTGGCCCAGGGCCACACCAGCCGAGGCCAGGGAATCAAGCACGGCGGCCAGATCCTGCTCCAGATAAAAGGGCAGCGCAAAACGCTGGTGCAGTTCGCGTCCCCAATCCATGAGGGGAAGCGCAGGCTGCTCGCATGCAAGCATCGCCACGATCGCGCGCAACAGGCATGCCAAGGCGGTGGCCCGCTCGGGCGTGTGCTGCATGCGTAAGGCGCGGAATTCCACTAGGCCTAACTTGCCCCGGCCGCCCAGGAAAGGATTCCACAATTTTTCGATGTTCATTTCAGCCCGATGGCTGTTGCCAACGACATCGCTGAGAAACGGTGCCAGGCTATGCCACAGAATATCGGGGGACAATGCCTCTTCCCGCTCTAGGAGGCCAACGGTAAGTCTGAGTTCGTCAAAAGCGTCCATTCCACGCTCGTCCGCCCGTACCGATTGTCCGCTGCTACCAACGAAATCGTGCGAGTAGAGATAGGAAAGGGCAGGATGCCGGTTGAAGAAGCGCACGAGGCGAGGCAGTAGCCGAGGTTCTTGCAGGAACGGGCTGCTCTCGGGCGAGGCCCCGCCCAGGGTGATTTGGCCACCCCCCCCTGAATCGGCCACCGCTCCGTTGAAATAGAGTCGGTAGGGGTCCAGCCGCTGCTCCGCGGCAGTGGCGTAGATCTCGCGGCTTCGGCGAAGGAAGTCCTCTGCATCGATGCTCGGAGCCGTGTTGATCTCGATCACAGCGGGGTCCGGCGTCACGGTGGTCCATTCCATCGAGGCATCCACAGGGGGTGGATAGCCGGCAAGGATCAGGGTCGGCACATAACTTGTGACGGAGGCTTGCGCCACGCTTTTCAGCGCGGCGAGGTACAGCTCCACACTGGCAAGCATGGGTAGCTCGACGCACGGCGCCGGCCAACCCTCCGACACTTGCAAGCTTAGTATGAGCAGATAGGCGCCGGCTTCCGCCAGATCGTCGCGAAGGCCACTAGGGGGAGTGGCTGAGGCGTGCACCGATGAGCGGGTCAGGCGTGGGTCGTCAGCATCTGGGACCGGGACATCAGCATTTGCGCGCATCAACAGGCGCCGCTCCCGCGCATCCGAGGTCGTCACCGTCGAGACAGAAAAGCCCCGCGCCTCGAGCTCTGCGGCTAGGGCGGCGGCCCAGGCATCCAGGTCGGGCGGCGTTTCCAGCCGGGGCTCTGCCAAGATCGGGTCGAGAGGTCCATGCCATATCGGCTCGCCGTTCCGACGACGGTAAAGGCCCAGGTTCCAGCGCGGCCGCCCCTCACCTGGGTATTGCCGTCCCACACTGCGCAGTACGAGACCGCCGGGGAAGCGTCGGCAGAGCCCGCTCAGAAGTGCCTTGGCACGTTGTTCCTTGTCGCCACCCAAGGCCTGACTCAGCCACTCCGGCGCTTGGGCAACGCGGTCGGTAAAGGTCGGCTCGGAGCCGACCCAAATCGTCAGGCCCAGGGACGCGATCTGGGCATCGTGGCAACGCACGTCCGCCTCAAAATCCTCACTCGTCGACATAGATGCACCCCTCCGTCCGCAGAACAGATTGGTCGTTACTCAATCCGGACTACCATTCTTATCCACCAAGCGATTGTAGTCCGTCCCCCATCGCACACGGCTTTCACGACGGCAGGGGGCGCAGGGTGCCGTGAATCAACCGCTACGGTGTCCCGAGGGATCGGTTGCCAATGGCCCGGCTCGATGAGCCCTATGAGGACGTCCACCCGATTTCTTGGTGGATGAGTATGCAGTTTCCCCCCCGAGGACTATCAGAATGAGGAGCGGGCGAAACGCGCCCCCTTACTGAAGACCCCGTACTCGATGCTTACCCCGTCAGTCCGAGTGGGACGGTTCAATCTTCCTAAAACCAGAAGCCTGTGTTCTTCATAAGAAATTCAACGTGCGGCATGTAGTGTGAACCATCGCATGAAAACGTCACGCTTTCCAAATCGTTGAATAGGTTGATCGATGCCATACGCAGATAGTAAGTCGGATCGGTGAGGCGCAATGCCCGCATGGTTTCGAGAATTCGACTGACATCACTTTGCGGAATAGCCGCATCAGTGGGGTAGGGGCGAGGGGGATAGACCAGGCAAATGTCCGGATCACTGAGTGCCTCATGCTCCAAAATGCGGTAACGCAATGGATCATCGATCGTCCAGATCGTGGCCTGACTGCTTGAAAAATGAATCTGGCATTGGAACACGCCGCGTTGCGTGAGGAATTCCTCGAGTATTGACAGCGCCTGATCGATATTGCCGTCCATTGGACTATCTACCCGACATTGCTGAAACACGCCGCCGCGGATCGCGGGATCGCCCTTCACTTGGCGCCAGTAACCGCGTTCTTCGTAGAGTTCCGACGTTACCGGTAGGTCCCGTAAGTCGAAGTCAGCGCCGAGATATCCCAGCGCCAGGGAATCCTGATGGACGACCTGGAGGGCCGTGAGCGAGGGACGGTGCGCGCTTAGACTGATATAAGCATCGGATAGCAGAAATCCCCAGCTTGGCACAGGCTCCATCATATACGGGCGATCCGAACGATCGCGGCCAAGATGGTTGGGCACGACCCCGTTCCGGCCGACGTTGTTGCAAATCTGTATGCCGTTGGCACTCATGCAATACAGATACGAACAATGCGGGATGGCGGAAAAGTTCTCCACGAGGACTGCGTCGAGTGCGCTACAGTCGCGCCAAGCTGCGCCACATTGCGTGGCCAGTTCCGCGATCGGTTCGCGGAGCATACGCGCAAGCTCTTCACGTTGCAGATAGATGCTGTCTTTCCATGAATTCTTCATGAGCCCTCTAACAACAGAAGTGAGTTGACGATTTGCTTCGACGCACGTGACAGAACTGCCCCCGCGAAGGCGCGGCAAATCAGATGCAGGAGCGGTGACAATTCGGCAATTGCGCGGGTGGGGCCGCGCCACTCACTGGGTGCGTCTTGCCCCATGCACAAGTCTAAGGCCGATGGTGCCGTTCTTCCCTTTCGCCTTGGCCGCATACATAGCCTGATCTGCTTCCTGCAATGCATGGGCTGTCGAAATCGGGATTTGGTCGCAGGCCGCATACCCGATGCTTGCGGTGACCCCAAAGTTTGCCTCGGTCATCTGCTGAGCAATCTTCGTGGTGAGTAGTTGACATAGCGAATTGCATTCCGCTTTGTGAGTATTTGGCATGAGAATCGCGAATTCGTCTCCACCTAAGCGCGCGATCGAATCAGTATGTCGGGTGTTGCTTTGCAGAACATCAGCAACGAGCTTCAATGCCATATCGCCACTTCCGTGTCCTTGAGTGTCATTCAGCTCCTTGAAGTTATCGAGGTCGATGACCGCCAGCGAAAAAATGCCTCCGTACCGCTTCTGCCTTTCGATTTCAACATCGACGACGGACATGAATTGTCGACGGTTCTGAAGTCCTGTCAACCAATCGGTCGTCGCTAGACTCACGGTCGCCAAATAGCTCTCCCGCGTGGCTCTGGCCAAAGCAATTGTCAGCACCGACGACGCAAGCGCAATGACGGCGTCAGCCATGAGCGGCCCGCTGGGAATACCGTGAAAGGAAAACGTGGCAAACTGAAAGACAACCGACAACGCGAGCGCCGATAGAATCGCACTCATTCGCTTGCAATGCAACGCGATCACCGCCAACGGAAAAATATAGAGACCATGCAGACGAATGTTGGCGGGGGTTATCAGGTCCAATATTAACACCAAGACCATCACAAGGATGCTGGCGAATAAAGCGGCCTTTGGAGAAAGGCCTCCCGGTGTGAGTAGGCGATGAAGGTAATTGCGATGCATAAGCGATTGTTCGGCCAAGCAGCTCCTTGCGTGCTTTTTACCGGTAGGAATACTCGTCAATGGATCGAAGATGCATTGAACTCAAATATCACGGCGCGCCTAACGATCGTTGCGTGCGCGCGCCAATGACGACGTAATGGAAGCGGATAGGCACAATGGCTGGCCTGACTCATGCGGCAGAATCGATCGGAATTGCCGATCGGGCAATAGAAGAGCCGCTGGTCTGCTGGTTCCGATAATAAACGATTGGGCAATGTTGGTCTCGCCGGGGTCTGCCGACTCGAATTGGCATAGCCGTGGTTACCAATCCGCTTTCCAACGAGGGCGCCGGTAGTGGTACTCACCTCGCTGGCACCATCTCGGCGTAGATCACCACAGACGTTTTGGCGAACAATCGCGCCAGCCGCAGTGCAGAGGCCTGTTCTCCGCTGATTCTGGTCAGTAGGTTGCTTCCTCACCAATGCCACCCACCTAGTCCAGCGTTCCGGGCTCTGGTTGTTGCCCTTTGCAGTGATGCGCGAATTGAATATGACGCTGACCTCATCTAAATAGGATCCCAAGCCCCGTATCGTATATCGTCATCCAGCTAACGCCGATCAGCGAGACTGACGCGGCGCCGGTGCACGGAAAAGTTGAATGATTCCCTTGGTGCATGGGAGCCCAGCAATCAAAGTCCGAAGCCATGGCTCTATGGTCTGTTAGTGACAGTGGACAGAGACAATCGAAAATAGTTCAGGTATTTCAGACGGCGATTACGCGGCTAAACGGACTCAGACTACTCCAATGGTTTCCTTTAGGGACGCTCCGTTGTGCATGAGTGCAGTATTGAGAAGTGATAGAACGGTCGCCACCTGGATTAAGTGCGTCCATGCACAGTCCCGGCAGAAAACGATACGCAATTTCAAGTGAGCGTGGGGGTCAATTTTAAATGCGGTGGCAGGACACGACGTGAGAATGACAAAGATCATGCCGGTAAATTGCCCAATCGCGTCATTGTTCGGCGTGAGCCAGCATGGCTAGAACCTGATGCGGGAACGCTATCATAGAAGATGTTCACGCGAACGTTGCACGGTAACCCAAGAGCCCTTTGAACCCGGTTCGGGATTACCTTCGCACGTACGGATGTTCACTCAATCGCGTAGCAGCAATCCGGGCGCCATGAGCATCAGGCCCAGCGGCGCTACCACCTGCGGGGACACAGCTAATTCGGCCAATTTCAAAATGCTCTCGCCCGCCCGCTCCTTCATATTTTGTGGCCCGAGATCAGAGTGAATCCGGCGATGAATTCCCCTCAACCGAGCCCTGAACGGGAACGCCAAGTTAATTGGGCGAGGTGACCCCCGCACGTCCAGCGATTCCTCTCCGTTCTTAGGCGTGACGGCTCTGTTCTTGCGTAATGGGGGGCATTAACCGGCGATCCGGAATGACCAAGAGATCTGGCGATGCCGCTTCGCGCCGTCGCCAGACTTTATGGGCATGCAGGCCAAAATCTGATCGTCAATCGTGTGGGCGCCAGCGCTCTTGCGGCCACATGTTGGCAACCCCAAGGGCAAGTTGATACAAGCGCTGGTGGGGACAAACTGTCCATTCATGGCAGATCGGCGGCATGGTGCTTCTCCAATGAGCGGCCATGGCCCTCGACCAACCATCAGATTCGGAATCCCCATGGTTTATGGTCAACCCCGGACAGCCCCTGATCGCCTGAGTGACCAGCCGATCATCACCAACGCCCAGCCATCAACAATCAGGCTGATGCCAACAAACAGGCCGACCATCCACAATGAAGACTGGGGCCACCCCCAAAGAAAAACCGTCACTAGCAGAATATCAACGAGCCCACTGACGACCATCCAGCCTTGCCCGAGCCTTCCCTGTCCACCGCGTGCGAGCGAAAAGCTGGCGATGGCATCCAAAGCGAGATAGACCATGATCAACAAGGCGACGCTGGCGATGCCGGTCCCCGGCTGGTAGGCGATCAACCCGCCCACGAAGAGCAGCAGGATAGGCTTGAGCCAATCTGACCAGCCCGTGCCGTGTTTGATGCTGTGCCAGAGCCACAGTGTCCCGGCCGCAAGCATGAAGGCAGCCACAAGGACAACGGTAGCGACGGACATTAGGGTGGGTAGGACAACGCCGAACGTGCCTAAAACGATGAGCACCGCGCCGATCCAGAACGAGTGGGGCCCGAAACGCTTTGCCGTGTTGTTATATTGATGTTCTGGCATGGGTCGAGTCTCCATGGGACTGAAATAAGACCGAGTCATACCGCGCACCGCGGGCGGCGGGCAAAAATCCCATGCCACCCGTTTCCTCTGCGGATATCGCCAATGCCCCGGCTCACTCATCGCTCAAAGGCGTTCTGGCCATCGTCAGCTCAGGAACTCCGGCACGTCGCGTTCCTCAGTATAGGGCAAGGGGAGGAAAGCGAGAATCTCGTTCCATACGTTCCTCTTGAGCGTTGCCCCAGCGACCCTGAGCCCCGGTGGCGGCGTAATTGCAGTGGGAGGTCCGGAAGATGGCTTTGCAAATGGCCTACGTGTTGCCAGCCGCATATTTGAACGCTGGATTTGGACGCATCAAGCCTGTCATCCCCAATCAGTGCCCTGGTGGATGCCTTTGTCTCATTGGCGCACAATCGCTTTCGAAAGTTTGGACCGAGAATAATGATGGATCCTGGCGAACGAAATGGCGGACGCACAATCGAATCAAGCTACGCAAACTCAACCGCTGGAGGATCGCAATGGATTTTCAACTCGCCGAGCAACAAGCCACACAGTTGCAGCAACAGTCACAAAGTATCCAGCAGCAGATGCGCGCTTTGGTACAGCGTCTTTTCTCGGAGGCCAAGGATGAAACTACCGGACGCGTCCTAACAATAGACATGCGCTTGATTGCATTGTCCATGCAGGGCTATGGCGAGATGACTACCCAGCCGGTCAGCAGATGGAACAATATCTTCAGCTGCTTGAGCAGCAGCTCCAGAGTCATCCACAACCGATGCTGCAACCTCGCGGGAGGACCGGCGGCATGAATTCCACTTTTGCCGGCGGAGGCTTCATGGGAAATCGGGTAAACGGCCTCGGGATGGGCGCAGGAATCGGCATTGCCGAGGACGTGGTAGGCGACATGTGCAGAAGCCTTTGAAATTAGGATCAAAGCAGGGTGCCGTGATGCAGAAACAAGAAACGCTTGCGCGCCACATTCTCCCGACGTCGGCAACGATGCTCGGGGTGTGCATGACGGTTATTTCCATCATCAAGCTGCTTCACATGGGTCATTCTGGAACACTCATTGACAAGCTATTAGGAGTGGATAGCCTGGCCTACCTCGTCAGTGCAATATTGTCCTACGCTTCCATGCGAACCGATGCTTTTGCGGGACTTGAGAAGCATGCTGACGTGGCATTCATAGCCGGGTTGATTGGTATGGGCGTCTGCGCTTTCCTGCTTTCATTCGAGTTAGTTTGAAGCAATTAGGCAAAATTGATCGCGCAAGAGAGAGGCTCCTGAGTGGGAAGCGCTTGCGAGGGGAGTTTTCTTCAAGAGATGCCGACAGCGTGCACTGGTGACTTTAACGAAGTGAGATCAGTCGCTCGCGAATCTCGTGCCGTCGCGCCGTCTCGCGAGAAAGGGGGTGGTGCAGCCACAAAGGAATCGCAGGCGCGGGTCGATTTGCCCATCATTGACCAGTTTGATTCCCTCATACCTGGGCAACAACAGCGAAACATGACGTCCGCGTAACCACTGCCCTGGATAGCCGAAAATGGCCTCAGCGGCCGAATTGCAATCCTCGATCAGGCCAGCGTGGGTTACATACAAGTGGAATGGCGATATCGGTCTGGCCGGACACAGCATCATGTGCCAGCGACAGGGAAGAAGCGGATGTGTCGTTTCCATTTTTCGCGATCCTTACTGAGGCCATTCCTATGGCCAACGTTTATCCGAGCTTAGCTCAATATTTTTCGCGTGGATGTCCCCCCGTTTTGTGATCGACTAGACCTTAGCCCCTTCGAGTAAGTTCCTGGATCGCAGTGTTTTCCAGTCAAGTCGGGGCCGGCGTTCCGCGCCCGGGAGAACTAATCTATTCCGCATGTGGCTGGAGCTCCTCAAAATCTCGGATGTAAGTCCTATTCTTTGACCTACTATTAGGAGTCAATCACAGCAAAACCCATCCACCCAGGCAACCCGAGTTCTTTGAAAGGATTTCAGTTGCGGCCCACCCCCAAGCACTTGGCTGTCGCCGTCATTCTCGCGACTACCCAACTCGCCGATTTAGCGCTCGCACAGACCACGACAGCGCCCACCGCGCCCAGCGGGCAAGCAGCGCGTGCTGGCGTGTCAGAAGAGCCGCAGCGGCATTTCGACAATGCTGTCGAAGCCTACACAAAGAAGGATTACACGGTGGCAGCCAACGAGATACGCAAGGCGGCCCGCTACCTCCATGTGGAAGCGGGCCGCGCCACGGGCAATGCGAGAAAAGCGCTTGATGGCTCCGTGGTGGAACTTGGCAAACTTGCTGGGTCCGTAGAGAAAGGGGCGGTCAAGGACGAGAGAATCATGGACACAACGTTCGCCAAAGCCGACCATGCGCTCGCCCTGGCGCATCGCACCAAGGCGGCTGAGTCGTGGACGCGCAGGGAATACGATAAGGCTGGCGACGAACTCAAGGCAGCCGCGCACGATCTGGACCGGGCCGCGGGATGGGCCGGCACAAAAGCAAAGGCTGGAGTGTCCAGAGTAGTGACCGACACGAAGGAACTGGGCAACAAGCTCGCTACGGGTGCAACGTGGACGCGTGATGAGGTTGGCAGAGGCTTCAATGCGTTGGGACACGCGTTGAATAAATTCGGACAGAAGATTGGCGCAAAGGAAAAGGCCGAGCCGGTGAAGTCGGGTTCCGGAAGCAGCTGAATTGGTCGAACGCTCTTGCGATGGATCAGTAAGGCGGTGCGGCTGACCTATACCTTTCTGTCGAAGCAGGCGATAGGAATCCAGGACAAGACACAAGGAACAAGCTGCTGTTCTGCGACTGTTATGTTCATTGGAAGCTACTCCAAAGGTTTACCTGCCGTCGCTCAATCACGAAAAATTCTATGTAATTTGTTACAACGAGGAGGACAAAGTCACGA
This sequence comes from Thiobacillaceae bacterium, assembly GCA_052145875.1. GTDB lineage: Bacteria > Pseudomonadota > Gammaproteobacteria > Burkholderiales > Thiobacillaceae > DASQBT01. The sequence continues at coordinate 11,116 of JBKQNQ010000155.1, forward strand.
CACCTATTGAGATGACCGCGATGAACGAATAAGACCGCGCACTGCCTGGTGACCGACAGCGTTGACCACGAGCCACCGACCAGCGACAAGGCCCTGGGCATGAAGTGGTGGATCAAGGACAAGTTGGTCAAGGATCGTTAGCTCACGGCGGGGCAAGATCTGGTTGTGTCGGAGATCTGAAGCGAGAAGTCGGGAATGACCGCGATGCGACGGAACGCGAAAATGCATGACGAACTGAGCGAGGGCGAGCCACCTGCGTTTCCAGACACGGGGGCCGAGCAAAAGGATGTTTAGCGCGCTGCCCCACGATACTGCGAAATCGCATTACTTCAGACCGGTTGACGAAGGGTCTGGCAAAAGCAGCAGCCGTCCCCCGTTTTCGTCACTCATGAGGAAGTTGATTCCATAGAGATGGGGCTCCGTGTTCCCGTTTCCGGGAAATGAGCGACTTCGCGGACGTACGCGTCCACGCGCCAGGTGCGCTTGGGGTTGCAGCAAACCTCACTTCTAAGGGACAGCGCTGATTTAGGCCAAAGTTGACTTTGCTTCTGGAGGCTCCATAGGAGCATATGAATCGGCTGGCACTTTTTACACTGGAAGGCGGTCGTGATTCTCAATGTACCCATCCCAAGGTTGCTGAAAGAAACAGAATTGGCGCCAAGCAATACGGAAGCTTTCAAATTATTGCTGCTGCTGAACGTGAAGATGAGACTCAGATCTTCCCGCCGTGGTCTCCTGGCGATTAGCGAGTTCCATGAGTGCTCTTCGGAACCCACGCATACCATGATAACGGAGAGATGACGATGAAAATCAAGTCAGGGGATTTCTGTGTGCAAGAGGGCGATAGGGTTAGCCTCAAGAAGTGGCCGACGCGTGTGAAGCCCATCTACCAATCGAAGCAGCAGTATCAAGAGCTACTCGAAGCGCAAGTGGCCGAGCTAAGCGCACTGCAACAGCGTCACTATGCCTCCAGCCGCTATGCGGTGCTACTGATCTTTCAAGCCATGGACGCAGCCGGAAAAGATGGTGCCATCCGGCACGTGATGTCCGGCGTCAATCCGCAAGGGTGCCAGGTATTCAGCTTCAAGCATCCGAGCGCCACCGATCTGGAGCATGATTTCCTCTGGCGCACTACGCGGGATCTACCGGAGCGAGGCCGCATCGGCATCTTTAACCGATCCTATTATGAGGAGGTGTTGATCGTTCGGGTCCATCCCGAGATTCTCCGCAGCCAAGGACTACCTGATGGGATGCTGAATGAGAAGACCATTTGGCGGAACCGATATCGATCCATCGTGGATTTGGAGCATCATCTGTACCGGAACGGCACACGGATCATTAAGTTCTTTCTTCACCTGTCAAAGGAAGAGCAGCGAAAACGTTTTCTCGATCGCATCGACGAGCCGGAAAAGAACTGGAAATTCAGTCAAGCGGACATGGAAGAGCGGAAGTTCTGGAATCAATACATGCAGGCCTATGAG
>JBKQNQ010000156.1:0-3041 GCA_052145875.1 Thiobacillaceae bacterium
AGTGTCGTTCATCTGAATGGCGAAACTACGATGCAAATCCGCAAGCGGCCGGCCTGCGGACTTCTGGATTTTCAGAATGTGCTGAAGCGAGCACGAGACGAAGAAAAACTGCTGTTCCAGGCGTAACTGCTTTCCCTGAAACCCCTCATCATTGGGATAGAGGATCTTGGAGATGTTCTCAGAAGCGACCTTATCTGCAACCGCGCCGAAGAAATCGCCCGTATTGAACGTACCGAAATCAAAGGATTCGACGGCCTGCGCTGACCACAGCCTCATGGTATTCGCGGTGTTGGTGCGGTAGCCAAGAATGGGGGTGTCATTGGGAATGCCGCGGACCAGCCTCTGCGGAATCCAACGTACCCGTTCCTGACCGTTGGCATCAACATAGGCCTCCGTCCGACCGCCAAACTGCACTTCAAAAGCGTCCTCGGGCCGCTCAAGCGCCCAGGGATTGCCAAGGCGAAGCCACTTATCGGTCGTCTCCACCTGCCAGCCGTCGCGGATTTCCTGGTCGAAAATGCCGTAGTCGTATCGGATGCCATAGCCAATCGCTGGGATGTCGAGCGTCGCCAGCGAATCCATGAAGCAGGAGGCCAGGCGCCCCAATCCACCATTGCCCAAACCGGGCTCCTCTTCCTGCTCAATGAGTGTATTGAGGTCAAGCCCCAGCTTGCGCATCGCCTCCTCGGCATCATCGTAGATGCCAAGATTGATGAGATTGTTGGCAAGGTGCGGGCCGGTCAGGAACTCTGCCGAGAGGTAGCAGACCACGCGAACATCCTGGGCTCGATAATTGTGAACGGTTTCGATCCAGCGCTCGACTAGGCGATCACGCACGGCGTGCGCCAGCGCCATATACAGGTCGTTGACTGTCGCGCGCTCACGGGACCTGCCCTGCACAAAGAACAGGTTGTCCAGGAATGATTGCGCTAAGGCATCCACGCCCGGGGCGGTCCTGAGACCTTTGAGAGACCCGTCAGGGGGCAGTAAAGCGGCGGCTGGATTTGTCATCGTGCTGTTACCTCGCTTGGCAGACTTCATTCCGGCATTGCGCCGGTGTTCCAACCATACGTCCAACTCGGAGAACGAACGTAAAAAGTGCGTCAAAAGCCTGGAAGGTCAATAAGCGGTGATTTTCGATTCCGCCGGCGAAGGCGCCAAATGCGTTTGCCGCCCAATTCCGGATATTCATCCTAAATTCGTTTTGCACTAACACACTCATTGGCTTGGGATCTCAATAATCCTGAGGTGCTCAGAGCACACCAAAAATAGGAAGGGATTCCCCATGTCAAAGGAAGCAGCCCATCATCATACCCAGGCAGCGGAGCATCATGAGCACGCTGCACGCCACCACCAGGAAGCCGCAAAGCATCACCTCGAAGGCGATCATGAAGCGGCAGCTCACCACGCACACCTTGCTCACGGCCATCATATTCACGCCGCCGAACACGCTGAGCATGCCGCCAAACATCACATCTCGGCACACGGAGAAAAGTAGCGCCGGAAGCGGCTCTGAAATGCATCCTGCATTCAAAGCCGCTTCTACTTTTAGAACTTCGCGCTGAATTGACGCAACATGGGGCTATGAGGGTGCTTGTCCGCAGCCGTTTGGCCGTCAGATAGCGAGCGCAATCGTCGCTATTCGGACTCAAAGAGAACAGTGCGAATTCTGCACGCACCATTGGCCGGAAAAAAGGCAGTCACATTCGAAGCGCAATCGTCTCAGAGACTGAATAGGTTCGTGGTGGGCGGTGAGGGACTCGAACCCCCGACCCCCTCGGTGTAAGCGAGGTGCTCTAACCAACTGAGCTAACCGCCCACAGATGGCCTGAGCGCCAACGTGGCCTTCTTTCATGATACCAGCGCAATCGACCCTGCGCAGGGGCTCGCCCCCCTCGGAAGAGCTGGGCGATGACCTGGCAGTGACCTGGGTTGATAGACTCAGTCTGTGAGCCGGTTGATTGTGAATGCCGACGATTTTGGGCTGACCGCGGGCGTGAACCGGGCCATCCTGGAACTGCATGCGGCCGGTGTGCTGACCAGCACGACGCTCATGGCCACAGGCGGAGCCGCGGATGCAGCCGCCAAAGCCGCGATCGGCGTTCCCTCATTGGGAGTAGGTTGCCACGTGGTGCTGGTGGATGGGGAACCGGCGCTCGAGCCGAGCCGCATTCCGACATTGGTGAACCCAAAGACGGGCCGCTTTCGCGATTCACTCAACTCGTTCCTGATGCGGCTGTTTGCCAGGCGCATCAGCGCGGAAGAGATTGAAGCCGAAGCTTCCGCGCAGATCGCGCTGCTCACGGCGCGGGGATTGCGCCTGACGCACATCGACACGCACAAACACACACACATGTTTCCATGGGTGCTGCGGCCGGTTCTGCGGGCCGCGCGCAAGGCGGGCATCGGAGCGGTGCGCAATCCGTTTGAGCCGGTGTGGGCCGTGCGGGCAACGGCCGGCGCCCCATGGGCGCGCTGTGCTGAAGTGAACGCGCTGCGCAGGCTGGAGTCAGCCTGCCGGCGGGTGATTGAGGAAGAGGAATTTGCGACAACCGATGGAACCATTGCCGTGGTCGGCACCGGGGTTTTGAACCGGGAAACGGTGCGCTCGCTGCTCAAGGAACTTCCGGATGGCACATGGGAACTGGTCACGCATCCGGGATACAACGATGCCGACCTGGACAAGGTACGGACCCGGCTGCGGGGCTCGAGAGAGGTTGAGCGTGTGGCGCTCGAGGCCGTGAGGGAGTTTCCCGCCCTAGACTTGATTAATTTTGGCGGGCTTGCTGCCCAGGAAAAACAACTGCATTCTGCCAGGATGTGGCGATTCCAGGTGGGCCGGGGTTCGGCCTTTCTACAGGAGAACGCGGAGGTGATTGGACGGTGGGCGTCGACGTGACAAGTCCATATATCCACATAGATACGTTATTAGGGGGTGGATTCCTCGCATTCAGGATCGGCGGAGATTTCGCCTTGATGGAAGGCACTCCCCTTGGCGACACGTCTGAGACGTGGAAGGCACCTGCGTATTACACGGTTCG
>JBKQNQ010000157.1:0-24272 GCA_052145875.1 Thiobacillaceae bacterium
TCACGCTCGAGTTCCAGCAGATCTCTGTACCAGCGGTTGATGCGGGATTGAATGCGCAATTTGAAGATGGCAGGAGCCGCTTTTAGCGCTGGAATGAGCAGCAAGGCCATCGGCACGACTGCGGCAATGGTACGGGCCAGCAGGCTGGCGATCCAAAATGGAAAGGTGCGATAGAGAAAACTCTTGCCCGATGTGTAATAGCGGGCCGCATCCGCGCTAATGCGGATTTCATGTTCAATGGGGGATGGGAACTCGCCACGCCTTCTAAATAGGCTCGGCGTGCTATGGACCTCTTTTGCAGCCTCGAGAAGGACGTCGGAGAGTGCGGGATGCAGCGTATTGCGGGCAATAAGTTCTACGGTTGGGGCCACCAGGCTGACATCGTCTTCGGGTGTGTTCCTTCCGAAGTCGAGCGCACCTTTCGGCAAATCCAACTTATTGAGGTATGAGATTCGACGTGCATAGGCCTCTGCCTGAGTAAAGTTGAATAGGTGGATATCGGGCCTATGGAGCAGTGTGCGCATCAGGTCGGCTGATGTTGAGTCACCCATGACAAAGATGGCATCAATTCGATTCTCAAGCAGTGATCGCACGGTGTCGCCCTTTACTGAATCCACCAGGACAGTGCCGTCGCTCGGCTCAATTCCGTTGGCTTTCAGGAGAGCGAGGGCAAGAATATGGGCCCCACTACCTTCCTCGCCAATATCGAGTCGCTTGCCCTTGAAGTCGGATAGCAGCGTCTTGGGCGCACCTCGATAGAAGACCAGTAGGGGCTGGTAGGAAATACTGCCCAGGGAGACCAGGTAATCGATGTTCGCGCCATTGACTTCGCCCCCCAATACAAAGCCAACGTCGACGCTCACTTTGGGGTCGTTCAGGCGCCTTAAATTTTCGACGGACCCTTCTGAGGGAAGGATCTTTAGGGTGACACCCTCGCGAGCAAGGATCTCCTTGTATCTGTTGGCGTTCCTTTCGAAGACGCTGCCTGCGGGGCCACTCGTGATCGTGATTGTATTTGGGGCAGATGCATTGATAAATGCGAATATGCCAATTCCTACCACGAGCGCGGTCAGAATCATCGTACTGATTGATACGATCATTCCCCAGCCAAACATCGAATGGAGCTTTGAGAGAATTCTGGAGAAGTAGATCTTTGGAGCAATCATTGTGTTGATCCCGCAGAGAAGTGTTCACGGTAGGGTTTGTGCCGGGGACACCGCAGTCGGCACCGGTATATCGCTGGTAGCGGCCCGTCGTGGTTCTCGCGTCTGAGGCAAACCATCCGCTTAAGCAGGCGTTTCGCCTTTTGCACGCCGGCGTCAGGAGCGCCGGGCAAACCCGCACATGTCGGCATCAGGCGATAGGCGGGGACCCAGGGCCCCAAATTACCATAAATGGACCTGCCCCTTCATGTCGTGGCATCAATTCACGGCGACGGACCGGAAATCTTGCATCTTTCATTTAATCGCACCTGTTCCTTCTTCACCCGTCCATTGCTCCTCCCTGCAGGCAGGGCCAGGTATTCGCGCCTGAACCTGGAGAGGCGTCTTATCCCATCGCTTCGGGTTGAGTAGCCTAATCGTCAGGGTGCAAGTGCTGCTAGCCACGCGGATGCCGTCTTGCGATCCGCCGCTACCGACAAGGCGCGCCTGGTGACGCGTTAGTCAGAAGAGGGTCCCGGGGCAGGAGCGGCATCGGGCTTCGGGGCGGGCTTATGCTTCTGTGTTGCCGCGTGCCGTTTCGGATGTTCATTCCGGTACAGGCTGTCCGCCATCTTCTTCTGCTCGTCGGAAAGCGTCGCGTAAAGTGCGCTAAATGCAACCGCGAGCTTCTGCATATTGTCTGCGTGTAGCTGGGCTAATGCAGCATAGGACGTCATGGCCTGTTCAGCATTAAGTGACGGCAGCCTTTTTGCACGGTCCCGGAAGGCCTTATCAATCTTCCGGGCATTGTCGCGCATCGTTTGCGCAAAGGCATTCCATTGTTGGGACTGCAGGTCGGTGATGCTTAACTGATCGTGCAACTCGCGGATTCGCTTATCGATAAAACTTTGATGCTTTGGCACGGAACTCCCGCCAGCCGGAGCCTTCGGAGACGGTGCGCCAGAGCTACTTGCCGCCATGGTTGGTGTCAAAGCTGAAATTACAAGGAGCGTAAGCGCTATCAGGGCAGGCCCAGCAGTTTTGCGATTGGACTTCTTCATATTTAACGCCTCGGATTGAGTTATCGGATTGGCGACGGCCGCATGAGGAGACCTCAGCGCATTTCTCGGCCGGGCGCATGCGTGGCATAAGGATACGGGACTCCGTCGTTGGGTGGCTAGCTATTTGGACAGGAAGCCATGCCCGGTGCGCGGTGGGAGGCACAAAGTATCTCGCCGCGGGGACGCTGCAGTGCACCCACTAAGGTTGCACTTGAAAATGCGCCGAATCACGCACCGAACGGCGCTACACAGCGTCCAAGAACGTCATCACGGCGAGGTTTGGTATGACTCCCGCGAGACCCAACCGTAGCAGTCCAGCCAATTGCAGTCTCTAGGAGGCATTTCACCTGCGCCGGTCTAGCGGGCCCCATTACCAGCATGTGATGACTGCCGCTGATTGGACAGGATGAAGAAATACGCGAGGACTGAGTCAGGAGCGGTGCCACCTGCCATCTAAGGGTGTCATATATGCAGGATGACGTCGAGTGCGTACTGGCCTTCTGACCTCGTTCCCGCGGAAGACTGTCACGTTCTCAACGCGCTACGAGCGTGTATTAGCTATGACTGCACACAATTTGCGTTGGCTTGCCGGGAGGAACCGCTGTCACCCTTGGGTCTTGGTGTCACTTTCCTTAGGGACCGAGGCTGTGGTGTCCTCGAATGGCGGGGCAACCTCTGAAGAAGCCGCTGATTCTCCTGTGTCGATGCCGTCGGTCGTGGTGTTAGCCGCGCGCTTTTGCCTGCGCTTTTCTTCCTGCTTGTTCTTCTTTGCAAGGTCCCGCTGGCGCTTTTCGAACTGATAGTTTGGTTTTACCAAGAGACCTCCAATGATCAACATAATGGCTAACGGGAACAAGCCTTAGCGGAGCCGTAGCCCAGCCGCGACGAAAACAGATTCGAGCACCGAACCGCTTGCGGCCACAAGCCCGTGTGTTCCATCGGAAGATTCAGGGAACCAATCGATAACACCTGCGCCCATGGGGGGCAACCTCGGAGCGACAGCCGCAGCCAACTTCTCCACCTGCGACTTGAAACATGCCTTGCTTCACGCAAAGATGGTGGCCACCGAGGTTCTTGTGGCTAAGGCCCGTGAAGGCAGGCTATGCCTGGCTCCGGCAGAGGTCAGCGCGGCGAAGGACGAGGCCTCAGGCGCTCCGATTCAAACATCCGCTCATTATCCGATTACTAACCCGGTAACCCGAATTGTCCACGTATTGCACTTTTTTCAAAGCGAATTTCCCAACCGGGCAATAATCGAGTCACTTTGGGTTGAATTCCTTCAGTGAGGCCCTCAACGATTGCCGCCAAGGTGGGATCGTTCTTCAAGACAGTCGCTTTCGCCCATCTGATAGTCACGGCATACGGTGGGGCGGCGCCCGTAAATGGTGCAGCGCATGTTGGTTCGATCGGTCGCGGCGCACCAGCCATCGTCAAGGCGCCGCATCACCCATCCACCCCATCGGTCTTCGACCGTTAGCTCCATCGGTATATCATCGTTGACCATCAGCAAGACTTCCAACCGGCAGCAACAGGCTTCACAATTAGCGCAGGAGAGCACCAAGCTATTGTCCTCGTTGATTCCATGAGTTCGGGGGTTCACGTCGACGTATTGTCCCATGGAAGTGCAGGTTGAGTCGAGATTACCCGACGCGACGTGTGCAGTGAAAATTCTCCAGACCGGAGAATGCAGGATTCTTGTTGGCGGCAATGTCAGCCTCGTAACTGCCGGGCTGTCCGGCTCCAAAAAATCGAGTGAGCGCCGCCGAACCTGTCACGTCCCGAGCTATTCAAGCGCGTTGCCGCCCCGCCTGATATCGATTTCTGAACGGTCGTTTCTATTGGTTTCGTCAGCTGTGGCTGTGACTTTCGAAGCTGTCGAAAATCTTAACATTCTTGACCGATAAACTTCCTGATACTGTCCACCGCAAAGCTGTAAGAGTTAGATTCAATTATGATTATTATTTTTAGTTCAAAAATGGCATGCTTATTGCGTGCACTGCGCAGATGCCTGGACTCCATACTCGCGAGCAATACTTTACAGCGGCCAACGCCGCTTGGTATTCACCTGGTGAGCGAGCTCCGAAAGCGTGAGCCCGATCCGCGGGCCTCGCAGCACTTGCAAACGAGGTCGCTGAATAGGCGCGTGGCGGTCAATTAGGCCGATGCTGACGTACGTAGTGTGCAGACACTCGGGCAACGGCCCTAGGCGGAGTGAGGCGAATGGGTGACTTGCCCGTTCGCGCAGCAAGCTGTGCTATTGGCAGCTTTGGCCCATGTACATGGGCACCCGAGCCGAACGGAGTTGCTGATGAATGTCTTGTTTAGACGTTTTGCCTGTTTGATGCTTTTCGCCGCCGTGGCGTGGCCTCTGAATGCTGGCGCTACGTTGATTCTCAGTGCCGACCACAACGAAGTCCTTGACAGCAGCACCGGATTGACCTGGCTTGCGAATGGCAATTTACCGGCATCGATGTCGTTTGGCCTCTCTTGCTCGCAGATCTCAGGCCCGAATTGCATTACGCAGGGTGGGTCAATGAATTTTGTAACGGCGCTCGAGTGGATGGCTCAGCTCAATCAAAATGACTACGAGGGTCACAATAACTGGCAACTACCCACGTTTGGCCGCACAGATGCCGGATGCACTGCAACCGGAACCAACGGAAACAGTTTCGCGTTCGGCTGCAGCAATAACGCATTCGGATCGCTTTACTACGGCAGCCTCGGACTGCATGCTCCAAGCTCAGCCCTGCTCCAGGCTCAGAACACAGTCGGGCCATTCACGAATTTCCAGCCCAACAACTATTGGTCCGGCACACCGAGACCAGGCACAAGTGGAGCGCTTACCTTTTCCTTCGCCACCGGGCTGGTTGACAGCATCGTCGGCAAGAATTCTTACAACGACCCGAATCCGGAGAAAGTTACCGCCATCGGCGGCGACTTCCTGAATGTCCTGCCGATGATACAGGGAACTCCGACTGCAGGTGGGGGTCCGCTTCAGTCAATCTATAATGGCCATGCTGTGTTTGATCCCAAAACTGGCGCCATATTCACTTCCAACGCGAATCTCGCAGCGACCTTTGCGAATAGCCAGCAGCTGATGACTGCGCTCAATGCTAATCTACCGGTTGGCTTGCAGGTATGCCAAGGCGTCGGTATCGTAGGTGGGGTGAACAGCGCACCGCCTTGCATCAGCGTTGATGGCACGATGAACTGGACCTCAGCGCAACTGTTCATCCAGGGATTGAACACGATGGTCTGGAACGGAGGGATGGGCTATCTTGGTCAGCAAGACTGGTGTCTGCCGCCTCACCAAGACGCGAACACCCCGGGGCAAACCTGCGCTGGCGTTCCGGCTCCCACAGCCACCCCCGCAACTTCCTACGACCCCATGTCTTCGTTGTACTACGACCAGCTCAACCTGACTCAAGGGGAACCGGTGGCCCCGGCTCCCCTCGTCGCTGATGCCTCGGATCCGTTAACCAACCTGCAGCCCGAATATTATTGGGGGTGCGATGCGGTAAACCAGAGCAATCCGATTCACTCGGCTTGCGACCTCAACTCGCCAGGCCCGCCTGAGACGACGGGCTTCGGCTGGGATTTTTCGTTGGGCAATGGCTATCTGAGCACTGATGTCCAGACACAAGATTTTTTCGTTACTGCCTATTTTAATGTCCCGGAACCGTCAACGCCTTCCATCGTGCTACCGGGCCTCGGGCTTCTAGCCTTTTTTGGGCGTTGGCGCCGCCGTGCCTGCGCTTCTAACGTACGGCGTCAAACAAGTCAACAGCGGCCTTTTCCGGGCAACGTTCTGCCACTGTCTTGATGCTCGGATTATTTGCCTGAATTGCACCGTGACCGCCTGGCGGCTATCTCGTCCAGCCGTAATTCGGAGTGTGGTTGGTGCGATAATTTGATCGTCTGCAATTGGCAGATTGCCATCCTGCCATAGGTATCCCAAGCGGTTTGTCCTAAGTTTGATGGCTCAGGAGCACATAACCCACCTGCGTGCAGTGACTCGGGCACAGAAGATGCAAACAGCGTAGACGCAAGCAAACCCACTTTTGGAGGCAAGAATGATGAGAACAGTCGCTGCATCAAAAAACACTATCGTGCTCGCTGCACTATGCATCACGGCTTCGCAAGCCGTGATGGCCCAATCAGCAAATACACTTAGAGCACAGATCAAACATGGGGAATACCTGGCAAACTTTGGCGGTTGCAGTGACTGCCACAGCCCCAAGATCATGACACCCAATGGCCCGGAGCTTGACAAGAACAGGCTGTTATCGGGTCATCCCGCCAATATGCCCCCTCCAGCGGTTCCCGCAGGCGTGCTCGCGCCAAATCAATGGGATGCCATGTCGACTGACGATATGACAACCTGGGTAGGCCCCTGGGGCATCAGTTTTTCGGCTAATCTGACACCGGATCTGGCCACGGGATTGGGCGGCTGGACGCAGGAGCAATTCATCAAGACGATGCGCACCGGGAAGCACCTTGGTGTTGGCAGGGATTTGCTGCCGCCCATGCCCTGGTCCGACATTGGACTTCTGACCGACAAGGACTTGAAAGCACTTTTCGTATACCTGAAATCCTTGAAACCCGTCGTCAATAAAGTGCCCCCTCCCATTCAGCCAAACTAATGAATCATCGGGGTGCGGCGTAGCTGCCAGAGGGTCTATTAAGGGCGTTTCACATCGGACCTTTAGCTTACTCCTTGGGCGGCGTCATTCCGAAGTGGCTGAAATGGTCCGGTTTCCTGTCGTTCGAACCCGTCTCCTTGACCGTCCGATGGCCGACTTGAGCCGGATGCCGCTGTGCGGGGCCCAGTATCTGCACGTGTGCGTGATGGGGTTGACGTCGGGACGCCAAGCAGTCAACGATGATTGAAATCTGAGCGCCCGAATTGCAGCCGAGCGTGTCACGATTTCAGCCGGTCCTTGCTCCTACGGTCCCAAGAAACAGTCCAGCAAACATCACCTTCGGGAACGACCGCCAACTCCGTCGGCGAATCAAGAAATAGGCCGGAATCCCCAGGCCCAGCGCTAGCGGGTAAGCAACGATTGCGTAAATAGGGAGGTCGAAGGCGATTTCCATGAACAGCGCTTGTGCGAAGCAGGGGACCAGCAGTGCAAGAAGATAGGTAGCGATTATTCGGCGGTCCGTCGTTGACGTCGCTAACGCTTGAGACAAGGAACAGTGCACGTCATCGCAGTGGCCGGCATGGATGATGCGTGGGGGCGGACAAGAGTTACGGGCTCAGTGAACTATGCTTGGCCAAGGCGGTCTACTAGAGTAAATAAAGAAGCATTGAGCCGCGGCACTTGGTAATAAAGCGGCTCTTGCATAAGTGTCGAGGCTCTTCAGCGTAGACACCAGGAAGTCCTGCCTAACCCAATCAGCAAAGGAGCTGGCTATGACCAGAGTTAGAACCACATCCGCACTCATCTTATTTGTCGTTGGGGCAGCCGCATTAGCTGGAGGTGTATTTGCCACAGACGCTGAGGCCGCGGGCCACCATGGTGGTGGAGGCTTTCACGGTGGTGGAGGTTTTCACGGTGGTGGAGGTTTTCACGGTGGTGGGCGTTACTACGGTGGAGTGTACTTTGGGGCGCCGCTATTTTGGGGGCTCGGGTATCCCTATGCCTATCCCTACGCTTACCCCTATCCCTATCCTTACCCCTATGCCTATCCTTATCCACCTTACGACCCTTCGGCGTCTGTCCCTCCTGTGTACATCCAACAAGGAAATCAAGAGGCTGCTCCTCCGCCACAATCCAATCCCTGGTATTACTGCACGAATCCACCCGGTTACTACCCTTCCGTACAACAATGCCCCGCTGGCTGGCAAGCGGTGGCACCGCAGCCACAGCCAGGTCCAGCACCTCAACAATAAAATGGCGGTTAGACTTATTACGATATGGGGACTTCGGTCCCCGTTTTTGACTGCATGCCAACAAGCTATGGTTTGCCACGGCAAATCTGATTTCCGCGTGTGACAAGGAGAACGAGCGCTGAAGCCGAGGTTCTAACATAGGCGCTAATCCCACGACTGGCAGCTTATAGCGGTACACCGATCAACCAACAACTCGGCTTCGCCGAGCTGCCAGAGTGAGGCCCCAGCCAGCAGTCCCCCACGGCCTTGTCTTCTCGATGACGGAGGGGGCGAAAATCGGTTGGCATTTATCAGGGTGCGGGTTGCGGTGCTCACCCTTTCGACCCTAAAGATTCATCCCATCAACAGAATTTACGGCCCGATAACGGTTATTTGCCACGCACCGCAACCGAATGTCAACGTCCCGACACGCCTTGCCAATTCAGCGTCTTCTTCAATACATCGAAATGAGACTGTGGTGAACGCGATCTCGCTACCCTCGGTAGGAGAAAATTGATCCAAGAATTAACGGGTCGACGATTTAGCTGTCAACACATCATTGCTTTCCACGAAGTGTCGGGAGTCTTTACGTAATATTTCTGTAATAAATCATAACGCTATGTAGGTAAACGTAATTTATGTGACGGCATACTTATTGCTTGAGCCAGGGAGCTATACGACGCAGCGCTAATTAACTTGACCGGTAGTAGCGAAGGCGCCCGTTTTCCTAATTAAGATGGGATTGGTGCACATAATGCGTAGAATCGAAACAAGAAAACTGCTTTTGAGCATGTTGGCGGTCCAAGCGATGGCCCAAGTTCCGTCTGGCGAGGCACTGGCTAACCCGATTTCGTCGTTTGCTGCGGGGGACCTCGTGATCAGTACCGTGTCATGCTCTGTCGGTGCGACCGCTTGCCAGAGCATAGGGGGTGGCCTCGATACCGCGGCGCCGATCGTGTTGCAGGAATTTCAGCTAGGCGGAGGTGGCACTAGTGCCACGTCGGTCGGTACGCTGACTCTACCGCAGACAAACAGCGGCGCAAACTCAGCGATTTCTGGCGAATATGGTTCGGCATCGGAGGGTATTCTGCAGCAATCGGTGAATGGGGAGTATCTGACCATCATGGGCTACGGTGTTAACGCCAGCGCGTTCAACACCGCGCCGCTGTCGACCTACGGCACCGCTGCGCTTGGCCAGACCACCAGCCTTACCGCCTCCAACCAAAGCGGGACCGTCTACACTACCGTGCCGCGTGTGGTCGGGCTGATCGGCGTCAATGGAAGTGTCGATACCAGCACGGCTCTAACGGGCGTGTTCAACACGAATAACCCGCGCAGCGTTGCGACACTGGACGGCACGTCTTTCTACGTGTCTGGTCAGGGCGCCAGCAAGACAGATTCGACGCAGGGCGTGTTCTACGCAACGTTAGGTGCTACGACCGCAACGCCAATCGACACCAGCACGGACACCCGCGTTGTCTCCATCGTTAACACGGGTAGTGGCAACACGCTCTATGTTTCGCGCGACCAAAATCCACCCGGTAGCGGGAACCAGGACTTCACCAACGTCAGCTCGCTTACCAACGCCGGGGGTGGCTTGCCGACCTCATCGACTGGCCTTAGCACAACACACATTACTCCCCCAGCCAGCCCGAACTCTTTGGGGGGCAACAATGGCTCCATCAACGTGACAACTACAACCGAGAACGGCATTAATGATTCTCGACTTGGAAATTTTGTCTACCTCAGTCCGGAACAGTACTTCTTCGCAAGCCCCGACGTCTTGTATGTGGCAGACAGTGGGCAACCGAAGAACGGTAACGCCAACAAGGCCGCTTTGGGCGAGGGCGGCCTGCAAAAGTGGGTCCTTGTCAACGGCGTCTGGACGTTGGAGTATGATCTTGTCGCCGGGCTTAATTTGGTTAACAACGCGAATGCCAATGCCAATACTCCCACTGCAGCCGGTGTGACGGGCCTATTCGGCCTGACCGGCGAAGTTGTCGGGGGAGAGGTCGAACTGTTCGCCACCAGTTACGGGCTGAATGAGCTCTCGCCGAGCTACTTGTACGAAATCACTGATGAGCTTGCGGCGACAACTTTGCCAGGTGGAGAGGAGTTCACAACGCTGTACAGCGCACCGGAAGATACCTCGATCCGCGGCGTTGCCTTTGCGCCAGTTCCAGAACCATCCGCCATAGCGCTATCGGCGATTGGACTATTGGCAATGGGAGTCTCCCGTAGGCCCAAGTCCAAGGTCTAATAGCACTTTCGGCAAGCCTTCTGATGTTCCAACGCGTCGGCAATTTTACGTAGCCGCAGGTCATCTCGTCTTAGATGCCTTGTTAGGCCAATATAGCGATTGGCTCTCATGAGCCCTGTTTGTGCCCACTTACCGTCGTTGCTGGCTTGTAGCCAGTCTTTTCTGGACTGACGATTAGGGATGTTGTCTCGCGCATTCGCGGCCGGTAGCGACTAGAGCCCATTGCAATTTCGTTTCTAGTGAGCCGACAATCGCGAGGGGCAGAAATTGCCCGCTATGTGGAGCTTCACAAGCGGCCAATGCCAGTCGGTTGTCTGGCGCGGCCCATACGAGTCGGTTTGGTGTGGGTTCAATCGGTCAGCCGCAATTTACTCGCCATTTACGTATTTATACGTATTAAGTTGTGATCGGACGCTATTTAGAATGAATTGCGAATGGCTGATGAGTGCACCGACGCGTACGGCCATTCATGAAACGCGGTCAGGCGGGGGGACGCCAATGCAACGCAGGCCGCAAGCCAGGCGCGACGGGTAGATGTATCGTTTCAGCGCATAGCGAACAAAGATGGGACGCCCAGTATTGCGCAGTTTCCCGCTTAGAGGGGAGACCAAAAATGTCGATTCGGAGTAAGTCACGTGTTCTCGCGTTCGTGAATGCGCTTGTCGCTGGGTTTTTTGTGCGCACACTGCTCCAGTGACTGCTATTAGTGACCCACGGTTTAGCTGGAGTGACTAATTACCGTTTGCTAGAAAGCCGTGGACATGCGCATTACCTACGTGGGAGGGAGACTGTCGTGAAACCAATTTTCGCGTATCTTGTGGCCGCCATTATCATTTGCAGCGCGCCGTTGCTCGCACGCGGAGCCGAATCAGTCTCACCGGGTGCAGTACCCGTGACAGGGAGTTCCGGATGCGGGAAGTCACTCGCGGCGAATCTGGTAGTCGGAAAGACGACCTCCCGGACCATCGCCTCTGGCGGAAGCGATCGGTCCTATTTGGTGCATGTGCCGGCCAACTACGATGCCACAAGGCCTGCGTCCGTGGTGTTGAATTTTCACGGATTTCTCAGCAACCCTGAAACGCAGAACGCCGCCAGCGCATTCGAGCCTATGAGCGACCGGGAGGGCTTCATTCTGGTGACTCCCAATGGCGGCATTGGGTGGCGCTTCATGCAGTCGGCCCGCGACGCCAATACGGCGTTTGTGCGCGACGTCGTGGCAAGCGTGAGTGCGGATCTGTGCGTCGATCCTAAGCGCATCTTTGCCACGGGAAAGTCGCAAGGGGGGTTCATGTCGAGCTGGCTCGGCTGTGTCGCGTCCGACATCGTGGCGTCGATTGCACCGGTTTCTGGAATGTATGAGCCGACTGAAGGCTGCGCGCCCATTCCGATCATGGAGTTCCACGGCAAGGCAGACTCGACCATCCCGTTCGGGGGCGGGCACGTTCTGGTATTGGGAAACTTCCCGGGCGCCGTCGCCGTTATGCAGAAATGGGCCCATTCGAACGGTTGCACGGGGACGCCGGAAACAGTGCAGATTACGCCGCACATACAGCGAGTAACCTATCGAGGCTGCACTGCGGCAACCATCCAATTCATCACCGATGCCGGGCACACCTGGCCGGGGACGAGCATCCGCGAGGGTGACAATTCGCCTCCTGCCGAGCTGGCGGCGTCCGAATTGATCTGGGATTTCTTCAAGGCTCATCCGAAGCAGTGAACTACCGCGCCACGCTTTGGCCTATCGTTCGCCATTGCGCTGCGCGACGTCGTCACCCATCAGGTCGGAGGTCACGGTGAGCCCGCTTTGATCGAATGGCTGCAAGCGCTGCATTGGGAACACTCGCGCAGATCGTTGCGACGGCCCGCAACGGGTCGCTATGTCAAGCTCCACAAGCGGCTCTATGCGGACAACGGCATACCCGGGCTTCCGGGCGGCACAGGCAGGCTGGAACCAGTTGGGACGAGTTGAAAGACCTGGGCGGCTGGAAGTTCCGCAACATGGTTGATCGTTATGCAAAGTACGCAACTGAGAATCTGGCTGTATGGCTGCCAGGATCGATAATGGGCGGGACGGAAACGTGATCCAAATGTCACGTTTCCGTCCCGGTCAGGAAATGAAAAGGCCAGCGCCTAGGCGCAAGCTCTTGAATTTATTGGCCCCCGGTTCGGACATATCCGGTAACTGGATTATCACGGTTCAAATGTAGTATTCCCCGCGCTTTAGCTAGTGAGCCAGAACTGAAACCCGGCCGCACCGCAGCCATAGTGAAGCAACCGACGCCTTGTGTTTTTAGGATGCGACATCAGGCCATTTGGTCAAAGCGCGAAGGTCGTTGACCGGAGATATCGCGCTTGCGCCGGCCATTCGTCCGCTGAAATGCCGATCTGGTCGTATGGGAGCGTAGTCGCGCCTTTCTCCACTCAATTTCGATATCCGCTTGCGCTTCAGCTGTTGATGGCCCGCCCAGGAGCGGAGCTCTCACAGCATTCCCGTGGTCTGCGTTTTTTTGGTCGATTAAGTCGGCATGTACGGTGATGCGGATAACGGTGTCCGCCAAGGCGCTGCGTGTCACCGTCGTTGTGCCCATGGCCGCGGCCTTACATTGATATCCCGAAATCGTCGTCGCGCTTTGCTTCCAGCCCGATGATCCGGTCGAAGAACAGCGTAGCGCAGTTTGCGCAAACCGGGTTAACCCTTTGGTGGCGAGACAGGCCATCGCACGAACAACCGGTTCGAGGTTTTCGGCTAGCTGGTTCTCAACGGCTACATGAAAGATAGCGTGGACCTGCAGGTTGGGAAGCCTAACCCCCGCCAAACGGTGGTGTGTTTCTACGAGGTCGATGCGTAATTGCTCATCAAGCGCGAGCCACTGCTCGGCGTTTGGGGGTTGGTCAGGGTCGTAGTGATTCACGGCGCAGGCCTCGTGGTGGCTAATGTTTGAGCTACGTGAGCCTTGATCACCGTCGTCCATGATGCAGACGACCGCGCCTCTTAAAGGGGCCGCGATCCCTCACGCTTCGGCGGCGGTGTGCTTCCAGGTCAGCGAGACCTTGATACTACCTTCACCTTCACCCGATACAATTAGTAACTTGGTCTGGCCCTTTAGCGAAGCGGCGAATTCCAGTGTCACCGAATCTGGTGTACTTACTTTGGACTTGATCTTGGTGAACAGCAATTCAGCGACTTCCCCCAAGGGTTCAATGACCTTATCTAAGAGAATCTTGTCGCCGCGCACGAAGGAGGCGTCCGCGGCGCCAGCTCGGTGACGGTGATCGGTCAGGGTCTCGATTTCGATTTCGGCACCGCTGGGTAAAACGTACGTCTGGCTGGACTTGTCGGTCATTCTCGTTCCCTCATATCAGCATAGATAGTCGCGGGCTAGCTTGACGAACATTCTAGACGATCTGGGAGCCGAGGCAGCGACATCCGTCCGGCCGAATTCCCCAACCGTTGAGCGTCCCGTTCTGTTAAGTGTTGTACGATGCCTGCCGCCCGCGCAGGACTGGGCGTACCAGCGCGAGAGCCCGGCGAACAGGTATCGACAACCCTAACAAGTTGCGTCAGCCAGTCGGGAGACCTGAGCGGCAGTTTGAGGATCGTAAAGCGGTCGTAACTCTTGCGAATGTCACCGGCCGTTCCCGGTTGAACTGGCACATAAGGCGCAAGTCTTCGGTGGCATCGTGATCGCTAAATTTCATGCGTGCATCGACGTCAATTAAGAGAAAATTTCACTTCTGGTCGCCCCTATTTACTGGGCGGATTACGGAAGGACTATCGCCATGCCTCGCGTCAGAAGGTCATGCGCCGCTTCCTGCTGCATGTTCTACCGAGCGGGTTCCAACGGATTCGCCATTGCGGCTTCCTGGCCAATCGCCATCGCGCAGTCAAACTCGCCCACTGCCGGCAGTCGCTTTGCGCGCCCGTCCCCGTCATCGCACTTCCCGATGCGTCTGCAGACTACCGCGACCGCTACGAGCAGCTCACCGGTAAGTCGCTGCGCGACTGTCCGCAGTGCGGGCGTGGTCACATGGTTTGCATCGAAACCTTCTTGCCGCGCACCTTGCCACGCGGGCCGCCGCGAGGTCACTCATGAATTCCAACACGCCATCACTCCTCAATGCTTACCGATTTCACCCGGTAGCGGCCTTCCTGTTGTCCGAGTGGGCACGCGCCGGCCTTATGCGCTCTCGTGACGCTAATTTCTCCCTCAAATTCCCCGTCACGGCTGCCCCGGATACCACGCCCGGCCAGCAAATCAACCCTTGCCCTGCGGATCCAACCCTAGTCCCTCTGCAAGTCCCGCGCTTCGACGCTGGCGGATTGAATCAATCCCCATAGCGCCACCAAAGGTGGGGCGGTTCAGTACAACACGATTTTTAGCCTACCGGCCGCGGTGGCGGCACCTCGCCACGCCTCAAACTCGGTGCGCCGCGTCCGCCAGACCAAAAAACGCTCTGCATTCGGCACACAGCGGTTGTGTCCCGCTTCAGCGAAACGGGTGCACAAGGCTTGCCGATCATGTGCCAGGGTGGCGGCGAACACGGCGGCGAGCATGACATAGGTGCCGGCGTGCTGGAGGAAATAGACCCAGCTGAAATTTATAAAGTTTCGCCCATTTGCCCTTTACGTTCCCATCCGCGGCAGCCGTTTAAAAACAGATTGACGACGTCGCATGTCCAGGCCTCGACCTCGGCCGGAGTCATCGGTACCCCAAGGCCTATGGCGCGAAGCTGTGGCACTGCGATTACCATGTGCAGGAACTGCTGCGCAGCAAATGTTGTATTGTCAAGAGCGAGGTTCCCCTCGCGCGCTTCGCCCTTTAGCACATCCGCGACCAGTCGAATGGCCTCTTCGCTCGCACCCTGGTTGGTGACAACCGCCGCCAAACTCGGAAATCGGCTCGACTCCGCGACGATCAATCGATGCAGTGCGATCGCTTGCGGAGACAAGGCCGCGCGCAGGATAATACCTGCTAGGCCACGCAGGATGTCTGGGAGATTCGCCCCCTGAAGCAATGGCACATCAACGGGTGGCCGCAGGCGGTCGATCGTGCGATGGACTACTGCGCTGAACAGCGCCGATTTGTTCTCGAAGCGGTGATAGAAGGTTCGCTTGGATATCCGGGCTCGTTGCGCGACCGCCTCGATGGTCGTGGCGCCGTAGCCGAGCGTGAAGAAGAGTTCGGTCGCGGCGTTGACGATACGATTGGCGAGTTGCTCGGCGTCAGCCTTTCGCGGACGCCCGCCACGGCGCGAGACACCGTCGGCATTGCCCGTTGCCGCTTTGTTATTGGCCGCTGGCGGGGCTGAGCCGGTCAAAGCCGAACGCGCGGCGCCACAGTGCGCCTAACGTGGAAAGTAGAAGGTGCCAGGCGGCGGTGGGTAATAGCTGGTGGGCGGGCCATGGTATGCCGGACGTGGCGCGTAATAAGCTTGGCGCGGCGCGTAATAGGCCGGAGGCGGGGACGGAGGAGTGAAATACGTTGCGGCCGGCGGGGTGTAATACGCAGGGGTTACCGCCGGTGAGTAGTATGGTCCAGCCGGCGGTGCTCCGTAGTAGATGGGCGCGACAGAGGTCCCGTAGTAACTGGGACCTATAGGCGGCGCCGCGTACGGGGGCGAGGCACCCGGATATGCAGGCCCCTGCTCATAGTTGAGTGGAGCCTGCGCAACGGCGCCCAGAATGGCGACCGGCGCGGTGATGATCGCGGCCGCCGTTGCGACCACGGCGTTAGCGAGACCCAAGATCGGGCCACCGCCGTGGTAACCGTAACCGCCCCCTCCGTGATAGGCGCCGCCATGGCTCCCCCATGCAAGAGCCGAGGTAGCCGGTGCGACAGCGAGGGCGAAGGCGAGAAGACTAGCGAATACGACGGTTCTGCTTTTCATCATCAGTACTCCTAAAGGATGGTGCGGCATCCGTGTGGCCACACTCCAAGTGTACTCACATTAGCATACTTCATAACGCAACGCAACGGTACCGTTGCATTCATGAGCGGAGCCGCGCATCGGGGCCAGGACTCACAGGGGTGGATGACCTACTACGAAGCGTTCTACAAATCTGAAATGCAAAGGCTCTAGGCCTAGCGTCGCCCTGCACGAGCACCGCTAGGCGGCGCTGTCTCAGTAGACACCGTGCCTTCCTTCGTGCCCACGAGCGCTGACATAGCATTGGCAGCTTACCTCTGCCACTTTCTCGCCTTGGGTGAATCGCCACATAGTGACCGTTGTGGCGTTTGGTTGCAGTTCGGCCTGCTTCACTGGCCGGACCGATAGGGTCCGAGTGTCGGCGTCTACTCGTTCCACTAGGCATTCGTCGTCCAGAATGTCGAAGTGACGATGAACAAGGCTCATTCCATACTTGTCCAGCAAGCCATACTTGCTGAGCACGTCTCGGACTTCAGCAAAGCACGCTGCGTCCACTTCTGTAAATCCTTCTGTCTCACTTATGTCGATGATGGGCTTCCACTGCATCGGCTGAATCGCTACCTTATTCATGGCATCTCCTAGACAGTTGATCTTCCCCCCAAGTTACGAAGAACGGCCTAGCGGAGGGACTACTAGGCCTAACAGTTATTCACCAGACCGATCCCAAGCGGTTTGTCCATACTAGTGTAGTGCATCCGACGTGCCCCCTTTTTCAGTAGCAGTCTGATTTAGAGTCCATCGCTGCAAGGTGTAACCAAATTCTCCTGGGCCTGGTCCGGCTTGTGTCGCGGGGTGGATGCGAACACGGCTGGCGGCAGCCCCCGAGATCCTTCTTCGGTCGGTGCTCGTTGTAGTCCTGGCGCCACGCATTCTTCTTCTAGCAGTGACGACCTCAGTTCACTGGGCGTTTTCCTTTTGCTGCCGGACAATGGCAATTCCGTTGGTCGCAGAATTAGTAATCGTGGCAACTCCACGCAAAGTCAGATTGCCGTCTTCATCTACTTTGAAGACGGACATGTGAGATATCACCCCATTACTATCGACCACGGCCGCCAAGCCAGCGTTGTACGCAATATCCGTCGGATTGAAGCTAAACTGGGCAGCGACAGCTGCGTCTTGGATGATCTTCTGACCATATACGGCATAGCGCGATACGCTCTTGCTCGGCGAATTTGCCGAGAACAGAAACGGTCCGTCTAGCGCTAGCCAGCAGGGTGCGCTCTGGGTACCTGAGCTGGTAGTCGTCAATACATCGTTGTTTCTAACAAGGCTGATTTCGTTGGCGTGCGCGATGGTGACATACGCATTGTTGCCGCGTGTCACAAGGCCAAAAGGTGCATTTACATTTGCCGGAATGTCCGCAACCAAACTTGCGCTGCCAGTTATCGCGCCGTCTCTGTCCAAATTCACTGTTTCAATGACATTGCTCTTCTCGGTAATGATCAGTTGCCCGCTGAGTACGCCCACTTGGGCCGCGGAGCCGTCCGCCTTAATCAACGATGCCACTCCGTCTGGGCTTTTGCTCACCCAGTCTTGATAGATCGGATGCGACTCCACATACGTAGTGGTAAGTATGTAGAGATGATCGTGGCCGAACGCGACGCTCACTGGATTCGCCATGGCTGGAACCACTTGCACCAGTGTAAAGCTCAAGTGCTCCATGTCTTGGTTGAAAACAGAGACATTACGAGACCCGAAATTGACGGCGGCGAGCAGGTCATGGTGGTGCGCTATCCCACCCGCGTTGCCTCCAACCCCGCCTTGCCCAGTCGTCGGGATTGCCTTCAATAGAACCCCGGTCGAGCTGTAAACCAGCAGTTGGTTATTCGGGGTCGTGTTCGATGCCGTAACAACCATCACTTGGTCGCCGGGGGGAATATCATCATTCTGTGCGCTGGCGGCGCCTGGGATGATCAGAGCCACGGCACTTATACTGAGAACTCCAAGAATTCGATTAAACATTTTCCTTCTCCTTTGTTACTGACGAGTTGTGACGACGGACGACGCAGGTCGCATAGTCATCGCGGCGAGGACGAAAGCCGGCGGATGAGGTCGACTCCTTGTCAGTTCGATCAAGGACACAAAATGGTTACACCGGTACTCAAAAAACAATATCTCACGCAAGGCCAGAGATCCGCAGGCACAGATAAATTCGTCGCGATTTGGCAGTCGGTTGTATTCTCGCGCCCAATATTGTCCACCCAGAGATTTACATTGGACGCAACTGATCGGCGTAAGGCATTGGGCAAATCTCGTCGCTTGGATTTGCCAGCGGGGCGCAAATCCCTCGCAGGCACTGGGTTTACAGTCGATGGGATCCAGCGAACTTTCCGATGACAGATCCCAACGGTTTTGAGCATCAACCTGACCTGTTTCTGGGACCGTGGAGGAGTTATTGAGGGTCAGTCGGATCCTGGGAGGAGTTCCTATTGCTAGGTGTTTGTCATCTGTTCCAAGCTTTCCAGGACCTCTTGG
The DNA here is from genome assembly GCA_052145875.1 of Thiobacillaceae bacterium. GTDB lineage: Bacteria > Pseudomonadota > Gammaproteobacteria > Burkholderiales > Thiobacillaceae > DASQBT01. Next base: position 18,742 of record JBKQNQ010000157.1, read on the forward strand.
GGCGCCACACGCATCGGGTAATCGACATCTAAGCGAGCCGTGATGATGCGGCCATCCTGAGCGATCACGAGAGTGGCGGGGATGGGCAGCACCCAATCGCCTTTACCGTCGAGCGCGGGGTAGGTCGGCGCCAAAGCCGCGATGGATCTCGTGTAACGACCCGGGTAGTTCAAAGACGATACCGTAAGCTTTGGCGACTACGGAACCGACATCGCTTAAGACCGGGAATTCAAGATGGTCCCTCTCCTGCATGGATAGGGAAGCATCCGGAAATTGAGGGGAGACCGCCGCAGACTCGCTCCGGCGGCAAGGATACGAGGCAGTGCGGCCTTATAGGCCTTGATCTCCAAATTGCAATATGGGCACCACGCTCCACGATAGAACTACAAGACCGCGGGCCCTTGTTCCGGCACTGACGACAGACTGAGTGGTTTGCCGTTGGTATCGGGGAAGGCGAAATCCGGAGCCATTGCACCTTCCCGCAGGGCTTGTGCTCCGATCCCGGCATGGCGTAATTGCTCGGTTCACCGCTCCAACAGACTGAAGACGTCCGAGGGCAATTGGGCTTTGACACCTTTCCGGAAAGTGCGTAGCTCATCATTAAGCTCATGTTTTCTCGTTGACATAAATAGCGACCTTTCGTCTAGACGAATTGGGAACGCGATCCCGCTGGCGGGCCGGTCTATTTATCAACATACATGGCCGGCAACTGACGGTGCAGATCAGCGATCTTCGGCAAATCGTTGATCACGATATACGGCTGGTCGGGATGACGGGCTAAGTAATGCTGGTGGTAGGCCTCTGCGTCGTAAAACCCTGTCAGGGGAGTGACCTGGGTGACAATGGGTTCAGCAAAGACATGTGCCTTCTGAAGTTGTGCGATGTAAGCGTCGGCCACCCGCTTCTGATCCTCGTTGGCGAAGAAGATCGCCGAGCGGTATTGGCTCCCCGTGTCCGGGCCCTGTTGGTTCAGTTCCGTCGGGTCATGCGCGACAGAAAAGAACACCTTCAACAGCTGGCCATAAGTGATACGTGCGGGGTCGTAGGAGATGCGCACCGATTCTGCATGACCTGTCCGGCCGGAACTCACCTGATCGTAGGTGGCAGTATCCGCTTTGCCGCCTGCGTATCCCGATGCAACCCGGGTGACCCCTTTGACATGTTCGAATACGCCTTCCATACCCCAGAAGCAGCCGCCAGCCAGCATTGCGGTCTGCGTGCCTGCTGCCTTGGCAGGGTGGATATCGACAACGGGATCGGGAATCGATCTGGTGGCCGAAGATGACGCGTACCCGGTCAGCGCGGTTGTCGCGATGCCCAGCGTCACGGCGACTATTGTGGCAAGTCGGCGATTCATGACTGTTACTCCTGTGCTTGGGCTTGAGCACTCCTCAAGCGCTAATCAATTGCGGCTCGCTGGCTGCACGCGGTTGATCCTGACTTGGGACCTCCATGCATTGCCGCCAACGCCAACGGCTTATGGCTTCATTTCTTCCTTGCCCACGCCGTCCTTGGACATTTAATCTTTGGACACAGTATCCTTACTCATCGCCTCATCTGCGAAGGCTTGGCCGCCCGCGGCGAGCAGGCATCTGGGCCAGCTTCTCCCGACTGCCCGCCCACCAGCGCCCACCGATCGTCCAGAGCAGCAGCGGGGCTGTCGGTGAGGGAAACCGCGCGGCTCACGGGCATGTCGGAGTCTGCGCTCCAAGTCGCTATCCACCGTGGCCTGAAGGCGCTTGCGACCTTGATTGGGGATACCCAACGAAGGCTGCCAGGTCACGGAACGGCGCTTGATTCTGTGCAGCAGCGAACCGGTCTTTGATGGCGGATTCGCCGAAGCTGCCAATCGGCGTGTTGCCAATGGCGTGCAGGAGAAAAGCAGTCGTGATGGCATCTCGAGGATCACGATGTCAGGCGCGTCGGCAGCCTGATCTCGCACTGCACTGGTCCAGTCCCGCCGTGCATGCGGCGCGGGAGTTCCAAGTCTAAGCTGTGTCTCGGGCACGAGTTAGACCGGATTCGCTTACCCGTTCATCCGGGCAAGCGCTCCGATCATTCCGACATAGGATTTAAATGCGGTCGCCAATTCCACTACGGAAGACGTCCCAGCCTTGGCCTGGGGTCGGCATCATGGATGTACCTTCATAGTTGGCGGGTACAGTTCCAACAGCGCCGAGATGGTAGATATCGAATCCCTGGTTGGGTGCCGCCTTCATGGACGTTCCCATATAGGCGTGATCGTAAGTCGGCAGTGGCTCTCCGCTGCCGCTATGGAACGCATCGTAGCCTTGGCCAGGATGGTGCATCTCCCCCGCCACGGAGATTTGTGGAACCATTAGAGAAAGCGCGCCGGCAGCGAGAAGGATGCTTACGGCAGAAAGTGATTTGACGATTTGCATGATCGATGACCTCCATAAAAGATTAAAAATGCGAGCAGGTTGTTAGCCAACCTATCTGGTGGAACGCCAGGAAAAGCGCGTGTCCCTGCCCCCCCTTGAGGCATCGTGCTCAACTTCTGGGCCACTTACAGTAAATATTGGCCTCGTTTGTAAAGCACGAATCTCAAGGGAACTTCATATTCGGCGCTAACCTCAACACTAAACATCACACCGGCTCAGTGAGCCTGATCGACTGTCTCATATAAAATGCCGAATCAATCAGGTTCAATGACTAGTTCGGGCTGAAGTGGCGGTTGGTTACAAGCCAAGGTACAATTCATCGCAATCAGCGGATCACAATCAAATCTTGCGAGTTTGTAACCAAACTCCCTCGTGCAACGAATGACAGACAAGGGCCAGATGAACGCGAGCGAGGCGCGGCTCAAGGACTTGCTGCTACGCGCACTCGACGGCGAGGCCCCAGCTTACCAGGCCTTTCTTAAGGAATTGAGCGCGCATCTGCGTGCCTATTTCCGCAAGCGCCTGGCCCGTTTGCCGGACGAAGTGGAAGATCTCGTGCAGGAATCGTTGCTTGCCATTCACAACAAGCGTCACACCTATGACGCCAATCAGCCCTTAACGGCATGGGTGTACGCCATTGCCAAGTACAAGCTGGTCGATCTGCTGCGCCGGCGCGCCAGCCACGACGTGCTCACCGATCCGCTGGATGACGAGATGGATTTCCTGTCCTTCACCGACAACGAGGCCGCTGAGGCGAAGAGGGACCTGGGCAAGTTGCTCGAGCGACTTCCCGACCGGCAGCGACTGCCGATTGTCCATACCAAGCTCGAAGGCTTGTCCGTGACGGAAGCCGCGCAACTCACAGGCATGTCGGAGTCCGCGGTCAAGGTCGGCGTCCACCGCGGTTTGAAGGCGCTGGCGGCACTGATCCGAGGTGAATCATGAAAACCCATGATCTCGTGACTTTGCTCGCGGCCAACGAGGGCATTGTCGACCGCCATGCCGCCGCACGTCGTTACGCGGCCGCCGTCGGTGCGGGTGCGGCTGCGGCGACCCTGATGATGCTTTGCCTGCTCGGCGTGCGGCATGACCTTGCCGAGGCAATCCGGCTGCCGATGTTCTGGGTTAAGGCAGGCTATGTCGGGTTCTTGGCCGTGGCCAGCCTGCTTGCGGTCCTGCGCCTGTCTCGCCCCGGCCGGCGTCTCGATTGGGTTCCATTTGCACTCGCTGTGCCGGTAGTGCTTATGTGGGCCCTGGCCATCAACGTGCTGGCCGATGCAGAGCCGATGCAGCGAGCGGGGTTGCTGCTTGGGGCAACCTGGGCGGTATGTCCGTTTCTCATCGCCATGCTGTCTGTGCCGATGTTCGTTGCCACGCTCTGGGCAATGCAGGGACTTGGACCGACACACCTGCGACTTGCCGGCGCGGCTGCGGGCCTGCTGTCCGGCGCCATCGGGGCGCTGGTTTACTGTCTGCACTGTCCCGAAATGGAAGCGCCGTTTATAGGTTCTTGGTACCTGCTAGGCATGCTGATTCCCGCCGCAGCGGGTGCCTTGCTGGGACGCCGCATTCTGCGCTGGTAATCCCCCGCCGTGGCTAAATTCTGGCTGACTAAGGAGTAATCATCTAGAGCGCAAGATGGAGCCGGGGCAGGGTGAAGGCCCCCGGCCAGTGAAGCGAGGCACCCTTATTGGCCGATTCCACTAATAGCAGAAGGCCGAAGTCAGGCGGTTACCGGTTCCTCATCTGCGCCGACAAGTTCCAGACCGGTTACGGCGAGCCCCTCCTGCACACGATGTACGTGGACAAGCCGCTCTCGGGAATCAAGGCGGTTCAGCTTGGTCGCGTCTCAATCGTGCGCACCCTCAGAAGCACAACTGTTTTGTGCTCGACATTCAGAACAGTAGCGAGGCGATCACCTTTGCCTTCCAAGACTACTAGCGGACCGCGCTGCTCGCCGAGGAGACCGACCCGAACAAGCTGCACGAGCTGAGGGCGGCGCTGGATAGGGCGCAGGTCTATTCGCCGGAGCAGGTGCAGCAGGTGGTGGAGTTGTTCCTTGGGGGCGCGGATCGCGACAAGCTCGACTCGATCCTTGATACCTGTGTGGCGGTGTATAAAGACCGGCTCGACGAGGACGGCCAGGTGGACTTCAAGAGCAAGGCCAAGGTGTTCTGCCGCACCTTAAGCTTCCTCTCGTCGGTGATTCCCTACAGCAACGTGGAATGGGAAAAGCTCTTGATCCTGCTCAATCTGCTGGTGCCTAAACTGCCGGCGCCAGAGGAGGAGAACCTCGCAAAGGGCATCCTCGAAGCCATCGACATGGACAGCTACCGCGTCGAGAAGAAAGCAGCGATGAAGATTGTGCTGGCGGACAAGGACTCAGAGATCGCACCCGTGCCGACGGATGCAGGCGGGCACAAAGCTGAGCCTGAGCTTGACCGTTTGAGCAACATCCTCAAGACATTCAATGAGCAATTCGGCACGCTGTTTACCGATACCGACCGTGTCGCTAAGCGTCTGCGGTACGACATCGCCCCGGAGGTTGCAGCCGACGTGGCCTACCAGAACGCCAAGGAGAACACGCCACACACCGCGCGCATGGCGCACGACCAAGCACTTGGCACGGTCATGCAACGCCTCCTGAAGGACGACACGCACGTCTACAAGCAGTTTGTCGAGAACGAGTCATTCAGGAGGTTCGTCGGCGACATGGTGTACCAGCTCACCAGCCTATAACGCCTTGAACGCAGATTCTGGCTGCGGGATCGTCAATGACACAGCACGCCATCATTCACAAACGGAGAGGCTAAAGGGCAGGGATGGCGGGCGCGGTCAGAAATGTTTGGATGATCGTCAGTTCCGAAAGAACTATAGACAGCCCAAGTGTCTGCCGACAACGGGAAACGAAAACTGCGAGGGTTTCGTAACTCCGTGATTGCCTGAGACTGTCAATTTAGTAGACAGCGGCTCTTTTAGTAGACATCGAACTGCCTTGAGAGTGGCTCCCCGGTTCGGACAAATCTGGTAACTGGATTATCACGGTTCCAATTTAGTATTACGCGCCGTTTAGCTAGGGACAAAACTGAAATCCCGACCCACCGCGTCCACAGCAGGAGCAACCGGGAT
>JBKQNQ010000158.1:0-7209 GCA_052145875.1 Thiobacillaceae bacterium
TTCTTTGGTGTCGCGACCCGATACCACCTCAATCTTTATGATTTACCAAAAGCGATAGCGTGCAGCTCTTATTATTATCCGATTAGCGAAGTCGACACAGTCGCTCAGTGGCTTGAATCCATAGCAAGCAAGTTGCCGCCTAACATCGAATTGAGTCTGTTCATGCTCACCGCACCACCTGAGATTGCGGAAAAATGCAAGGCAGATGCCGGCAAGGTCTGCACGGTGACCGCCACGATTTTTGCCGATTCAACGGAGGAGGTCAAGTCTTCGCTCGAGCCTCTGAATGATTGCCCGATCATTGCGAAGTGTCTCTCCAAGACGGTCACGAAGCCCTACGACTTTGAGGCTTTGTTTGATGGATCTGGAGATCTGTGGCCTGCCGATCACCGTAACCAGGTTGAAGCTACTTTTTCTGACTCCAAGCTGGCCGATATTTTCAATGCGCTCCGGGATCATTTCTTTAAGACGCCGTCACCGACCACGCTCATAATGTTCGCAATTTTTACCGGGCCCAATATTCCGGCTCCACTTCCCGATGCTGCATTCTCAATGAGCGCCCATTATTATGGCGGACCGTGGACGATGTGGACTAAAGCGGAGGACGACGAAGCCAACACCCAATGGCACAAGAAATGCCTGGATCTCCTTAGACCGTTTGTGGCCGGGTATTACATCGGCGAATCGGATACGGTCACTTATCCAAACATCGTTCAGGCATCGTATACCGAAGTCAAATGGAAACGCCTGCAAGAGTTGCGAAAGAAATATGACCCGGATGGAGTGTTCTTCGATTATTTCGATGGATTGAGCTGAGAATAACTGAGGGGGTCTCAATCTATGTCTCTTCCCCGAGCCACCTCCGTCATACAACGTAACGCTCACCAGCGTGACCATCTTTTCAAAGGAGGAACCGTGATGGCTGATGCCGGCTGCGCCATTAGAGGAATGTTCTTTGATTTCATCGATGACCCGTGGAGGTACGTTGGGCACGAGCAAGACGCTGCCCGATTCTACCGCGACGGGCTGCTTGTCATCGACGACGGAGTTATCACGGATTTTGGCACATTTGCCGACGTCTCGCGGAGACATCCCGACCTCCCGGTCACCCACCTGCAAAACAGATTGATCCTCCCGGGATTCATCGACGGGCACATCCACTTTCCGCAAGTGCGTGTCCTTGGCGCCTATGGCGCACAGTTGTTGGACTGGCTCCAAACCTGGATATTTCCGGAAGAACTGAAGTACCGCGACCGTGAGTACGCGCGTACCGCTGCCGGGTACTTTTTCGACGCCCTGCTGGCTGGGGGCACGACGACATGCCTGGCATTCACCACCAGCAGCCCGGTCTCGACGGAGGAGTTCTTCAACGAGGCTGCCCGCCGCGACATGCGCGTGATCGCTGGTCTGACCGGCATCGACCGGTTCGCGCCCGACGACTTCGTCATCACACCGGATGAATTCTACCGCGAGTCACAGCGCCTGATCGAGCGGTACCACCGCAAGGGCCGTAATCTCTACGCCATCACGCCCCGGTTCGCTGTGGGCTGCACTGGGGAAATGATGGACCGCTGCCGGCAGTTAAAGAAGGAGCACAACGACTGCTGGGTCAACACGCACATCTCCGAGAACCCGTCAGAGATTCGCACAGCGCACTTCCACTTCCCCGGTTGCGACGACTACACTCATGTGCACGAACAACACGGGCTGCTGGGACCGAAGTTCGTTGCCGGCCACGGAGTCTGGCTCTCCAATGACGAGTTGCGCCGCTTCTCGAAGGCAGGTGCGGCGATTGCGTTTTGTCCGCTGTCGAACCTCTTCCTGGGAAGCGGCCTCTTCCGCCTGGGCCGCGCCACGGACCCCGACCACCCCGTCCGCATCACCGTGGGTTGTGACATGGGAGGCGGCAACGCGTTCACCCTCATTCGCGTGCTCGAGGAGGCTTACAAGGTCGGCTTGTGCAACAACACTATGCTAGATGGTTCCGTTAATCCCCGCGAGCAGGACCTCGCGGAGGCTGACCGCAATAAGCTGTCGCCGTACCGGGCATTCTACCTGGCCACGCTGGGGGGCGCTCGGGCCCTTTACCTAGATGACCTTCTCGGCAGCTTCCACAAAGGCAAAGAAGCCGACTTCGTCGTCCTGGATTGGAATGCCGGTCAACTGGCGATGCGCTGGCGTCAGTCACTCATCGTGGAAGACACCGGCCCGGAGACCATCGAGCAGGCAGCACAGCTGCTCTTTGGGGTCATGTCGGTCGGAGACGACCGCAACATCGACGAAACGTGGGTCGCAGGAAAGCGCGCCTACAAAAAATCCGATGCGGCTGCGCACGAGTAAGCCCGCGGCCGGGCCCAGGCACCTGGTCCACTTTATTAGGCTGCCTTCGTTCGGCTCGCCTAACCTGAGGAGTTGAATTTTGGAAGTGCGTATCTCACGGGCCTCTGCGGTTGTAGTGCAACATGTCCCTGCTGCCAACGCAGACTGGTTCATGGAATGGCAGCGCGGCGTTAGTGGGGCAGCCGAGGCCTTTGCCGGCTATCGCGGCACCGATGTCTACCCACCGGGCGACCGCGAGCGCGACGAGTGGGTGGTGGTAATCCACTTCGACGACGAGAAGTCACTTCAAGAATGGTTGGAATCGTCGGTTCGGGCCGAGTGGGTGGAGAAACTGCAAGCGCAGGTCGGGGACTTCGAGCTCAAGGCGCTGCCGGGCGGTTTCGGCCCATGGTTCGCCGGCCAAACTAAGGGCGCTGCCACGCCTCCTTCCTGGAAAATGGCATTGACTGTGCTTCTTGGTTTGTATCCTACCGTTATGCTGCTCGTTCTCTTTCCCGGGCCGTACACGGAGCCCCTGGGACTGGCGGTGGCCATGCTGATCGGTAACGCACTGAGCGTGTGCATTCTCCAGTGGGCCGTGATGCCGGGGTTGAACATGGTTCTTGCTCCTTGGCTCATGGCCAATGCAGCAAAACAAAGGGCTTTCTCGATCGGTGGAACTCTCCTGATCCTCGTCCTGTTGGGGGGCTTGGCTCTCCTGTTCCGCCAGGTGACGGGATAGACGAACTCAGAATGACACCTCATCATAATGCACAGGTGATCGGCGCCGGCTATTCCGAATACCGGCGGGGTCACATTTTGCAAGAAAACGGCGGTCTAACATGGATCTCAACACGGTTTCTGAAGTAGCTCGTCCCTCGAACAGGGACGAGATCCCAGACTGGTACGACTCGGATGCTTGGCTGGCCGGAGGAACGTGGCTTTTCTCTGAACCGCAGCCTGGCGTGCATCGGCTCATCGATCTGGAATGGCTTCGCTGGGACCCGCTGCGAGTCACCGAGGCCGGTCTTTCAATTGCCGCGACATGCACGATCGGCCAACTCGACGCCTTCGTGGCGCCGGGAGACTGGAAGGCGGCCACCTTGATCCGTCAGTGTTGCCAGTCTCTTATGGCATCGTTCAAGATCTGGAACACCGCCACCGTGGGAGGCAATATCTGCATGTCTCTGCCGGCGGGCGCTATGATCTCCCTGACTACAGCCCTCGACGGCGTTTGCACGATCTGGCAGCGGAACGGCGGCGAGCGGAGCGTGCGGGTCGTGGATTTCGTCACGGGGGCTCAACAGAATGTCCTTGGACCGGGCGATCTGCTTCGAAGCATCGACTTGCCTGCATCGGCCTTTCACAAGCGAACGAGCTTTCGCCGAATGGCGCTGACGCACCTGGGCAGGTCCTCGGTGTTGCTGATCGGTGCCTTGTGCCCAGAGGGGAGCATGTCGCTCACCGTCACCGCCGCTTCGGCACGTCCCGCTCAGATGGAGTTTCCCCGGGTCCCCGCTGCCGATGAGCTCCGAAGTACGCTTCGCGAAGCGATACCTGATGCTCTGTACATGGATGACGTTCATGGGACTCCCGCATACCGCAAACACTTGACCTTCTATTTCGCCGAGGACATCCGACGAGAACTTTCAGCAGGGGGTGGATCATGACGTATCACGTGAATGGCAGAACCTTCTCCAGCGAGCCACGGCCCGGGCAGTGCTTGCGCACCTTCCTGCGCGACCTGGGATGGCTCGGAGTCAAGAAGGGATGCGATGCAGGCGATTGCGGAGCATGCACAGTCTGGCTCGATGGCGTTCCCGTCCACAGTTGCCTGGTGCCGGCATTTCGCGCTGAGGGCCGGCAGGTGACGACGATCGAGGGATTGGCCGCCGATGGGGAACTCCATCCCGTGCAGCAGGGGTTTATCGACGCACAAGGTTTCCAGTGCGGTTTCTGTACAGCCGGGCTGACCATGACCGCGGCCACTCTCAACGAGGAAGATCGCAAGGACCTGCCTCGCGTGCTCAAGGGCAATCTCTGCCGCTGCACCGGATATCACTCGATTGAGGATGCGATCCGCGGAATCAAAGCGATTGAGGAACCGCAACCGGGGGAAGCCTTCGGCAGCAGCGTAGCGGCCCCGGCATCCGCAGCAATCGTCACGGGAAAGGCGCGGTATACCCTCGACATGCACATGGACGGCATGCTTCACCTGAAATTGCTCCGGTCACCTCACGCGCACGCGCGGATTCTGTCCATTCGCAAGGACCGCTCCCTGGCGGTCCCCGGCGTCCACGCGGTCTTCACGTGGGAGGATGTCCCGCGGCGGCTGTTTACCAGGGCCAATCACGACGATTATCACTCCGATCCCAACGACACTTACATTCTGGACAACGTGGTCCGTCACGTAGGTCAGAGCGTCGCGGCCGTGGTGGCGGACAGCGTGGGAGCTGCAGAAGAAGGATGCCGCCGCCTGGAGGTGGACTATCAATTGCTGCCGGCTGTTTTCGATCCCGAGGAAGCGATGCACGTCGGCGCCCCTGTTCTCCACGACAAAGGTGCGGAGTCCCGTATCCAGCGGCCGGGCCGAAACATCTTGCTCGAACTCCACGGCGGGGTTGGTGATGTTGAGGCCGCTTTCGCCCAGGCGGATGTCATCCACGAAGCGACCTATTCGACGCCCCGCGCCCAGCATGCTCATCTCGAAACGCATTGCAGCATCTCATGGATCGACGAAGACCAGCGTCTAAACGTGCGGACCAGCACGCAGACCCCTTTCCTTACCAAAGCAAAGCTGTGCTATCTCTTCGGCCTTTATCCGAACAGCGTGCGTGTGTTCACCGAGCGCGTGGGCGGCGGATTCGGCGCGAAGCAGGAAATGGTGACGGAGGATATTTGCGCCCTCGCCACGATTAAGACAGGCAGGCCGGTCCAGTTGGAGTATACTCGGGAGGAGCAATTCTTCGGCGCCACGACGCGGCATCCGATGAAGATCCACGTGAAGGTCGGGGCAAAACGCGACGGCACGCTGACCGCTCTCCATTTACGAATCGTTTCCAACACGGGCGCCTACGGCACGCATGGCGGTTCAGTACTCTTCCATTCCACGGGCGAATCGGTTGCGGTCTATCATTGCCCGAACAAGAAGGTCGACGCCTACGCTGTTTACACGAATACAGTCCCTGCAGGCGCATTTCGCGGCTACGGGCTGTCGCAGACCATTTTTGCGATCGAGTCGGCGATGGACGAACTCGCCCGGGGCTTGAACATGGACCCCATCGAGTTCCGACATCGTAATGTCATACGCCCCGGCGATCCGATAACGTCCATGAGTTAGGAGCCGCACTACTTGGACTACGGAAGCTATGGACTGGACCAGTGCCTCGATCTGGTGCGCGACGCCCTCGCCCGAAGCAACGGACTTGCCTGCCCCGAGGGAGACGAGTGGCTGGTGGGAAACGGTGTCGGTCTGGCAATGATTGCCTGTACGCCGCCCCTCGAGCATCGTTCCGAGGCAGGTCTCAGCCTGGAGGCTGATGGCAAGTACCACCTGACCATCGGGTCGCCGGAATTCGGCAACGGTTCGACCACGGTCCGCCATCAGATTATCGCCACGATTCTCGGCACTTCACCGGAGAGCGTGTTCTCAATCCAGGCTGACACCGATCGCACGGGCTATGATACCGGGCCGTTCGGCAGCGCCGGAACGACCGTGGCGGGAAAGGCGGTGCATCAGGCGGCCGAAGCCCTGCGGGAGCGGATCCTGGATTTCGCTGCCCGGCATTGCGGTACCAGCCGCGACAAATGCCGGCTGGAATCGGACGCTGTGGTTTGCGATGGCGTCCGGATCGGGCTGGTTGATCTTCACAACGCGGCCGGGCAGACGGGACAGCTTCTGCATGTCGTACGCAAGGCCTATGGAACGCCGCGCACCGTGGCTTTTAACGTTCACGGCTTCCGGATCGCGGTCCATCGCGTTACAGGGGAAATCAAGATCCTCCAGAGCATTCACGCAGCCGACGCTGGGGTCGAGATCAATCCGCGACAGCTCCGGGGGCAAGTAGAAGGCGGTATTGCCCAAGGATTGGGATGGGCTCTGTACGAAAAGATGGTTTTCGACCAGGAGGGACGGGTCGTCAACCCGGTATTTCGCCACTACCGCATCCCGGCTTATGCCGACATCCCGCGCAGTGAGGTCTATTTCGCCCGGACAACGGATGTCTTTGGCCCCCTGGGCGCCAAAAGCATGAGCGAAGCACCAATCAACCCGGTAGCCCCAGCGCTGGCTAACGCTCTGGCCGATGCCACCGGCATCCGCTTTCATGATCTGCCCCTCACCCCTGATCGCATCTACCGCGATCTTCGGGAAACACCTACCGGCTCGCCACAGTGGGGCCCGCCTTAACGAGGCGAAAGTGGGCGGAGCCTCGAGGTGAGTGACCGGAGAAGTAGACCGTGAGGGGTTGTTTGGCCGGAAGTGGGTGACGAACAATGGGTGACGAGGCGTCTCGTTACCGGTCGACTCCCGCTAAGACATTCGCGTTTCAGACCTAAATCGGGCAAGGTTCATACAACCTTTTCACAAGGATATGGCCAGGGTCCTTCACGATCTTTGCCCTTCATCGAGCATAAAAATCAAACGAATTCCGGGAAGCGATATCGGGAGTCCCTTTGACGATCAAGGGATATCGGTCAGATGCTTGGCTGTGTCCGGGGAATATGAAAGGGAACCCGAAAGCTGGAATCAACGACGCAGCCTTGGTCCGCCTTAATGCCGCCGCTAGCCCAACTTGCGCAAGAAAGCGTGTAAGGTGATGATATTACAGGTGCTGGGTTGTTTTTTTGCCACTACATCTCAATCACTTGGTTCAATTATGCTGCATTTAT
>JBKQNQ010000159.1:0-3623 GCA_052145875.1 Thiobacillaceae bacterium
CCCCCACTACTCGGCATTATCCGGCACTACAGATTAAAGCCAAACTCGTGCTGCGGTATCGGCAAGCGGCGGCTGTTTCGTTTCATGGTGGGTTCTCCGGTTAATCCGCCGGGTAAAAGGTCGGATAAATCTCGCGCGGGTCACGGTGGGTGCCGGTGCGAAAATTCCCGCACGGGTGCTGCCAAACCTGCCGCCTCCGGTTCCAATGGAAACCAAGCTGCGAAAGCTCGGCGGTTACGGTGGGGGGCTGTTTGCCTTCAAACTGAATCCAAACCCACTTGCCGACAACTTGGCACAATTCCCAAAAGCGGGGCGTCTCGTGATAAAGCATGTCCAACACTTTGTCTGTCGAAAGTCCGCGATTGAAAAATCGCTGCCGGAAATCAATCCAATGCAGTTGTTCTGAATTGCGCTGTGCGGTCCGGTTCTGGAGCCTTGAATCTGAATTTGTATTTGTTTTCATAATCTTTTTTTTTGCTCTGTGCGTTCTCGGCCTCTCGCCCTTCACGAAAAGGCGTGCGGAACAGGGCGGCTGGCGGGAGTAGTCTTCAGAGGGCACCGCCATGTGATTGCCCCCTGTGGAAGCACGCCGGTGAGGGCGAGAGGTTGGGAACGCGCAAAAAAACGGATTTGGTGCGAAGTGAAGTGGTTATGATGATTGTTCGGAACGAACACAAATTCGTCAGTCGAACCTGCGGTTCCGTCCGCAGTAGTCTATCGGCACCGGCGCGACTGGTAACGGTCGGGTCGGAAGCTGCCGAGACAACATCTCTGCGTCGTCAAGACGAAGGAAGTCTCCGCGAGGAGGCTCCAACGACTACGAGCGTTAATGTGGTCGGAGAGACAGGCTGGATGAAAGGCCCAACACAAGTGAACTGTCGCAGGCATCGTGATTTTGAAGAGCCAAAGACGCTGACAGGCTCTAACCAAAATGGTACGCAGTCGGGTGCTCCCTTCCAAATCTGGGGACACACGGACAAGAGAAGGCTGCCGGTGTATAGGACAGGGGCTAATTCATTCGTGTCATCGCAATCAAACACTGTAAACCCGGCATTGCGCCTCCGTGAGGCAGGTGTTCCCGCAAGGGGCGCTGTGGCAATGGCGGGCAGAGGAAGCTGGAGAAAGCAAAGGCCGTCCTGTAACGGGGCGGATAGGAGTTGCAATATGACTCTGCCGTGCAAGCGGGCAGACTTCCAGCAGGTCGTTCGTTACGAGAGAACTGGCAGAACCTACATAGGAGGAAATCGCAAATGAACGTGGAATCATCCATGTGTGCATCCTCCGGCAACGAGGAGCTTTGGGATCAGCTCGACTGGCCCCGGCATCAACGTCACGTCAGGAGGCTGCAAGCACGTATCGTAAAGGCAACACAGGAAGGCCGCTGGAACAAGGTGAAAGCCTTGCAATGGCTGCTGACCCATTCGTTTAGCGGCAAAGCCTTGGCCGTCAAGCGAGTGACGGAGAATAAGGGAAAAAGAACACCCGGAGTGGACCGGCTCATCTGGCGAACTCCGAAGGCAAAACTCAAAGCGATTGGAAACCTGAAGCGTCGCGGGTATAGGCCGCAGCCGTTGCGGCGGGTCTATATTCCAAAATCCAATGGAAAACAGAGGCCGCTGGGTATCCCGACAATGAAAGACCGAGCGATGCAGGCGTTATACCTGTTAGCGTTGGAACCCATTGCCGAAACCACGGCGGCTCCCAATTCCTATGGATTCCGACCAAAACGCTCGACTGCGGACGCCATCCAACAGTGCTTCATTGCGCTGGCAAGAAGGAACGCAGCGGAGTGGATTCTGGAAGGCGACATCAAGGGGTGTTTCGATCACATCAGCCACGACTGGATGCTCCGGCATGTCCGCATGGACAAAGGGATACTCCAGAAATGGCTGAAAAGCGGTTATGTTGACAATCGAACTCTGTATCCAACCGACGAGGGAACGCCGCAAGGCGGCATCATCTCGCCGACGTTGGCCAACCTGACCTTGGACGGAATGGAAGCCATGCTGCATCAACGGCTCCCCAAGTGGCGATTCGTGGACGGCAAGCGGAAACGCACCAAGTTCAATGTGGTCAGATATGCGGACGATTTCATCGTCACCGGCTTCTCCAAAGAGGTGCTGGAAACGAAGGTGCGTCCACTGGTGGAGCAGTTCCTACAAGAGCGAGGGCTGGTGCTCTCGCCCGAAAAGACCTGCATCACTCATATCGAAACAGGGTTCGATTTCCTCGGACAAAACATTCGGACATACGGTGGCAAGATGTTGATCAAACCATCGAAGAAGAACGTGAAAGCGTTCCTCGAAAAAGTCCGGGGTATAATCCGAGCGAACAAATCGGCCAGCCAGCTAAATCTGATCGGTCTGTTGAATCCAGTCATTCGTGGCTGGGCCACCTACCATCAGCATGTGGCGGCGAGCCAGACGTTTGGACGGGCCGACTTTGAGATATGGCGACGGTTATGGCAGTGGGCCAAACGCAGACATCGTGGAAAATCCAAGGTGTGGGTTCGGAAACGGTATTTCTACTGTCCCGGATACACCGCTTGGACGTTTGCGGCACCCACCAACGGGCGGACAAAAGACGGAAAGACGGTGTGGCTGAGGCTGGCGAAGGCCGGCCACTTCCATTTCCGCCGACACGTAAAAATCCGGGCCGAAGCCAATCCGTTCGACGGGCGTTGGTCTGAATACTTTTCGGCGCGCGAGCGACGGAAGGAGTATTTGCCACCACGCACTTGGGTGTGGGAATAAATCCATTGTGACTACCGACTCCGTGAAAGCGGAGCTTTGTAACGGCTCGAGCCGGATGACGGGAAACCTTCACGTCCGGTTCCAAGGGGAGGGAGTGGCGGCAACGCCACTTCCTTACCCGACAAAACATGACCAAATGGGTCGCGGGGTCGCGGTGTCTTGTCGTTCAGGGGAAAGAGCGGCTGTGGAGCGTTCGCCCGGTTGTGGAGGTCCAGACGCACAGAGCGAGCGGAGCAAGACCGAGCATCGTAACCGGAGCAACCGGGCGAGTAAGCGGAACGGAGAGTCTTTCCCCTGAGTGACAAGCTGGACTTGGGCGCGGCCTGAGTGCGGCGGTTTCGCGGAGCACAGCCTCGGACGAAGGAGAAGCGTAGCGGAGTGAAGGCCACCGCTCTCAGGACGCGAGGGGAACAGCCTGGGGCCGTGCAATCAAACCGGCGGCGGCTTTTCTTTGACGCTTTTCCGAAAGGTAAAAACCCACAGCCCTGAAAGCAGCATGAAAACCACGGCGAGCAAGTTCAATCTGCGAGACCAGCGAGGGGAAACGAAGTAATAATCGGCAAAAACGAACGCCCCTCCCATCGCAAGGACGAAAAACAGTAACAAATACAGTAGGCCACGCAACGCATGGCTCCTTTCAGAACATTGAGCGCGTTGAGGAACATCAAGATAAAGGCCGTCATCGTCACAAGCCAAATTCCAACCAGCAACAAAATTTTCAGGACGGCCTCAGATGATAATTTAACTGGCTCACTTACCGCGTTGTCGCCCATGCCGCCCAGTCCTTTGGCCAGTTGCATCAGCGCAATCAGAATCCAACAGCAGGCGATGGCTGGCACCACCGCAAACAGAGCAATCAAGATGCGGCTG
>JBKQNQ010000160.1:0-3522 GCA_052145875.1 Thiobacillaceae bacterium
AGGCGGCCAGCATTACGACATCGCCGGCGATACGGACCAGCTGGCGTTTTGCCCGCTGTCCCAGGTTGACGATCCGGCCGAACAATCCTGGGCGAGCCAGTGGTTGGAATCCTTAGTAGAATTGCAAGGTACGTCGGTCACGCCCCGCCTACGGGATGAGCTCCATCGTGCGGTGCTGCAGCTCGGCCTAGGGACGAGTGCACCTGAGCAGCGTACCCTGACGCACTACCTGACCTTGATCCAATCCCACGAGTTGCGCGACGCCTTGCGGTACTACACCCTTAAAGGCAGCGCAGGGCCTCTACTCGACGCCGATCGCGACGGTCTGCGCGAGGACGCCTTCCAGGTCTTTGAGATGGAATACCTGCTCAATCGGGGAGAGAAGGTGGTGCTGCCGGTGCTCACTTATCTGTTTCATCGACTGGAGCAGCGGTTCAAGGGACAGCCGACCCTGCTGGTGCTCGATGAAGCTTGGATCATGCTTGGGCATCCGGCATTCAAGGCCAAGATCAGGGAATGGCTCAAAGTGCTGAGGAAGGCAAACGTTTCCGTGCTTTTCGCCACGCAAAGTCTCTCCGACCTGAGCCAATCCGGTATCGCCGATGTGATTCTGGAGTCCTGCCCAACAAAAATCCTGTTGCCCAACCCGGAAGCGGCCACGGAAAACATCCGCCCCTTCTACGAGGCGGTCGGACTTAATGCCCGTCAGATCGACATACTCGCAACCGCGACGCCCAAACGGCAATACTACATGATCCACCCCGATGGCCGTCGCCTGTTCGAACTGGGCTTGAGCGGCGAGGAACTGGCCTTCGTCGGTGCCTGCGGGAAGGAAGATATCGCCCGCATCAGGAGCCTCGCAAAAGCGGACGAACACGCCTGGCCCGCCCAATGGCTGCGGGAACAGGGACTGTTCGATGCGGCAGCACGGTGGGAAAGCTATTGACGACGTGGCGTGAGGCCGCGATGACGCGCACGAACGCCATTCCGAATAGAGACACTTTCGCCCAGGTTTCGTGGCGCTCCCGGGCTGTCAAGGCAACGAACCGGGTGCCCGTCGATAACGCGGGACTGTCTGATTTGAGGGATCGCGCTCTGGGAAATCCGAACCCGACAGCCGACATCGATGGAGGGGACCCGAGTGTGATCTTGCAGTGTGGCTCAACGCCGAGACCCGGCACCGCATGAGTCTGCGCCAGTCACGCCGGGACGGTGCCAACGCTGCGCGGGTCACGGTTTTTCTGGGCGTGCCGATTGGGCCTACCGATACCCGACAGGAAGGCCACCATGCAGACCCCCCTTCGCCGCACCCCGATTCTGGCCGTGCTGTTGGCCACCACTACTGCCGCGCCAGCGGGTGGCACCGTGACCATCGCCGGGGCAACCCTGCCGGAGCAGATTATCCAGGAGGCAACCGCCGCCAATCAGTACGTGAAAGAGGCCGCACAATTGCAGCAGCAGATCCAGACGGTAATGAACCAGGTGAAGAACCTGCAGAGCCTGCCCACGCAACTGTGGCCCAACATTTCCAGTCAGA
This sequence comes from Thiobacillaceae bacterium, assembly GCA_052145875.1. GTDB lineage: Bacteria > Pseudomonadota > Gammaproteobacteria > Burkholderiales > Thiobacillaceae > DASQBT01. The sequence goes on from JBKQNQ010000160.1 coordinate 1,538, forward strand.
TCACGCAGCTCATCAATTTGGCGGGCAATGCCCAGGGACTGACGTATGCGTCGATGAACACGGCATCACAAGTGCAGGCAGAGTTTGGCAGCCCGAGCGCCCCGCTGTCCAATTACAGCCAGACGCTGCAGCGATGGACCGCGAATCTGAACAGCCAAATCGCCAACGTGCTGCTTCAATATGGGGTTGAAGCAAACCATTTCACAACCGAGCAATCCGCCCTGCAGGTCGTGCAGAATGCAAGTCTATCTGCTACAGGCCGAATGCAGGTACTCCAGGCTGGCAACCAGATCAGTGGCATGATCATGAACCAGTTGCAGCTCCTGCGCGGCGATATCATGTCGGGCAATCAGGTCTTGTCGAATGCGTTGGCCAATAAGGCGAACCAAGAACAGCAGGATCGCAACAACGGCGACCGCTGGATCAAGAGCGACTCCACGTATCGCACGACGCTCTAAGAACACCCGAACAACCCGCTGCTTCCAGGGGCACGAATTCCCGCCGCAAGGATTCTCACAGCCCTGTCCCCGTGTTATCGTTGTCGAAACCGAGCGCGCCTTGTATGTCGAGGCTAGAACTCCCACCCTTCAACTTCGCCACGCATTTTGACCTCCCACCAAACAGGCACGGCCACCCTATCGGATACACCCTGGCCCAAAGGGGCTCCCCTCGCGCTCTCGCGCCGAAGGCTCGCACTTGGCGCACTCGGCGCCGTGGGTATTGTTTATGGCGATATCGGGACATCACCGCTTTACGCGCTTGACCAAATCTTCTTCGGTCATGGAAATGTCCCGCCCACTCACGACAATGTCCTGGGCGGCATTTCCTTGGTGATTTGGGCGCTCACCATCATCGTCACGCTCAAATACGCCATACTTGTCTTACGCGCGGATAACGACGGTGAGGGCGGCATCTTTGCGCTGTACGGCCTGTTGCATGACAAATCAAAAAGAAGCGGCAGCCGAGTCCTGTTGTGGTCATTGGTCATGGGCGCGGGCTTGCTTTTTGGCGACGGAATCATTACCCCAGCAATCAGCGTTCTCTCTGCGGTTGAAGGAATCAGCGTTGCCACACCCTCCCTGGGGAGAACCGTCATTCCACTTACGGTTCTCCTGCTTACCGGGTTGTTCTGGCTTCAGGCGAAAGGCACGATGGGGATTGGCAAGGTCTTCGGACCGATCCTGATCGTCTGGTTTCTGGTTATTGCCTCTCTGGGCGCGGTGCAGATCGATCGTCACCCGGAGATCTTGTATGCCTTCAATCCGGTCTATGGGCTTAAATTCCTCCTGCACGCCAATCTATACACGGCACTGCTGATTTTGGGTGCTGTCATGCTCTGCGTTACCGGCGGCGAAGCCATGTATGCCGACCTGGGCCATTTCGGAACCTTGCCCATTCGGATTGGTTGGTTCTCCTTGGTCTACCCCGCGCTCCTGCTCAATTATCTCGGGCAAGGAGCCTATTTATTGAGCGGCACGCCAGTGTTGGGAAAGAACCTTTTTTACAGTCTGGTCCCACCCGCGCTGCTCTACCCCATGGTACTGCTCGCCACCTTGGCAACGATCATTGCGTCGCAAGCATTGATCTCGGGGGCCTTCTCGCTTATCGCGCAGGCCGTAAGGCTGGGTCTTTTTCCCCGAATCGATATTGTCCACACGCACTTTGAGCACCATGGGCAGATTTACGTCTCCTTCATCAACTGGGCGCTCTATGCTGGCTGCATCGCACTGGTCGTTGGGTTTGGGTCAAGTTCTGCCCTTGCAGCCGCATATGGCTTGTCCGTTTCCGGCGTGATGGTGATTACATCGATCGCCATGTTCGCCGTTGCCAGGATATCGTGGAAATGGAGCGCAATGAGATCCGGTCTGGTATGGGGCGCATTGACTGCGGTTAACGGTTCCTTCCTTTTGGCCAGTGGGCTTAAATTCTTGGAAGGCGGATATGTGCCGATTTCAATTGTAATTGTCGTATTCGTCGTGATGTTG
>JBKQNQ010000161.1:0-9491 GCA_052145875.1 Thiobacillaceae bacterium
CGCGGCTGGTTCGTCAGTTGCACGATGAACAGCACCTGCAGGTCCGGCTATGGATAGATGATTTGCGTGCGTTCAAGAAGTTGCATCCTGCGATTTCGATTGAGTTGGATCTTCAGGACTGGTATGGCGTAGAAGTGCGCCATTGGGTGCAGCGGTTTCCGGACGTCGTCCCCTTTGACATGGTCGTTGAGGCGTTTGGTTGCGACCTGCCGGAGCCTTACCTGAGCGCGATGGTCGTCCGATCGATCAAGCCCGTTTGGATCAATCTCGAATATTTGACCGCCGAGGCCTGGGTGCAAGGATGTCATGGTTTGGCGTCCCCGCATCCGCGTCTGCCCCTGACCAAATACTTTTTCTTTCCTGGATATACAAGCACCACCGGGGGCTTGCTGCGGGAACGAGGGCTGGTTGAGGCCGTACGGAATTTCCAAGGTGATTCACAGGCGCAGGCTGCGTTCTGGCGAAGTTTGAGTATTCCTGCGGCACAGGCAAATGAGACGCGTATTTCGCTGTTTGCCTATGAAAACCCGGCCATCCCTTCACTTCTGGAAAGCTTCGCCCGGCACGACCGTCCTGTCACCTGCGTGCTTCCGATGAACAAGGCACTCGGGCCGGCACTGAATTATTTAGGTAGGAGCCACGGGCACGCTGGGGAGTGTTATCAGGACAGAAATCTGAGCGTGAGAACCGTGCCGTTCCTCACCCAGGACACGTACGACCGGCTGCTTTGGGCATGCGATGTCAATGTTGTCCGGGGCGAAGATTCTTTCGTGCGTGCCCAGTTTGCGGGTCGCTCGCTACTATGGCAGGCCTATACGCAGGAGGGCGATACGCACGAGAAGAAGGTCCGGGCCTGGCTTGGCCATTACTTGGCTGGCGTTCCTTCCACTCGGGCAAACGAAATCCAGGACCTGTTCATCGGCTGGAACCGGGGGACGGGTATTTCACCGAGCGCCCTGGAAATCTTGGAGGAGTGCAGCGGCTTGGCGCGCTCTTGGGGAGAGGCTTTAGCGCGTTTGCCAAGTCTAAGCGAATCGCTGGTAATGTTTGCAAAAAAAGCCTACAATTAGCTGTTTTTTATACCATTATTCAGGAAGTAGTAAGATGAAAACCGCTCAGGAACTCCGTGCCGGCAATGTAGTGATGGTTGGCTCTGCCCCCATGGTTGTGCAGAAAGCCGAATACAACAAATCTGGCCGCAACTCAGCTGTAGTCAAGATGAAATTCAAGAACTTACTCACGGGCGCAGGCGCTGAAAGCGTGTACAAGGCGGATGAGAAATTCGATCTAGTGACGCTGGACCGCAAGGAATGCACCTATTCCTACTTCGCTGATCCTATGTACGTATTCATGGATGCGGATTACAACCAGTACGAAATCGAACCTGACAACTTGACGGATGCGCTCAACTATTTGGATGATGGCATGCCGGTTGAGGTCGTGTTCTACGAAGGGAAAGCCCTGTCCGTGGAGCTTCCGACCACCGTTGTTCGCGAGGTGGAGTACACTGAGCCGGCTGTCCGTGGCGACACGTCGGGCAAGGTCATGAAGCCGGCCCGTATCAAGCCCTCCGGGTTCGAAATTCCCGTGGCGGCGTTCGTGGAAATCGGTGACAAGATAGAAATCGACACTCGTACCAACGAATTTAGACGCCGCGTTTAGATCGGTCGCCGCGTGAGCGCAACACCAAAAAAGGCAGCTTCGGCTGCCTTTTCTAATGTGAGGCAGCGACATGCCTCGCGGTATCTCGCTCGCCGCCAAAAGTGCGGGATCCGTGGGACCGAAGAGTTCGCTTCGCACCCGACCTAGGGAAACATTGGGAGCCAAGCCGCGCGCGTGCCGCGACAGGGCATACTGTGTGGCGTTGACAGAAAAAGCGCTAGCTCGGCCATATCGGCGTCGACGGGGATTGCCCCGGCCCGATGGGGTACAGGGGGCACCGAAAAGACGAAGGCGGAAGAGCCACGGATGGGTGCAAGCCAAAGTCGGCTGGAGCACTGGGCATCGACCGGGAAGAGGCTTATCCAAGAGCGGGGCGCATCGGGGGAAAAGGGTTGCCAAGTCCAGAAACCGACTCAGGGGCTGGGGTGCAAATTGGAATTGGCATGACGGTCACACCGGCCCGTTGCGGCCAGAAGCACTGGTCGGCCCGCGCTTACCAAACGCTAACTGTGGGACACGGGGCGCTTCACGCGGGCCACGTTCCGAGCGCGCCGGGCCAAATAGGGCTTTCCCGAGAACGCTGGAGCCGATTTTCGAACGCGCGCGTGGGAGCCCTGGGCAAGGTTCGATCTGCCGCACGGCTTAGGTACTGCGCTCAGGTAAAATGACAGCTTTCTGTTTGGCGTTTGCCTGTCCCATGGCCAAGATTCTTTCTCTGCGTGGAAATACCGCGCTGTCCGAATTCCGTTTAACAAAGATCCGTGATGAGGCCCAACAATTGGGCATCACCTTGGGAAGAATTGACACCCACTTCTGGCATTTTGTCGAGGTGGCCGCGACCTTGTCCGACGCTGGAATGACCATCCTGAACCAGATACTGGGGGACGGAAGTGAGGGGCCGGAGGCCGCAAATTGGGACTCGCTGTTCTTGGTCACGCCGCGATTTGGGACCATTTCCCCCTGGTCGACAAAGGCAACCGATATTTTGCGTAATTGTGGATTGGGGGAGGTGATACGGATCGAGCGCGGTGTTGCGTACCACATTGAAAATGCACGATCGCTCGACGCGGAACAACAATCCCGTCTGCTGCCGTTGATACACGATCGCATGACCGAAGTAGTGTTGCGCTCGCCCGAACTGGTCACAGGACTGTTCAGTCACGTCCCACCGCGCCGCCTTGAAACGGTCGATGTACTCGGTGGGGGGCGCGCGGCCCTGCTCAAAGCAAACATCAACTTTGGACTGGCGCTGTCGGAGACAGAAATTGATTACCTGACGGACAATTTCACCCGATTGGGGCGCAATCCCACGGATGTGGAGTTGATGATGTTTGCCCAAGCCAACTCGGAACACTGTCGCCACAAGATTTTTAATGCTAAATGGATAATCGACGGCCAAGTCAGGGACAAGACGCTCTTTGGCATGATCCGGGAGACGCACATGGCCTCGCCTCGGGGCACGCTCTCTGCCTATGAGGACAATGCGTCGGTTATCCATGGCGCGCAAATCGATCGTTTTTACCCGAAAGGCGATGGGCAATATGCTTTCGGCACGGAGCCTACGCATATCCTGATGAAGGTCGAAACGCATAACCATCCGACCGCAATTTCACCCTTTCCCGGCGCCGCGACCGGATCCGGTGGCGAAATCCGCGATGAAGGAGCGACGGGGCGGGGCGCCAAGCCCAAGGCCGGATTGTGTGGATTTTCTGTATCGAACCTGAATATTCCCGGCTATGAGCAGCCTTGGGAGAGATACGAGGCGAGTGTCCCCGCCCACCCAGAAGCCGTGACCCGAGGCACCCATCGCGTTTACGGCAAGCCGAGCCGGATCGTGTCATCGTTACAGATCATGATCGAAGGCCCGCTTGGTGCGGCTGCTTTTAATAATGAATTTGGTCGGCCCAATCTGGCGGGCTATTTCCGCACCTTTGAGGAGCTGGTAGCGGGCGAGATGCGCGGTTATCACAAGCCCATCATGCTGGCCGGAGGGGTCGGCAACATTCGCGAGGACCATGTGCAGAAACAGATGTTGCCGGCTGGCGCGCCACTCGTTCAGCTTGGCGGCCCCGGCATGCTGATTGGGCTGGGCGGAGGGGCCGCGTCGAGCATGGCAACTGGCGCGAATGCCGAGAATCTTGATTTTGACTCGGTGCAGCGCGGTAATCCGGAAATGCAGCGCCGCGCCCAGGAAGTGATTGATCGTTGTTGGCAGATGGGCGGCAACAATCCCATTTTATCCATCCACGACGTCGGGGCGGGCGGCTTATCCAACGCATTGCCCGAACTGGTTTACGGTGGGGGCAAGGGCGGCCGAGTTGAATTGCGTGCCGTTCCGTCGGAAGAGTCGGCAATGTCGCCGAAGGAAATCTGGAGTAATGAAGCTCAGGAACGCTATGTCTTGGCGATTTCCGCTGAAGCAATTGGCAAATTCCGTGCCCTGTGTGAACGCGAGCGCTGCCCGTTTTCTATCCTGGGTGAGGCCACAGCCGGTGGACGTTTGCAGGTGACAGATCAGCTCTTCCAGAACGATGCGGTCGACGTTCCGCTGCAGGTTATTCTGGGCAATCCGCCTAAAATGACGAGAGACGTGCGTCACGTAAGGCGGGAATTGCCGGAACTGGTGCTTGACGAAATCAGGCTTGACGAAGCAGCGCGTCGAGTGCTGTTACTGCCCGGTGTTGCATCCAAAATGTTTTTGATTTCCATTGGTGATCGGACCGTAGGAGGCATGACCGCGCGCGATCAATGTGTGGGACCGTGGCAGGTGCCGGTGGCCGATTGCGCCATTACCTTGATGGGTTATCGGACTGTCTGCGGGGAAGTGATGGCAATCGGCGAGAAGGCGCCGCTGGCATTAATCAATGCGCCCGCCTCTGGCCGCATGGCGATCACTGAAGCAATTACGAACCTTGCCGCAGCGAGCATTGGACAGCTTTCAGACGTAAAGCTGTCAGCCAACTGGATGGCGCCGGCGGGACATCCTGGGGAGGACGCGGCCTTGTTTGATACCGTCGAAGCTGTGTCCAACTACTGCCAGAGGTTGGGCATCAGTATTCCGGTGGGCAAGGATTCGATGAGCATGAAGACCGTGTGGGAAGAAAACGGTGAGAAGAAGTCTGTTACCGCGCCAATTTCGCTCGTGGTATCTGCCTTTGCGCCGACGTCTGATGCGGTCCAGCATTCGACTCCGCAACTTCGTACGGACTGTGGCGACACCGATTTGATGCTTATTGACCTTGGAGTGGGCAAATGTCGAATGGGTGGCTCCGCGTTGGCCCAAGTCTACAAGCAGGTTGGCGATGACTGCCCTGATGCGCCCACAGCATCAAGCCTTAACGCCTTTTTCGAGGTCATTCAGAAGTTACGCGCTGAGGGCAAGCTTCTCGCGTATCACGATCGTTCCGATGGGGGCTTGTTTGTAACCTTATGCGAGATGGCATTCGCGGGACACTGTGGGGTAAAGCTGGAGCTGGATGATATGTGCCAGGACCTGATCCGGCACGCTGTGGAGGACGAGGGAGAGCCTGAATTCGAGCTGGAGACAATGACGTCGGCACAACGCCAGGCGAAATTGATGAGAGTGCTATTCAATGAGGAAGCCGGCGCGGTCATACAGGTTCGACGTGCAGATGCCGGAGCAATCCTCCAACGCTTCTTTGATGCGGGATTGCGTAGCGAGATTCATGTTATCGGCGAGGTTAGCCCGGATAACCGCATGAGGATTCTTCGCCTGGATGAGCCCCTGTTCGACAAACCACTTGCCGAGTTGCATGCAGTGTGGGCGTCGCCGAGTTACGAAGTGGCGCGGCTGCGGGATAACCCGGATTCTGCCCGTCAGGAATTGGAGCACGTGATAGGCGGCGCCGACCCCGGCCTGCATTATCGGCTGAGCTATGACCCACAGGATGACATCGCCGCCCCCTATATTGCTCGTGGTATCCGGCCGCGAGTCGCCATCCTTCGCGAACAAGGCGTTAATGGCCATGTGGAAATGGCCGCCGCGTTCGACCGTGCGGGGTTCTCGGCGTTTGATGTGCACATGAGCGACGTGATTGCGGGCCGTGTTTCGCTCCAAGACTTCAAAGGGGTGGTGGCATGCGGTGGATTCTCATATGGCGATGTGCTTGGTGCTGGTGGCGGTTGGGCCAAATCAATCCTTTTTAACCGCCGGGCGCGCCACGAATTTGAGTCCTTTTATCATCGCACCGACACGTTTGGCCTGGGTGTGTGCAACGGATGCCAGATGATGAGTCAGTTGCATGATCTTATTCCCGGAGCCGATGCCTGGCCTAAATTCCTATCCAACCGCTCAGCGCAATTCGAGGCCCGATTTGTGGAAGTTGAGGTTGTGGATAGTCCTTCGATGTTCTTTGCCGGGATGGCAGGCTCACATATGCCAATCGCGGTAGCGCACGGCGAGGGTCGTGTGGTCTACCGGAGTCCGTCCCATGCTATCCAGGCTAAGCTCGTATTGCGTTACGTAGATCATCACGATCGTCCGACGGAATCGTATCCGCTGAATCCGAATGGCTCTCCCAATGGTGCGACCGGGTTCACCTCCCCCGATGGCCGCTTTACCATTCTGATGCCCCACCCCGAGCGGATGTTTCGTTCGGCGCAGCTCTCCTGGAAGCCGGGAGACTGGAGTGGGGAAGATGGGCCCTGGATGCGCATGTTCAGGAATGCCCGGATTTGGTTGGGGTAGTCAAAGGTGAGAAAATAAAGCGGTCTCTGCATTTTTGTGCCCATCCCCCGACGTCCTCTTTATGAACGCCCCGCTTAACCTGCTGACTGACGATGAGCTGCGCGCCCAGGTTCGCCTGCTCGGCGCGTTGTTGGGCGATGTACTCAGGGAAATTGCGGGCCAGGAATTGTTTGAAGTGGTGGAGGCATTGCGCGCGGGGTTTGTGGATCTGCATCAAAATAAGGACAAGGATTTGCAGCTCAGGCTTATGGGGCTGATTGACGGTCTCCCGCCTGACCAACTCGAACAGGTCATTCGCGCATTTTCGTCCTATTTCAGCTTGGTCAATATTGCCGAAGAGAGCTTTGCCCACCGAAATCGCCGTCGTCAATTGGGAATGGGTGGTGATCCCTGGGTGGGCTCGTTTGACCGCACCTTGGCCCAGCTAAAGGATCAAGGGGTCTCTGCAGAGACGATCCAGTCACTTGCAAACCAATTGCGTTATTCGCCTGTGTTCACCGCACATCCCACAGAGGCTCGGCGGCGCGCGGTGATGGAGAGCCTGCGCCGGATATTTGTGATTTGTGACCGCCTTTATGATCCAACACTGGGCAGGAATGAGCGGGACGACCTGACTGAAACCTTGTCACGCGAGATTCGCATCTTGTGGCGTACCGATGAGCTACGCAGCGCCAAGCTGGAAGTCCAGGATGAGATCCGCAACGGGTTGTATTATGTGAGGGACAGTTTATTCTTTGCCGTGCCTCAGGCCTATCGCTATTTTGCAAGGGCGATCAGGAAGCATTATGGGGTGAAGACGGACGGCGAGCCAGCCATCTCCGTACCAAGCTTCATCCGTTTCGGCTCATGGATTGGCGGCGATCGCGATGGCAATCCGTTCGTCACGCCAGACGTGACCCGCTGGGCGGTATACAAGCAAATGGAAACGGCGCTATATGAGTATATCCGCCGTCTGCAGGCGTTGCGCCATGTGCTGACTCACAGCCTGCAGTGGTCCAAATTGCCTGCACTGTTTGCGGCCCGACTTGCCTGGGTCGAAACCCGTTTTGGTAACAAGGTTTTTTTCGGGACAGCTGCGCAGAGTTATGCTAAGGAACCCTATCGCCGTTTCATCTCTATCATGATGGCTCGACTGCAGGAGAACTTGGATCAGGTGCAGCGCAAGCTGACGGATGAACGGGAAAGAACTTCAATCATGGCATACAGCGGTGCGCGGGAGTTGCTGGAGGACCTTAGTTTGATTCGTTCTTCCCTCGTGAGTCATGGTGACCGAACGTTGGCTGAGGCGGATCTGCAAGATTTGATCCGGCTGGTGGAAAGCTTTGGCTTTCACCTGCTGCAATTGGATATTCGTCAGGAATCCACGGTGCACACCCAAACAGTCAGTGAGGTTCTCAGACAGCTTAATCCTGACTCGAATTACCTCGTGGCGAACGAACCGGACAGACTGGCTGAATTGTCGCGCTGGATTGCCCATGAGGGTACGCTCTATGTTAGCGATCTGGTGCTGTCGGACAAATCGCGCGAAACATTGGAAGTTTTCCGGCAGGTTTCCAAATTGATGAATGAGGTGGGAAGCGAAACCTTCGGTGCTTATGTGATTTCGATGACACACACGGCCGCGCATGTGATGGAGGTGATGTTCCTGGCCCGACTTGTCGGGTTGGCGGGAAAAAAGGGGAATTGGCACTGCAAACTGTCTGTCGCGCCGCTGTTCGAAACCGTGGACGACTTGCGTCACGCTGAGGGGATATTGGAGACCCTGTTTTCGAACGAAGTTTATCGCAATTTGCTTACCGCCTCAGGAAACATGCAGGAAGTCATGCTGGGCTATTCGGATTCCTGCAAGGATGGAGGGATTCTCGCGTCCAACTGGAATCTCTACCAGGCCCAGCTTAGGATTATTGCTATCACCAATCGTCATGGGCTCGATTGTCGGTTGTTTCATGGGCGCGGGGGTACCGTGGACCGTGGGGGCGGGCCGACTCATGAGGCGATTTTGTCACAACCCCCAACCACGGTAGCCGGCCAAATTAAGTTTACCGAACAAGGTGAGATGCTGTATTACAAGTACAGCAATCCCGAAACCGCGGTTTATGAAATTGCCATGGGCGCAACCGGGCTGATCAAGGCCAGCTGCGGCTTACTCGGTGCGCCAAGAGCCGTGGATCCTGAGTTCCTGACCCTGATGGCAGAGTTGGCGGATCGTGGCGAAGCTGCTTACCGTGAGCTGACCCAGTCCACCGATGGCTTTCTCGATTATTTTTACGAGAGTACTCCCATTACGGAAATTGGTTTGCTCAACATCGGTTCACGGCCATCCCACCGAAAGAAAGCGGATCGTTCGATGGGATCTGTGCGAGCAATTCCATGGGTATTCAGTTGGGCACAGTCCCGTCATACGCTGCCGGCATGGTATGGCATTGGTTCGGCGATTACCGCAATGATGGGTGAGTCGGAGAAAGTTGTCCTGCTCAAACGAATGTTCGCGGAATGGCCATTCTTCAAGGCGTTGTTGTCAAACGTGCAAATGGCGCTAAGCAAGGCTGACATGGAAATCGCCGGTGAGTATTCCGAACTTTCCCCACATGAAAACGCCCGAGCGGTCTATCGAAAGATTGCCGACGAGTTCGACAAGACGCTAACGGGGGTACTCGCGATCGCGGGGCTCTCCTATGCGCTGGAAGAGAACCCGGTACTTGCCTTGTCGCTAACCCGTCGCAAGCCCTATCTTGACCCCCTCAATCATATCCAGGCCCGTCTGCTCAGCCGCTATCGTAATGAGAACTTGTCGGATCCGGAGCGGGAAAAATGGCTGATTTCGCTCAAGCGGTCCATAAATGCCATTGCCGCAGGAATGCGCAATACAGGGTAATGCCATTCTCTGGTGGCCTTGAAGAATATGTCAGCGGGTACCGCCACCAACGGACTGAATCTTCTAATGCAGCTTGTTAGATTGCTTCCTAATGCCCGAATTGGTTGAGCGTATTGGCCACAGGCAGGAGTGCTCAACCAATTCGGGCATTAGGAAGCAATCTAACAAGCTGCATTAGAAGATTCAGTCCGTTGGTGGCGGTACCCGCTGACATATTCTTCAAGGCCACCAGAGAATGGCATTACC